>JAYENI010000168.1:7892-29458 GCA_034722015.1 Pseudomonadota bacterium
CATCTTTGTAGGCCGCTGCCAGGGTCATGACGCACATGTGCTGATATAGCGGGTGCGCGCCACAGGCGATGCCGATTACGCGCAAGTAGGGGTTGAAGATATTGTCCCGGTGCCCCCTGTCCGGGACACCATACCCTCGTTCGTGATGATCGTGGGTTCGTCGGGACGTTTGATGTACAAACCGTCATAGCGCTCTCGCAGCTCGCGTGCGAATTCGGCGTATTGGTCCGGGTTCGTCCGCGCCAGGTTCAGTTCCTCGAACACGCGGGTCTCGAAGTCGCCGGGCCCTTTCGCTTCTTCGGCCTGGCTGGTCCGGCCAGGCCCGGTGCCGGATAGCGTCGAGAACAGCAGCAGGGTCGATGCCAGGACGACGATTCCATTCCAGTTCATGGGTCCGGTACATGGTTCATTGTGGTTTTGGAGCCCCTCCGGCACCCGGAGATACAATCCGATGCGTCGCGAGGCCGTGTCCTGAGCATAGCGGACGACGGGAGATCCGCACGTCCCGCGGGGTCTGGATGCGGGTGCGGAACGTGTCCAGGCTCATTCCGGCCGGGTGACGGTCCGTCAGGCGGGCTGTCTCGAGAACTGGACCCGAAAACAGCTGCCGCCCGAGGGGCTGGGGATATACGTCATCGCACCGCCGTTCTTTTCGCAGAGTTGTCTGGAGACGTAGAGTCCGAGGCCGGTGCCGCTGGTACTGGTCGTGTAGAAGGGTTCGAACAATCGCGCCTGGTCCCCGGGGGGAATACCGGGCCCATGATCGATAACGTCGACATAGGGCGCCCCCGTGTCGCGCGCGTCACCGACCCGGATATCGATTCTCGCTTCTTCGTCGTCGTCCCTGCCGTACTTGAACGCATTGACGCAAAGGTTCCACATGATCTGGTGAAGATGTCCCGGGTCGAAGACGACTCCGATGGCGTCCCGGGCCGAACTGACGTTGATCGACTCGACCGGCAATTTCCGCACGCGGGAAAATTCTCCGGAAAACTCAATCAGCCAGGGAATCAATGCGATGCCTTCCTGCCTCGGGGGGTCACGCCGGGAAAGTTGCAGGATATTGCGGATGATGGCGTTCATCCGTCGGGTCTGGTCGTTGACGATGCCGGTCAGGCGGAGATCGTCGGCATCGAGGTGCTCCGATTCCTGCAGCAACTGGGCCGCATGGCCGATGGCCCCGAGCGGGTTGCGAATCTCATGGGCGATACTGGCGGTCAATTGTCCCAGCGAGGCGAGTTTCGTTTCCTGTACGTGCCGATTGATCTCGGCGGCGTCCTCGAGATACAGGACACAACCGCGTTGCGCTGACCCCGGATTGATGTGCGCGGCGCGCACCCGCAGACCCTGGATGACGGACATGTCGGGTTGCGCTTCTTCCGGTCGTTCGCGGATCCGAGTCAGATAGCGGTTCAGCGGGTAGGACACATCCTGCAGAGGGCGGTTGTGCCCGACGACCGGTCTGCCCAGCAGGTGCCAGGCGGTCTGGTTGACCTGGCGGATGTTTCCCTTCTCGTCGACAACGATGACGCCCTGGGACATGCGGTCGATGATGTGGCGGTTCAGCTCCGCGAGGTCTTCCAGATCGATGCCTTGCTGCAATGCGAGCATCTCGGTCTGTTGCAGCCGGCGCGCCAGCGTCATGGCAAGCCAGGCGGTCACGAAGAGCGCGACGCCGAGGATACCCGCCTGGCTGTACGCCGTGGTCTCGAAGCGATGACCGATGTACGCGTAGAATTCTTCGAGCAGGACCGTGATCGAGGCGATAGCCGCAAAGAACAGCGCATGCCTGCCCGGCATGAGCATGCTTGCGCCGGCCACGGCGACGATCATCAGCATGCCCAACCCGGTCGTGGCGCCGCCGCTGCTGTACATCAGCACGGTGATAGCCGCGATGTCGGCCAGGGCCATGACATAGACCTGCAACGGAAACGGGGGCGATCGCTGGTAACCGGCGATGAACGACAATGCGGTCAGGGCGATGTACGCAACACTGGCATAGGTATACAGGTCCGGCAGGTACGAACCCAGGAACTGCGGCTTCTCGTTGAGATACAACAGGAGTAAAAGTCCCGCGATGCCGATGCGGTAGAGGTTGAATACCACCAGGGCCTTCCACTGCGGTGTCACTGGCTGAACAGTGCCGGCGGGACTGGAAAACATGGTCCGGAATCCGCGGCGGGTCAGCGGTCGGGCCGCGTGTCGGGATGGACCGGGAGGGCGACCGGTGTTACCGCGAAAGTCATGGGCGATCGGGGCATGTTACCGGTATCGAATCGTGGTGGTTCCTGAGGGGTGTCGGAACGCTGTCCGGTGCGTTCCACCCGAACGAAGAATCACGACATATCCATGGCGCCGGACAACCCGGCGAAGGCGTGAGATAGGCGCTATAGTAGTCCTGCCCGCGGAAAATGGGTACAAGTTCTAAATGCGAACCGGCGTCGCAGAGTGCCGGTTCGTGCGGATACCGTGTGGCGGTGGCTTGCCCTCCCACCGAGCCCGCAACGGACACCCGGATACCTCACACCCCGGACGGTCATGAATCTACACGAATACCAATCCAAGGCAGTGTTCAGGCGTTTCGGAATCCCGGTACCGGATTCCGTCCTCGCGCGCGAGACCGGCGATATCGACGCCGTTCCCTCGACGCTCCCCGGCGAGGGCTGGGTCGTCAAGGCGCAGGTTCATGCCGGCGGGCGGGGCAAGGCGGGAGGCGTCAGGATCGCGCGTGATGACTCGGCGCTGCGCGAGGCGGTGAGCGCCCTGCTGGGCGCGACGCTGTCGACGCACCAGACCGGCAGCCGGGGACTTCCGATTCACACGCTGCTGATCGAGCCGTTGACGGGCATTCGGCACGAATACTACCTGAGCATGCTGGTGGACCGGACGACACGGCGGGTCACGGTCATGGCGTCGGCGGCAGGCGGCATGGATATCGAGGCCGTCGCCGCGGAGTCGCCCGACAGAATCCTGACCGAGGCCGCGGACCCGGTTGCCGGTCTGTCTCCTTACCAGGTCCGCAAGCTCGGATTCGCGCTGGGTCTCGACAAGACGCAGATCGGCCCGCTCGGAAAAATACTGACCGGGCTCTATCGCCTGTTCCAGGAGTGCGACGCCAGCCTCGTCGAGATCAATCCGCTGGTGGTGACGGATGCGGGTGATCTGCTTGCGCTGGACGCCAAGGTCAACCTGGACGACAACGCCCTGTACCGGCACCCGGACCTGCTGGAGATGCGCGACATCAGTCAGGAAGACGCGGCGGAAGCCGAGGCCGCCGAGCATGATCTCAACTACATTCGTCTCGACGGGAACATTGGCTGCATGGTCAACGGCGCCGGGCTCGCCATGGCCACCATGGATCTGATCAAGCTGCACGGCGGCGAGCCGGCGAACTTCCTCGACGTCGGCGGGGGTACGACCGCGGAACGCGTCGCCGAGGCGTTCAAACTTATCCTTTCGGACGACAGCGTGCGCGCGATCCTGGTCAACATCTTCGGCGGAATCGTTCGCTGCGACCTGATCGCCGAAGGCATCCTCAAGGCGGTCGAGGAGGCGCATGTCGCAGTGCCGCTCGTGGTCAGGCTCGAAGGCACCAACGTGGACCAGGGCAGGCAACTCCTCGCCGACAGCGGGATGCACATCATCTCCGCGGACGGACTTACCGACGCGGCGCGAAAGGTCGTTGCGGCTGCGGAGACGGCGGCATGAGCGTTCTGGTCAACCGCGACACGCGCGTCATCTGTCAGGGTTTCACGGGCAGGCAGGGCACCTTCCATTCCGAACAGGCCCTGGCCTACGGCACAAAACTGGTCGGTGGCGTCACGCCGGGCAAGGGCGGGCAGCAGCATCTGGGATTGCCCGTGTTCAATACGGTCGAGGGGGCGGTGCGCGAGACCGCAGCGGATGCCTGCATGATCTACGTCCCGCCCGCGTTCGCCGCCGACGCGATCCTGGAAGCGGTCGACGCGGGGATCCGGGTGATCGTCTGCATCACCGAGGGCGTGCCGGTGCTGGACATGCTGGAGGTCAGCGACGTACTGGAGAGAAGTGCGTCGCGACTGATCGGCCCCAATTGCCCGGGCGTGATTACGCCGGGCGAGTGCAAGGTGGGCATCATGCCGGGGGCGATACACCGGCCCGGCAGCATCGGTATCGTGTCCCGCTCCGGCACCCTGACCTACGAGGCGGTATTCCAGACGACCCTGAACGGCCTGGGGCAGAGCACCTGTATCGGCATCGGCGGCGACCCGGTACACGGCCTGGACTTCGTGGATTGCCTGCGCCTGTTCGAGGACGATCCCGCAACCCAGGGTATCGTCATGGTGGGCGAGATCGGCGGCGCCTCCGAGGAGCAGGCCGCGGCATTCATCCGCGACCACGTAAGCAAACCTGTCGTGGCCTACATCGCCGGGGTGACCGCGCCGCCCGGCAAGCGAATGGGGCACGCCGGCGCGATCATCTCCGGTGGCCAGGGTACGGCGGAGCAGAAGTATGCGGCGCTGGAGTCGGCAGGAGTCTCGGTGGTGCGCTCGCCGGCCGATATGGGCGAGCGACTCGGGGGGCTGCTGACCGGCGCCACCAGATCCCGGGGCTGAGCGTTGCCGGTGAGCGGAGATTTTGTCATTGCCCTGGCGCAGTTCAATCCGCTGGTCGGGGACATCGAGGGCAACGCGGATCGGATCGTGGCGTTCGCCGCCGAGGCCCGTGACCGGTATCGCGCGGGGTTGGTCGTCTTTCCGGAACTCTCCCTCACCGGATATCCCCCCGAGGACCTGGTGCTTCGCCCCGGCTTGCATCGACGGGTCAGCGCCGCGCTGGAGTGGCTGACGGGCAGGATGACCGGTATCGATGTCCTCGTCGGCCTGCCGCTCGAATCCGGCGGCCGGATCTACAACGCGGCGGCGCTGCTCCGCGACGGACGGGTCGCGGCGATCTATCACAAGCGTCTGCTGCCCAACTATCGGGTCTTCGACGAGAAGCGGTATTTCACGCGGGGCGATGTGCCCTGCGTCGTGGAAACCGGCGGCGTACGTGTGGGAGTCACGGTCTGCGAGGACATCTGGGAGCCCGGTCCCGCCGCGGAGTCCGCGCGTGACGACGCCGAACTGCTCGTCAACCTCAATGCATCGCCCTACCACCTGCGCAAGTACAAGGAGCGAGAGGCCGTCCTTGCGGCCCGGGCGGGCGAAACCGGTCTGCCGGTGGTCTACGTGAACCAGGTCGGTGGGCAGGACGAACTCGTCTTCGACGGGGAATCGCTGGTCATGGGGGCCGACGGCGGCATCAGGCTGCGCGCCCCGGCCTTTGAGGAGGGGCTGTGGTGCGTCACCTGGTCGGGGGCGCGGCACGATATTCTGCCGGTCGGGGCGAGCGCCGCGCCGCTCGACGAACTCGAGAGCATTTACCGCGCCCTGGTCCTCGGTGTGCGTGACTATGCGAGGAAGAACGGATTCAGGGGTGCGATCATCGGGTTGTCGGGTGGCATCGATTCGGCGCTGACCCTTGCGATCGCGGTCGATGCCCTGGGCGCAGACTCGGTGCACGCGGTGATGATGCCCTCGCGCTATACCTCGTCAATGAGTCTGGAAGACGCCCGGGCCGAGGCCGGAGCGCTGGGGGTGGCGTACGACGAGATCTCCATCGAACCGCCCTTCGAGGCCTTCCTGCAATCGCTCGCGGTGCCCTTCGAAGGGTTGTCCGCCGACGAGACCGAGGAAAACATCCAGGCCAGGATTCGTGGCATCCTGTTGATGGCGTACTCGAATAAATTCGGCCGGCTGGTGCTGACCACGGGCAACAAGAGTGAGATGGCGGTGGGTTATGCCACGCTGTACGGAGACATGGCGGGCGGATTCGCGCCCTTGAAGGACGTGTCCAAGACCAGGGTCTTCGCCCTGGCGCGATACCGGAATCGCCACGCGACGGTGATCCCCGAACGCGTGATCACGCGCCCGCCTTCGGCCGAGCTCGCCCCGGACCAGAAGGACGAGGACAGCCTGCCACCTTACTCGGAACTCGACCCGATCCTGGAGATGTTCGTGGAGCGCGACTGGTCGATCGACCGGATCGTTGCCAGTGGCTACGACGAGGACACCGTGTCGCGCGTGGTCAAGATGGTGTTGAGAAACGAATACAAGCGACGTCAGGCCCCGCCGGGGGTGCGCATCACGCGCCGCGCCTTCGGCAAGGACCGGCGCTATCCCATCACGTCCGGTTTCGGCGCCATTCTCGACCGCCGCGAGGCGGGAAAACCGCCGCAGGCCTGAGTCCGGGAACCTCCGGCAATCTGCGCAGGCCGTGTTGGCGCAACGTAACGCGACAACCCGACAGCGAATGTGTCGGATTGCGCCATCGCCAATCCGGTCTGCGAAGCCTTCTGTCCAGTCGCGAAGCCGTTCCCAGGTTCACCGCATCCTACCTCCAGCCGGTACACTCCGGCAGCAGCCCGAGTGCTCCGAGGGCATGGAGATAGTCTTCCGCGATTCGGTCCTCTGCGCGGGTGATCTCCAGCGCACGGCGTCCCAGGGCCTCCCGCCGCGTATCGTCGTGAATCAGTTCCATCATGACGCGTTCGAGCCCCGCGTCGTCCTCCACCTGTATCAGGGCATCGTTTTTCGAGAGCAGTTCGATCTCCTCCCTGAAATCCGAGGTGTGCGGCCCTGTGACGATCGCCTTGCCCAGGCGGGCGGGCTCGAGCACGTTGTGACCCCCGTAGGGGATGAGAGATCCGCCCATGAAGACGAAACACGCATGGCGCATCAGGCGGGGCAACTCGCCTAGGGTGTCGGCCAGATAGACGTCCGTTGTCTGCCCGACGGCATCGCCGGCGCTGCGCCTGGCCACCCGTCTGCCGGCCCGGGTCAGTGCCTCGTGGATGGCGGCGCCTCGATCCGGGTGGCGCGGGGCGATGACCGGCAGGAGACACGGCATCGCGATTCGTTGCCAGATGCGGTCCAGGCGAATCTCCTCGTCGTCGTGGGTCGAGGCGGCGAGCCAGTAGGGCCGTCCCACCGGGTCGGTCTGCGCCGGCGATTCAGGCGCATCGCAGGCCGAGTATTTCAGGTTGCCCAGTACGCGAACCCGCTCCGGTCTCGCCCCTAGCGCGACAAATCCCCGGGCATCGTCTTCGGACCGGGCGAGAATCGCGAAAACCCGCGACAGGGCGCCCCGATAGAGCGTGCGAACGAATCCCGGTGCCTCCAGGGTCCGCTTCGAGAGTCGCGCGTTGAACAGCGCCACGGGTATTCCGCCCGACGCGCAACGATCGTACAGGTTGGGCCAGATCTCAGTCTCGCAGATCAGCAGGGAAACCGGGCGGATGGCGCCCAGCAGCCGGTCGACTGCGGAGGGATAGTCCAGTGGCAGCCAGGCGTGGGTGACGCTGTCGCCGAAGGTCCTTTCGACGATCTGCGCACCGGTCGCCGTGTTGGTGGTGATGACCACGGGCCGCGCGGGGCAAGTCTCGATGACCCTTCGTACCAGGGGGCAGGCGGTCTGCACCTCGCCGACCGATGCACAGTGGAACCAGAGGGTGCCTTCGAGCGAGGGATACGACCAGCCGAGGCGCTGGCGCAGAAACCGTCTGCCCCCCGCCTTGCGCGCCTGCAGCGCGACCCAGGTGATCAGCGCCGGCAGGGCCAGCCAGGTCGCCAGCCGGTATGCGAGATGCACGACGAGGCGCGCGCGGTCCGCCCGAAGGTCAGTCCAGCCAGGTGTTGATCTTCTCGATATCGTTCACGGTCAGCGTGCCCGCAGAGCGCTTGAGGCTCAACGTCGCAAGGAGGTACTCGTAGCGGGAAATGGCATAGTCGCGCTCTGCCGAGAACAGGCCCTGGATCGCCAGCGACACGTCCACCGAGGTGCGGGTCCCCACGTCGAAGCCCGCTTGCGTCGCCTCGTAAGAGGCCTGGTTCGACTCCACTGCCTGCTTCAAGGCCTCCACGCGGCTGATGTTGGACAGCACGGTGAGGTAGGAGTCCGCCGCCTGTTTTGTGGTGTCGCGCTGCGTCTGGACCAGGGTCTCCTGCGCCCGCTGGAAATCGTGCCGCGCCTCACGGGTGAGGGAGTTGACGCGACCACCGGAGTAGATCGGCAGGTCCATCCGGATGTTGAAACCCAGGGTGCCGGTGTTCCGTCCGCCGAACGTGCCCCCGTCGGCGTTATTCTGGTTTGCCGTCGCGTCCAGACCGAACCTGGGATAGTGACCGGACCGTTGCCGCTTGACCTCCAGCTGGGCGTTCTCGGAGGCGAGACGCGTGGCGATGAGGTCGAGGTTCTGTTCCAGCGCCTTGTCGATCCACTCCTGGATGTCTTGTGGTTCCGGCGAGATCAGCGGCATGCGTTCCGAGAGTTTGGCGATCTCGCCCAGCCGCTCGCCGACGACGACCCAGAGCGATGATTTCGCGATCGACAGGTCGTTGATGGCGGCGATCTCCAGCGCGCGGGCATTGTCGAAGTCGGCCTGCGCCTCCTTCACGTCGGTGATGGCGATGAGCCCGACGTCGAACCGCTTCTCCGCCTGCTCGAGCTGCTTGTAGATCGCCTCCTTGGCCGCCCCGGTGAAGCGCACGGTGTCCTCGGCCGACAGCACGTCGAAATAGGCGGACGCGACCCGAAGGATCAGGTCCTGCCGGGCGGCCTCGACCTCGGCCTCGGCCTGCATGACGCTTTTTTCGGCCTGGTCGAGACCGATGAACAGCTCCCGGTCAAAGATGACCTGACTGGCGTTCAGGCCGTACTGCGTCTGTCCGGAGCCGAAGTCGCGGTCACCGAATGTCTGGTCGTTACGTATCGAGGTGTCGGACCGGCCATATTCCCCGAAGGCGTTGAACTGGGGAAGCAGGAAGGAGCGTGCCTGGGGCGACGCCTCCCGCGCGGCAAGGTACTGGGCCTGGGCCGCCTGGTAGATCGCGTCCCGCGTGAGGGCGAGATCGTAGACCTGATTGAGGTCCTCGGCACCGGCGCGTGTGCCTGTTAACAGGACCGGAATCAGGATTGCTGAAACGGTCGCGTTACGTAGGGTTTGGATCAGCGACATGAAAGCCGGTCTCCTTGTTCGAAGTGACTGTGCCGTCGGGCTCGGTTACAGGACCACATTCGCTGGTCCGCACATCAATAGGTCGGCATCGACGGGTCGAGGTCCCGCGCCCACGCATCGATACCACCCTGCAGGTTGATGACTCGCCGGAAGCCCCTCGACTCGAGGAACATCGCGACCTGGCGGCTGCGAACCCCATGGTGGCAGATCACCACGATCTCCTCGTCGCTCTCCATCGACTGTGACGCCGCGGGGATCTGTCGCATCGGGACCAGTTGCGAATCGGACAGATGCACGCGCTGGTACTCCCAGGGTTCCCGGACGTCCAGCAGGAGCGGGGCGGGGTCCGCCGTTTCCAGATACTCCTGAAGGGCCGAGGGCGTGAGATTCCGCACAGTCGCTAGAAAACGAACTCGGCCGGTTTCACGGCGTTTTCGAGTGGCGGCAGCACGGTCTCGAACAGCCTCGACCGGGTAAATTCCGTTTCGCTCGCGCGGCTTACCAGAAGCGCGGTCATGGCCGGCGGTTCCCCGACGATCACGAACAGGCGGCCACCGGTTACCAGGGAATTCTCGAAAACGGCTTGATATTCGGGCAGTGATCCCGTCACCGCGATGACGTCATAGCGCTTGCCGCTGTCCCACCCGGATGCCGCGTCCCCGGTGAGCAGCGTCGCGTTGGCGATCGACGCCCGCCGAAGTCGGCCGGTGGCCTCCGTGGAAAAGTCCTCGTGGATCTCGACACTGTCGACCTCGCGTCCCAGGTGCGCGAGACAGGCGGTGACGTAACCACTGCCGGTGCCGATCTCCAGGATGTGGTCGTCGGGTCCGATCTCCAGTTCCTGGAGCATCCGCGCTTCCAGTTTCGGCTCCATCATCAACTGCCCGTGTCCGAGCGGGATCCCGAAGTCGGCGAATGCGAGGTTGCGCCAGGCCGGCGGGACAAAGTCTTCGCGGGGGATTGCGGCGATCGTGTCCAGCACCCTCTGATCCAGCACATCCCAGGGGCGGATCTGCTGCTCGATCATGTTGATTCGCGCCTTGTCGAGGTCAAATTCCATACTTTCGATCCATCGGCTCGTTTCTGCGGCTGCTAAAGGTTACGGACAAAGCGGGTGTCGGGCAAGTCCGCCGGATCGCCGTGAGTGCGCCTGCGTAGCATCTCGATGGTCTCAGGTATTCCGGGGGGCGGGGGAGTGTCCACGCTGGATTAACCGATCGTGCCGCCACCGGCGGGTCTATAATTTCAGAACGATAACCAAAGGAGGACGGGCCCGTGTTTGAAGCCGCGGAGTTGGGACACAAACTGTCGAAGGAAGAATTCAAGGAGCAGGAGGCGGCATTGCGCACGCGCCTGCTGAACTGCCAGCGCGAACTGGGCAAGACGGCGTCACCGGTCATCGTCATCGTTTCCGGGGTCCAGGGCGCCGGCAAGGGGTCCGTGGTGAATCGGCTGAACGAATGGCTCGATACACGAGGCCTGGAAAACTGGTCGTTCTGGGAGCAGTCCGACGAAGAGAAAGATCGCCCCAAGGCGTGGCGCTACTGGCGGGTGCTGCCGGCGAGGGGAACGATCGGGATCTTCTTCGGCGGCTGGTACAACGACGTGATCGACGACGCCTACCTGAAAGCGGACGACGGGCGGGTCGAGGCACAGCTGAACCGCATCGACGACTACGAGCGCATGCTCTCGCAGGACGGGGCGAAGCTGGTGAAGCTGTGGTTCCACCTCCCCAGGCAGGAACAGAAGGAGCGGCTGGAACAGAGCTCGCACGACCAGCAAAGCTACTGGAACATGGCCAAGGAGTATACCGGGAAGAAAAAGGAATACGCCCGGTTCGTCTCCATCGCCGAGCGGATCGTCCGCGCCACCGACACGGGTGTTGCGCCCTGGCACATCATCGAGGCGACGGACGAGAACTATCGGGACATCAGGACCGGGGAACTGGTGTGTCGGGCGATGGAGGATGCGATCCATGGGGACGAGGCGGCGACGGCCGCGGACGTGCCCGATGCGGGTGCGCTGGGCGACACCGACGTGGGCGACCTCACGGTGCTGGACACCGTCGATCTCAGTCAACGACTCAAAAAAAAGGACTACAGGGAACGCCTTGCCGAAATGCAGGCGTCGCTCACCGAACTGGCATGGGAGGCCTATCGCCAGAAGCGCGCCTGCATCTTCGTTTTCGAAGGCTGGGACGCGGCCGGCAAGGGCGGGGCGATACGCCGGGTGACCCAGGCCGTCGATGCCCGGCTCAGGCGCACCATCTCGGTGGCCGCGCCGACCGACGAGGAACGGGCGCACCACTATCTCTGGCGATTCTGGCGCCACGTGCCGCGTGCCGGGCACATGCGTATCTTCGACCGCAGCTGGTATGGCCGGGTACTCGTGGAGCGCGTCGAGGGTTTCGCCACACCCCTGGAGTGGCAGCGCGCCTATCGGCAGATCAACAGTTTCGAGGAGCAGCTGACCGAGCGCGGCGACCTGCTGCTGAAGTTCTGGGTACACATCGGCAAGGACGAACAGCTGGCCCGATTCGAGCTTCGCGAGCAGACACCGTACAAGCAGCACAAGATTACGGAAGAGGACTGGCGCAACCGCGAGAAGTGGGACCTTTACCGCGAGGCGATCAACGATATGGTGTCACGGACCAGCACGGAGTTCGCGCCCTGGTACCTGATCCCGGGCAACGACAAGCGGTTCGCCCGCGTCGATGTCATCAGCACCGTGGTGCGGGCGCTGCGCAAGTCGCTGGGCGCGTGACCGGACGCGGGGTGTGGCCGGGCCATTCGGACACCAGCCGCGCCCTCCTTGAAAACAGCGTCTGAATTCTATACCGTGACCTGACTGAAAGCTGGGGGTGCGTTCCTGCAAGGGCGCTGAGATAAACCCTTGGAACCTGAACTGGTTAGCACCAGCGGAGGGAATGCTTCAGGGCAGGTCGAATCCCCGGCTTGCCCGCGCGAGGCCTCCGCCCCACCGGAGGCCATGCCATGAGCGCGATCCCCGAAGATTTCATTCGCAAGACGGCCCGCGTTTCACACGAGGTGACGCGTCCGTTTTCCAGCTCACACAAGATCTATGTCACGGGTTCCCGGCCGGATCTTCGCGTCGGGATGCGGGAGATCGGGCAGACCCCGACCCCCGCCGGTATCGGGGTCGAGCACAACCCCCCCGTCTTCGTCTACGACACCTCGGGGCCCTTCACCGATCCCGACGTGGAGATTGACCTCCTGAAGGGGCTCCCCGACGTCCGCGCCGGATGGATCGGGGAGCGGGGAGACACCCGTCTGCTCGACGGACCCACCTCGGAGTTCGGCAGAGTCCGTCAGTCCGACCCCGAACTGGCGAATCTTCGATTCGGACACCTGCGTACACCCAGGAAGGCCGCCGACGGGGCCAACGTGACCCAGATGCACTACGCGCGCCGCGGTATCGTCACGCCCGAGATGGAGTACGTCGCGATACGGGAAAACATGCGCCTCGACGAGCTGCGCGAAGACCCCGCCTACCGCAGGTTGCTGCGGCAGCACAAGGGTCAGTCCTTCGGTGCGGACCTGCCCGAACGGATCACGCCGGAATTCGTCCGTGACGAGGTGGCCCGCGGGCGGGCCATCATCCCCGCCAACATCAACCACCCGGAACTCGAACCGATGATCATCGGCAGGAACTTCCTGGTGAAGATCAACACGAACATCGGGAACTCCGCGGTGACCTCCTCGATCGAGGAAGAGGTCGAGAAGATGGTCTGGTCGGCCCGCTGGGGTGGAGATACGCTGATGGACCTGTCCACCGGCAAGCACATCCACGAGACCCGCGAGTGGATCCTGCGCAACGCCCCCATGCCGATCGGTACCGTGCCGATCTATCAGGCGCTGGAAAAGGTCGATGGCAAGGCCGAGGAGCTGACCTGGGAGATATTCCGGGACACCCTGATCGAGCAGGCCGAGCAGGGGGTGGACTACTTCACCATCCACGCCGGCGTGCGGCTCGCTTTCGTGCCGCTGACCGCCGACCGCGTGACCGGCATCGTGTCTCGGGGTGGATCCATCATGGCCAAGTGGTGTCTCGCCCATCACAGGGAGAGTTTCCTCTACACGCGGTTCGAGGAAATCTGCGAGATCATGAAGGCCTACGACGTGTCCTTCTCGCTGGGGGACGGCCTGCGCCCGGGCTGTCTCGCCGACGCCAATGACGAGGCCCAGTTTTCCGAACTGCGCACCCTCGGGGAGCTGACGAAGGTCGCCTGGGAGCACGACTGCCAGGTCATGATCGAGGGTCCGGGTCACGTGCCGATGCAGATGATCCGTGAAAACATGGACGAGCAGCTCCGGCACTGCTACGAGGCGCCTTTCTACACCCTCGGACCTTTGACGACCGACATCGCGCCCGCCTACGACCACATCACCTCGGCCATCGGCGCGGCCCAGATCGGCTGGTACGGAACGGCGATGCTGTGTTACGTGACGCCCAAGGAGCACCTGGGCCTGCCGGACCGTGACGATGTGCGCGACGGGATCATCGCCTACAAGATCGCCGCGCACGCCGCGGACCTGGCCAAGGGGCACCCGGGGGCGCAGCTTCGGGACAACGCCCTGTCGAAGGCCAGGTTCGAGTTTCGCTGGGAGGACCAGTTCAATCTCAGTCTCGATCCGGAGCGCGCCCGGGAATTCCACGATGCGACGCTGCCCAAGGAATCGGCCAAGGTGGCGCACTTCTGCTCGATGTGTGGCCCCCATTTCTGCTCGATGCGAATCACCCGGGACGTGCGGGAGTATGCCGCGCGCCAGGGGATTGAAACGCCGGAGGTGGCGGTCGAGACCGGCATGCGCGAGAAGGCGGACGAGTTCAGGGAGACGGGCGCGGAGATCTACCACAAGGCGTAGACGTCTCGAAGGGGGTGCGGTCGCGCCGGCCCCGTGAGTTGCTTCTCCACAACTGACGAAAGGCGGTTTGCCTTTGGCCGGATTTACCCTATCCGTTCGCGTGTACTACGAGGACACCGATGCCGGTGGTGTGGTGTACTACGCCAACTACCTCAGGTTCATGGAGCGGGCGAGGACGGAGTGGCTTCGGGCCCTCGGTTACGAGCAGGACGCACTGATCCGGGACCAGGGGCTGATCTTCGCCGTGCGTTCGGCGAGTATTGACTTTGTCAGGCCGGCGCGTTTCAACGACCTCCTCGAGGTAAATGCCACGGTTCCGGCGCTGAAGCGCGCGAGTGTGGCGTTCGCGCAGCAGGTGATCCTGCCGGATGGTGGGATCGCGGCCGACGGGAAGGTCAGGGTGGCCTGCCTCGACGCGGCATCTTTTCGCCCCAGGCCCATCCCCGAAAACTTACGAAAGGATCTCTCCCGTGCAGGTTGACATGAGTTTCTACCGCCTCGTGACGGAGGCGAGCGTCGTGGTGCAGATCGTCATGGCGCTGCTGGTGATCGTGAGCGTCGTGTCCTGGACCATGATCTTCAGCAAGTGGCGCATGTTGCGCGAGGCGCGCGATATCGCCGGGGAGTTCGAGGAGCGGTTCTGGTCGGGGGTGGACCTTGGCAAGATGTACGAGCGGATCCGTGGCGCCAGCGAGCTGTTCGGCATGCAGCACATCTTCGCGGCCGGCTTCAAGGAGTTCGTTCGCCTGCACCGCCAGGAAGGGGCGAGCGCCACGACACTGGTGGAGAGTTCCCACCGCTCCATGAGGGTGGCCCTGCAGCGCGAGGTGGATTCGCTCGACGCCTACCTGTCGTTTCTGGCGACTGTGGGATCCACGAGTCCCTACATCGGTCTGTTCGGGACCGTGTGGGGGATCATGAATTCCTTCCGTGCGCTGGCGGACATGCAGCAGGCCACGCTGGCCACGGTGGCGCCGGGTATTGCCGAGGCCCTCATCGCCACGGCGCTGGGTCTGTTCGCGGCGATCCCCGCGGTCATCGCCTACAACCGCTTCTCGACCGACGTCGATCGCCTCGCCAACCAGTACGAGATCTTCATGGAGGAGTTCACGGCGTTGCTGCAACGTCAGGTCCTGCACCGGGATGCGACCCCGGAACAGACCGGCTGATTCGTGGTCGGGTATCGCCATGACCGGGTTCCACGGGTGACGGGTGCGAATCGACGCAACCGACCGGAGATCCCATGAGGAATCTGGAGCGCCCCATCCGGCGCAGACGGCGTCCGATGTCGGAGATCAACGTCGTTCCCTACATCGACGTCATGCTGGTATTGCTGGTGATCTTCATGGTCACCGCCCCGATGCTGCAGGAGGGCGTAGAGATCGATCTGCCCAGGGCGCCGTCGCGCCCGTTGCCGGAGGAGACCCGGTCAAGCGAACCGATCGTGGTGCAGGTCGGTGTGGACGGCAGGTATTACGTCAAACCCGATCGAAGTCCGCTGAGCGACACGGAACTGGGCGAGGTGGTCGCGGCGAGAGTCGCGGAGACCGGCAAGGACAAGGTCTATGTCGAGGGGCACCGCACGGTTCCCTACGAACGCGTGGTGTCCGCCCTGGTATTGCTCAAGGGGGCGGGTGTCGAGGGTGTCGGTCTGGTGACGGAGATGCCGGATGACACCACCGAAGGGGAGTGACGCGTGTCCGAACGACAGCGTCACCTTCCGGGATCGCTGGCCGTGGCGCTGCTGGTCAACGCCGCGGCCATCGGGCTGATCTTCGTCGGTTTCCAGTTTACCGATCGCGATCTGCGGCCGGCCACGCCACGCGTGGAGAGCATCAAGGCCACCGTAGTCGACGCCGGCGAACTTCAGCGCCTGGACGAGGCGAAACGCCTCGAGGAAGAGAAGGCCAGGCAGGAAGAACAGGCGCGCCTGCTCAGGGAGCAGGAGGCCGAGCGTCAGCGACAGGTCGAGAACGAGCGCGAGGAGAAAGCGCGCCGCAAGGCCGAATCGCAACGGCTGGCCGAGGAGAAACGCGAGGCGCAACAGAAGAAGTTGGCCGAGGAGAAACGGCTGGTCGAGGAGCAACGGCAGGCAGAGATAAAGCGCCAGCGCGAACAGCAGGCCGAACAGGAACGCATCGAACGGGAAGCCACGCAACGCAAGGTCGAGGAAAAGCGCAAGCGGGAGGTCGCAGAGGCCAAGGCGAAGAAGGTCGAGGCCGAGCGCAAGGCTGCCGAGGCGCGCCGGCACAAGGAAGAAGAAGACAGACGCCTCGCCGAGCAGAAGCGATTATCCGAGCTTCAGGCGGCAGAGGACGCGGAACTTCGCGAGGCCGAGGCCCGTCGAAGGGAAACCGAGCTGAACGCCCTGAGGTTACGCTACGCGGACTCCATCAAGGCACGGATCCAGCGCTTGTGGCGCGAGCCTGCGGGGGTACAATCGGAGGATCGCTGTGTAATCCACGTGACACAGACCCCCACCGGGTATATTCAGAATTTTCAGGTGACACGGTGTACCGGAAACCAGGCGTTCCGAAAGTCGGTCGAAGACGCGGTCCGTCGTGCGGAGCCCCTGCCGAAGGCCCCGAGTCCGGATGTCTTCGAGAGAGAGGTCCGGTTTACCTTCGCGCCGGAATGACACGACGCGCTTCGCGGACTCGCGGTCTCGCGAAAGTTGTTGTAGGTTGCGATCCTTCATGCTGGTTCGAACCGGTCCCGGAGCCTCGCGGATTCAGGACTCATCCAGCTCGCTGATCACACGGTGGCCCGAAACACCCCGATGACGAAAACCAGACACCTGCTCCTGTCCCTGTTGATCCTGTGCCTTCCGGCGCCCCCCGCGGGTGCCGTCCTGGAAATCGAGATCACCCAGGGCGTGGAAGGCGCGTTGTCGATTGCCATTCTGCCTTTTGCGGGGCACGCCGGGCCGCTGGGTGACGGGGATACCGTCGACGGTATCGTCGAATCGAACCTCAAGCGCAGCGGCAGATTCGCGCCACTGTCCCCGTCGTCGTTCCCGCAGCAGGTTTCGGCCGCGGAGGCGATAGACTTTTCACGCTGGCGCGAGAAGGGCGTGGAGTATCTCGTGACCGGTTCGGTGGCGCCGCAGGGCGCCGAAAACACGGCCGTCTCGTTCGAGATCTTCGACGTCTACAACGGCCAACGGATGGGCGGCTACAGCGTTCCGGCCTCCCCGGCGACGATGCGCAAGGCGGCGCACCGGATCAGCGACAAGGTCTACGAGGCCCTGGTCGGGGAGCGCGGGGCCTTCAGCAGCCGCATCGCCTACATCGTCTCCAGCCGGGGTCCGCGCGACCAGGTCGTTTATCGACTCGAGGTGTCGGACTCCGACGGCTACGACCCGCGCTCCGTCTACACTTCGGCAAAGCCGTTGATGTCGCCCGCCTGGTCGCCGGACGGGAAGTCGCTCGCCTATGTATCTTTCGAAAACGACCGGCCCGAGATCTTCGTGCAGAATCTGGCCACCGGGCAACGGAACCAGGTATCCGGCAGGGCGGGTATCAACAGCGCACCCGCCTGGTCCCCGGACGGACGTCGCCTGGCAATGACGCTTTCGGGCGGGCGCTCCCCGGACCTGTATGTCATGGACAGGGAAACCGGCGAACTGACCCGGATCACGCATGGCAAGGGTAGCAACACCGGTCCGGTGTGGATGCCGGACGGGCAGTCGCTCGTGTTTACCTCCGACCGCAGCGGCCGTCCGCAGCTCTACCAGGTCCCCGCAAAAGGTGGCAAGGCGAAACGCCTGACCTTCGAGGGGCGCTACAATGCGGCCGCGGACGTCTCGCCGGATGGCAGCAGGATCGCGATGGTTCATCAGGACGGCAGCGGGGACCGGATTGCCGTGCAGGACCTGCTGAGCGGGGAATTCCTGGTGCTGACCGACGGCAGGCTGGATGAGTCGCCCAGTTTCGCCCCCAATGGCAGCATGATCCTCTATGCCGCGGAGAATCGGGGACGGGGTGTGCTGGCGGCGGTCAGTGTCGACGGCAAGGTGCGGCAGATATTGCGGCAGCGTAACGAGGATGTCCGTGAACCGGTCTGGTCGCCGTTTACGGACTAAGGCGATTTCTGTCAAATGACATACCATCCTGCTTGTCTTTTCATCCGTCCTCTGTGTTGCGACAACCGTTCCATCGTTCGACTATGCGACTGTTGTCGCGCCTTGAAGACAAACGAAAATCCGGCGCAATCTGGTATGTCATTTTCCGTCAATCGCCTCATGCCGCAGCGCTCAACGCCTTTCGTGATCGAATCGTGTCCGCGAGCGACGGGAAAGGGGCGCGACGCGACCTGAATTTCCGGTGCCGCGACGGGTTGCCGGATCAAGGCGTCGCCAAAATAATTCAATCCACCAACGGGAGGTGACAATGGGCATATCTAGGTCGTGGGGGACGTGGCTGGCCGTGGGGCTTCTGGTGTCGGGGGGATGTTCGTCCACCGGTGGGAAACGCGGCGACGCGGGGGCCGAGGCAGATGCACAGGGAGCGCAAGCCGCGCAGGAAGGTGCCGCCGGGGAGGCCGGTGTGGGCCAGGCCACGCCGCTGGGGGAAGACCCGGACCTGAGCCTGACCGCGCTGGATGATCCCGACAGTATCGTCGCCGTGCGCGTGGTGTATTTCGACTACGACAGCAGCGAACTCACCGAGTCATCGCGTGAGGTCCTGATCGCCCACGGAAAGCTGCTGGCGAACAATACGCAGCAGAAGGTGAGGCTCGAGGGCCACACCGACGAGCGTGGATCGCGCGAGTACAATCTCGGTCTCGGGGAGCGGCGCGCCTGGTCGGTCAGCCAGATGTTGATGGCCGAGGGCGTGGGCGGCGATCAGCTGGAGGTCGTCAGTTATGGAGAGGAGACCCCTGCGGATTACGGGCACGATGACCGGGCGTACCAGCAGAACCGGCGTGTGGAGATCGTATATCTTGGTCGGTGAACCTGCCTGGCGGCGGGGCGTGCTGAGCGCCGCGTTGCTTTTGGCGCTCGTCGCCGGTCCCGCGGCCGGTCAGCAGGCCCCCGGAAGCGGGTCCGGGGAACTCCTGCGGGACATGCTGGAGCGGCTCGACCGGATGGGGCGTGAACTCCGCGAGCTGAGGGATGAGAACGAAAAGATGCGCCACGAACTGGATACGGTGCTGAACCGGCAGCGCCAGAACTACCTGGACATCGACCGCCGGCTCTACGAACTCGAGCAATCCGGCGGCGCATCCGGGCCATCGGACCCGCTCGACACCGGGACGGTCGAGGCAGAATTCGGGACGGGCGACGCGGGACCGGACGATCCTGAAACCACGGGCGCGCAGCCCTCGCCCGAGGCCACCGCAACCGAGGCCGCCGAGTATCAGGCCGCGCGCCGGCTGCTCCTGTCCGGGGGTCGCCAGGAGGAAACCATCGACGCGTTTTCGCGCTTCCTTCGGGACCATCCCGACAGCGTATACGCCGCGAATGCACAGTACTGGCTGGCCGAGGCGTACTACGGGGCGGGGGACTACCCGCAGGCGCTCGCTGCGTTCAGTGAGGTCGTGGCGCGCTATCCGGATAGCGCAAAGGTCGCGGACGCACGCCTGAAGACGGGTTACACCTACAGTGCGATGGAACGCCGGGAAGAGGCGGAAAAGGCCCTTTCTGATGTGATCCGGGACTTCCCCAATACCGGCGTGGCGCGTCTGGCCGAGCAGAAGCTCCGGTCGCTGCGCGATCAGGGCCGGTGACCGGACGCGATACGCCATGACCCGAACTGCTTCGACGGCGGGAGAGGCCAGCCTGACGCGATCGCCACCCAGCGGCGGGAAGCGCGCGACCCGCAGGCCGGTTGTCGAGGCGCTCAGGGTCACGGAGATCTTCCTGTCGCTACAGGGCGAGACGCGCACGACGGGCCTGCCCACCGTCTTCGTCAGGCTGACGGGGTGTCCCCTGCGTTGCCGTTACTGCGACACCGAATACGCCTTCACCGGCGGACAGAGGATGGGCCTCGGCGACATCCTCGACCGCGTTCGCGGGTACCATGTCCGCCACGTGACCGTCACCGGCGGTGAACCCCTGGCGCAGAGGCACTGCACGACATTGCTGCGAGGCCTCTGCGACGCGGGATTCGAGGTGTCGCTCGAGACCAGCGGCGCGCTCGACCTATCCGGCGTCGATCCGCGGGTTACCCGGGTCATGGACCTCAAGACCCCCGCCTCGGGTGAATCGACCCGAAATCGATTCCAGAATATCGACCTCCTGCTACCACACGACCAGGTGAAGTTCGTCGTCTGTGATCGCGAAGATTACCTGTGGGCCCGGCAGGTAACCGAGCGGTACGACCTGACGGCGCGGTGCGAGGTGCTGTTCTCGCCCGCGCACGGCATGATCGAGCCGGCGCGTGTCGCCGAATGGATCCTCGAGGACCGTTTGCCCGTCAGGTTCCAGATGCAGCTGCACAAGATCCTCTGGGGGGACGAACCGGGGCGCTGAGCGGGGAAAAGGGAGGTTTCACCCCTGAAACACTGCCGGCATCAGCATGGATGAACGCCGATGCGCAGGCAACCAAAGAGAATCTGTCGATGACGAGAAAGGCCGTGGTGTTGCTTTCCGGGGGTCTTGATTCCGCGACCGCGCTCGCGCTGGCGAAACAGGAGGGCTATGCGTGCTACGCGCTCAGTTTTCTCTACGGCCAGCGTCACGGCGCCGAACTGAATGCAGCGCGTATCGTGGCGGACGCACTGGGTGTCGAGGACCACCAGTTCTTCCCACTGAATCTCGCGCAGTTCGGCGGGTCCGCCCTGACCGACCAGTCGATCCCGGTGCCGGAAGGACCGACCGAGGGGATCCCTGTCACCTACGTCCCCGCGAGGAACACGATCTTTCTGTCCGTCGCGCTGGGGTGGGGGGAGGTGCTGCCGGCGAGCGACATATTCATCGGCGTCAACGCCGTCGACTATTCCGGGTATCCGGATTGCCGCCCGGAATTCATCGCGGCCTTCGAAAAGATGGCCAACCTCGGCACGCGCGCCGGCGTGGAAGGCGAACCGTTCCGTATCCACACGCCGTTGATCGAGATGAACAAGGCGGAGATCATCCGCGCCGGACTCGCCGCGGGACTGGACTACTCCGTGACCGTGTCCTGCTACGCGCCTGACGACCTGGGTCGCGCCTGTGGCGCATGTGAGGCCTGCCGCCTGCGCGCCGCGGGCTTCGTCGAGGCGGGTGTGCCAGACCCCACCCGCTACCAGGCCCCCGCAAAAGCATCCGCCTGATGGCAACGCGGTCGCAAGCCACTGCGGAATCTCGCGCGACAATCGCTCCGTCGGCATCCGATACGGTATTGCCTCAGAGATCTTGGTGATTTCGCCCCGGACAGGTAAACTGTCGGCCTTGTCCTGAGGGTCGTTAGCTCAGTTGGTAGAGCACTGGACTTTTAATCCATTGGTCGAAGGTTCGAATCCTTCACGACCCACCATTCCCGATCAATGGCGCAAGGTTGTTCCCTCTGAAGCTAGTGCTCTATCCAACTGATAATTACGGATTCAGCGTTCCCCTGGTGTTTCGCAGTAAGGCGCGGCGTGCAGGCAATGGCCATTCCCTTGTCAAACGCTGCAACGCGGCTGCGGGACACCAGGGGAGCGCCCGGAGGGTTAGCTTG
>JAYENI010000169.1:0-8694 GCA_034722015.1 Pseudomonadota bacterium
TAGGCCGATTCCGGCTCGAGCGCCTCGATAGGTGGAGCCTTCACGCGGAACCTGTCGAGGGGCGCGGGCAGATCACTGCTCAGCTCCGTCCGATAAGGCTCGTCCGCGTCAGCGGGCGAGCCTTATCAGTTATATAGACAGATTCCACCCAATATGGAATGGGCGGAATCTGTCTATTCCCGCTTCTGGGGAGATAGGCAGATTCTGTATATTGCCTCATTTAGGGATTCTGTGTAGCATCCATTCTAGCCGAGTATCTGTAGGGAAAGGGATCAAATCCAGCATTATATGGTTGTCATGACGTGAGTTTCTCTATACGGGAAAAGAGGTAGTCAGGAAGTAAACACCCATATTTTTGCTGGATCCCCCCCCTAGATGACCCCTTTGCCCATCATTCAGGAAGAAAATAGATACAATTGGATCTCCCCCCTTTTTTGTCTCCCCGCCCCTCATGAAACATCTGATTCTGATCAGTATTCTGCTTTTATTGCTTTCCGGTTGTGCGAGCGGTCCCAGGTTCGATGCCAGTAAGGTCGATCGTGCTTTGACACCGAGAGCCGCTGTGGCCGAACCGGACATCGCGAGGGACAGGACCGTACTTTGGGGGGGCGTGATTCTGAATATCGCGAATCTCGAGGACGGTACCCGCCTGGAAGTGTTGTCCTACCCGCTGGACAGTAAGCAGCGTCCACGGCGCGACGAAGATCCTATGGGGCGCTTCTTTGTCGTTAATACCGACTATCTGGAACCCACTGAATACGCGGAAGGCCGGTTGCTCACCGTTATTGGTACGTTCGGGAAAACGGTTGAGGGAAAAATCGGAGAGACCGACTACACCTATCCAGTGCTGAATTCGGACGGGCTATACCTGTGGTCCAGGGAACGAGGTCTTAATCAATCCAACATACACTTCGGTATTGGTATTGGGTTCGGTCTATAACAGGAACCGAAAGGTGAAAAGTACAATCACCAATTTTTCTGATATCTGATGGCTTTGCACTTCTTTCCCCATCGGTATCGAGGCCGCCATCCACGGAATATCCATCTCACGCATTGCCTCGCTCGGCGGTTTCGATGGATGTGGGCGTATTGTCCCGCTGTTTCTGATTTTCGCTTCATCGTTCTGCATACTCCCTGTGTCGTTCTCTGTATGCGGCGTCGGAAAAGCCAGGGTCTTCGGGTATTGTCGGACCATTGGGCGATACACTTGTCGATGCGTCTTCTTAGGCGATTACCGGAAAATGACCTACCAGATCGCGCCGGATTTTCGTTCGTCATCAAGGCGCGACAACAGGCGCATCGTCGAACGATGGAACGGTTGTCGCAACACAGAGGACGGACGAAAAGACAAGCAGGATGGCATGTCATTTGACAGAAATCGCCTTAGGACATGAACTCAACGCCAAACCGCACCGAGCAACTCCAAGGCAGCGTGGAACGGGTGACGTTTCACAGCGAGGAGACGGGATTTGCGGTGTTGCGAGTCGTGGTGCGGGGGCAGCGCGACCTGGTGACCGTCGTCGGCGCGGTGCCGGTCATCTCTCCCGGCGAGTCCGTGTCCGCCGAAGGGACATGGACCAACGACAAGACCTACGGGCTTCAGTTTCGGGCCGAGCGGCTGGAGGTCGCGGCGCCCGGCACTCGCGAGGGTATCGAGAAGTATCTCGGCTCGGGCATGGTCAAGGGCATCGGGCCGCACTTCGCGCGCAAGCTGGTCGGCGCGTGGGGCGAGTCCGTGTTCGACGTGATCGAGAACGAGCCCGAACAACTGCTGACCCTGGAGGGCATCGGCCCGAAGCGCAAGGAGCGGATCACCCGTGCCTGGGCGGACCAGAAGGTGGTGCGGGACATCATGGTGTTTCTGCACGCCCACGGTGTCGGGACGGCCCGGGCGGCCCGCATCTTCAGGACCTACGGTGAGGCGGCCGTCGAGCGGGTGAGGGAGAACCCCTATCGTCTTGCGCTGGACATCCGGGGGATCGGTTTCCGCACCGCGGACACGATCGCCGAAAAACTGGGCATACCGCGCGACTCGATGATCCGCGCCCGGGCCGGGGTGCGTCACGTGTTGCAGGAGATGTCGGGGCAGGGCCATTGCGCCGCGCACTGTGACCGTTTGATCGCTGACTCCGTGGAACTGCTCGAGATACCCGATCCTGTGATTCGCGAGGCAATCGGTGCCGAGACGGCCTGTGGCAATCTGGTGGCCGAGCCCATCGAGGGCGAGGCGGCATTATTCCTGGCGCCCCTGCACCAGGCGGAGAAGGGCGTCGCCGGGCACGTGGAGCGGTTGATTCGGGGTCGCCCCGCGTGGGGAAAGATCGATGTCTCGCGGGCAATTCCCTGGGTGGAGGCCAGGATCGGAATCGAGCTGTCTCCGTCTCAGCGCGACAGCGTGGCCGCCGCGGTCGGTGGCAAGTTTACGGTGATCACCGGGGGGCCGGGTGTCGGCAAGACCACGGTAGTCAACGCGATCCTGAGGATCGTACGCGCCAAGGGTACAGAGGTTCTACTCTGCGCACCCACCGGGCGTGCTGCGAAACGGTTGTCGGAATCGACGGGCATCGAGGCCCGCACCATCCACCGATTGCTGGAATTCGATCCGCAGTCCTTCGGCTTCAAGCGCAGCAAGGACAACCCGCTCGACGCGGACCTGCTGGTGGTCGACGAGACCTCCATGGTCGACGTGGTGCTGATGAACCAGTTGCTGGCCGCGGTGCCGGAGCATGCCGCGGTACTCCTGGTCGGTGACGCGGACCAGCTGCCTTCGGTTGGTCCCGGTGCGGTGCTGGGCGACCTGATTGCCTCGCAGCGGCTAGAGACCGTGCACCTGAACGAGATCTTCCGGCAGGCGGCGGCCTCGCGAATCGTCGTCAACGCCCATCGCATCAACCAGGGACGGATACCGGAGCCGACACGAAAGGACGCCGGGACGAGCGACTTCTATTTCATCCCCGCCGAGTCCCCGGAGGAGATCCACGAAAAGCTGCTCCGTCTGGCGACCGAACGCATTCCGAGGCGGTTCGGTTTCCATCCCGTCGAGGAGATCCAGGTGCTGTCCCCGATGAATCGCGGCGGGCTCGGCGCACGCTCGCTGAACGTGGAATTACAACGACTGCTGAACCCCGGCGACGGGCCGCGGGTGGAGCGCTTCGGCTGGTCGTTCGCGGCCGGTGACAAGGTAATCCAGACCGTGAACGACTACGACAAGGAGGTGTTCAACGGCGACATCGGACGCGTCCTCCGCGTTGACCCGGAGACGTCACAGGTCGAGATCGAATTCGATGGACGCGAGGTGTCTTATGACTACGGGGAACTGGACGAGGTGTCCCTGGCCTATGCGATCACGATCCACAAGAGCCAGGGCTCGGAGTACCCGGCCGTGGTCATACCTCTGGCGACCCAGCACTATACTCTGCTCGAGCGGAACCTGATCTACACCGGCGTCACGCGCGGCAAGCGGCTGGTGGTCGTTGTCGGTCAGCAGCGCGCGCTGGCGATCGCCGTGCGCAACCGGCGTTCGACGCGGCGGCTGACCAACCTGGCGGCGAGGCTTCGTGTCGCCGACCAGGGTGGTCACGAAGCAACCTGACCCTGGCCTCCGACGCGCGATTGTCCTGATCCGACCCAGAGAACGACAATGAAGAATAGTGTCATTTCCCTGTTACTGCTCCTGACGACAGCGCTGGGATGGGGCGCGGCCGCTGCAGATTCGCTGCGCGGGCGGGTCCCGTCGGATGTGCTGGCCTACCTGCGGATTCCGGACGTCCCGGGATTCCTGACGGCACCCAAGGACAGCGTGCTCAAGGGTCCGCTGTCCCATCCGGACCATATCGCGCAGGTCGAGGCGTTGCGCTCGGCGCTCTACGAGAAAGTACTCGGCAACGGGGAAGGTAGCGTCGGACCGCTGGCCGCCCTGCTGCTCGGTCGTCTCACCGCGCCATTGGAGGCCGTGGCCATTCCCGCCTCGCCCGAGGCGCCGGGCCTTCCCGTGGTGTTGATCAGGACGCAACTCGATTTCGAGACGCTGGCGGCGTTCCGGTCCGCGCTGAATGACCTGGCGGAGCAGGACCCTCGAATCCAGGTACTCGCACCTCCCGCCGACGACGGGTTCGGCATCATTGTGGTCGGTTCCGTTCCCCTGCTGTTCCAGTACGACGCGGATAGCGGGGAGATCTATCTCATGGCGTCGGCGGGCATCGACCGGCAGCGATTCAACCGGCTCATGCGACTGCCTCCGGTCATCGAGACAACCCCGATGCGTGAGATGGAGAACCGCATCGATACCAGCGGCCGGGGCCTGTTCATGTGGTGGAACGTCGCCGGGTTGATGCCCCTCGCGCGCGGCGCGCTCGACCCCGCGCAGCTCGCGGATCTGGAAAAGTGGGGATTCACGGACGTTCGCTCAGCGAGTATGGGCTGGGGTGTGGAAGGCGGCAAGGGTCGAATGAGCGTGCTGATCGACAGTCCGGAAACGGGCTACCGCGGCCTGCTTCCGGAGGTCAGCACGGATCTTTCGCTGTCGGCCGCCGGAAAGCCTGGCCTGGTCGTCGCCATGCCGATCCTCGACCAGCGTTTCGTCGACGCCCTGCTGGAAATCGCGACACGCGAGGGACGCTCGGGCGCCAGGCGGCGCTATGCGGAACTCGGCGAGCAGTTTCTTCGTGAGACGGGGGTGTCGCTGGACGAACTGTTCTCGGCGCTGGGGCCCGATGCCGTGTTCTTTACCGATCTCGCGGGCGGATTTCTCGGTGTCCGTGTCGCCGATCCGCGCGGATACCGCGATCTCGTGTCGAAGCTGGCCCGGCGTCCCGGTGTCGTCCACGAGACCCGCACCATCCGGGGGCTGCGGTACCATCATCTCGCCGTACCGGAGGCGCGTGGGGGAGCCGCCGGAGACGACCCGGGGAGCGCGGCGGGCGATGTGCCGGGGGACCGCCTCAGGACCCACTGGTTCTGGGTCGAGGAAGGCGGATACCTGGTATTCGCGCAGACACCCCAGGCACTGATGGACCGGCAGGGTCTGCCCCGGGTCCCGCTCGACGAATGGCTCCGGACGCAACAGCGCGTGGATGGGAGCAACGCATTGTTCCTTTTTTCCACCGAGGTTCCGAACCTGCCCCGCATCGTCTACTACACCTATCTGGACCTGCTGATGCTGGCCGGCGACCTGGCGGGGTACCCGATCAGGATCTTCGACCTGCCCAGCGCGAGTCAGCTGTCGTTGCCCGACACGGGCGCCTACAGTGTGGTGCTGAGTCTGGCGGACCCCCTGCTGAGCCTGGAGTTCGTGTTCGAAAACAATCCGGCGGAGATACTCGTTGCCTCGGGGCCCGGGATGATCGGCGTTATCGGTGTGCTCGCGGCCATCGCCATTCCCGCCTATCAGGATTACACCGTCAGGGCGAACGTGGCGGCGGGTCTGACGGTCGGGGCGGGAAAGCTGAAGACGGCCGTGTCGGAATTTTATGCCGCGAACGGACGCCTTCCGAAGGGCATGGTGGAGCTGGGCCTGGACCCGGCGGGTATCGGGGGGGACGGTTACCTCGCCCTGGTGGACGAACTCGCCATCGTGAGGATCTCCTTAACCGGCGGTCCGCTGGACGGGGGCAGCGTCTTCTACGTCCCCAACGTGCATGAGGGAAAGCTCGAATGGCTGTGCCGGTCGCGTGACCTGGACGGGAAGCATGTGCCCGCTGAATGCCGGTAGCCTGCTTGAGAGCACCGGCCAGTAACGCCGAAACCTGCGGCGTGGATTCGTCTCCCGAAGCCCGGCCGACCATGCCGGCGGTCGTGTCGAACAGAGACATCGGCAGGTCGGGTCAGCGGCGCGTATCCCGACAAAATCACCAGGGAATCGTCGGGTTACACTCCGCTGTGCTGCGTTAACCCGACCTACCCGATCACCTGGCTTTTTAGCAGCCGGCTACGGCCTGCGTCCGTTTCCCGATTCGCCGCCGACCATGCCGGCGAGGACGCACCGCAGGATGCCGTAGTCGTAGGCCTCGTCGAGCGCGTCGTAGGCGGGCTTGATCTTTCGGTCGACGGGCGCGTCGAGTAGCTCCAGGGTGTCGGTGATCCGCGAAATTTCCTCGTCTCCCAGCGGCAATACATCGCTTGCCCCGAGCAGCCCGGCCTCGATCGCCTCCGCGAGGTGTGCATAGATCGTCGAGACCTTGAGGTCGCGTTCGCTCGCGATGGCCGGCGCGTCCTTGCCCTGGGCGTGCAGATAGAGCGTCTCGTTGATGGTGTCGCTCAGTGCGTTCTCCGTCAGGTCCACACGCGGAAACCGGTCGATCTCCTTCAGAATCAGCTCGCCGTAGAGCGCGAGCTTCCGGTCGCCGATGCCGTGTATCTCGCGCATGGCCTCCCGAGATTGCGGGCGCGTTCGCGCCAGGTCCCGCAAGCTGGCATCGTGAAGGATGACATAGGGGGGCACCCCCTGGGACTCGGCGATCGTGCGTCGCAGCTCGCGCAGCGCCTCGAACAGGGGCTCGTCGAAACTGCGCAATTCGGGGCGCGAACGCTCCGCCCGGGTCTTCGGTGATCGTTCCGGCGGGCTGAATTTCCGTAGTTCGATCTGCTCCTCGCCCTGCAACAACGGCCGGCATTCGGGAGAGAGTCTCAGCGCACCGTAACCCTCCAGGTCCACGACGAGATAGTTTCGCGCGATCAGCTGGCGGTACACGCTGCGCCATTCGACCCCGCTCAGGTCGGCGCCGATCCCGAAGGTGCTGACCTGGTCGTGTCCGTTGTCGCTGATCCGCGGGTCGGTCTTGCCGGTCAGTACATCGATGACGTAGTTGACCCCGAAGCGCTGCCCTGTGCGGTAGACGCAGGACAGGGCCTTACGCGCCGCTTCGGTGCCGTCCCAGGTCTCCGGCGGGGTGACGCAGTTGTCGCAGCGCCCGCAGGGTTGCTCGAGGGTCTCGCCGAAGTAGGCGAGCAACGCCTGTCTGCGACAGGTCGTGAGGTCGCAGAGTCCCAGCATGGACTCCAGCTTGTGGTGCGAGACGCGTTTGTAGTCCTCGTCCGCGTCGCCGGTCTGCAACATCTGGCGCAGGGTGATGACGTCCTGCAGTCCGTAGGCCATCCAGGCGTTGGCCGGCTCGCCGTCCCGTCCCGCGCGCCCGGTTTCCTGGTAGTAGGCCTCGATGCTGCGCGGCAGGTTGAGGTGGGCGACGAAGCGGACGTCCGGTTTGTCGATGCCCATGCCAAAGGCCACGGTCGCGACGATGATGAGCCCGTCCTCGCGCAGGAAGCGCTCCTGGTGTCGGGACCTGACCTCGTCCGGCAGTCCGGCGTGATAGGGGAGCGCCACGCGCCCGCGGCGGGTGAGCCATTCGGCGACCTGCTCGACCTTCTTGCGGGACAGGCAGTAGACGATTCCGGCGTCGTGCGGGTGTTCGCGTTCCAGGAATCGCCACAGTTGATCCCTTGCGTTGCGTCCCTCGGACAGTGCGTAGTGAATATTGGGCCGGTCGAAACTGTTGACGAATACCCCGGCCTCATCGAGCCCGAGTTGCGAGATGATTTCCTCGCGGGTGCGCGCGTCGGCGGTTGCCGTGAGCGCGATACGCGGCACGCTCGGGTACCGTTCATGCAGGATCCGCAGCTGCTGGTATTCCCTGCGGAAGTCGTGACCCCACTGGGAGACGCAGTGGGCCTCGTCGATCGCGAACAGCGCGAGCGGGGCGCCGTCCAGCAATGCGAGGAACCGTTCGGTGAGCAGGCGCTCGGGTGCGATGTAGACGAGGTCGAGGGTGCCGCTGGCGATATCCTGCTCGACGTGCCGCAGCTCGTCATGCGACAGGGTGGAATTCAGATACGCCGCACGGATACCCAGTTGCCTGAGTGCGTTGACCTGGTCCTGCATCAGCGCGATCAGGGGCGAGACGATCACGCCGGTGCCCTCCCGCAGCATCGCCGGGATCTGGTAGCACAGCGACTTGCCGCCCCCGGTGGGCATCAGGGTGAGCGCATCGCGACCCTCGAGCAGCGACCGGATGATCTCCTCCTGATGATGACGGAAGGTGTCGTAGCCGAACACCGTGCGCAGGATATCCCCGGCGCGCTGCATCTGATCCTGTGGCATTCGGGTCTTCGCTGGTCCTGTGGTTCCGGGCATACGCGGCGTATTCTTGAAGTGCGTAACGTTCCGGTGGAAATTGACGATCGATAATAAACCATCGCGGTTTGCCGTGGCGGGTTGACCGGCCATTTCCGGAGACGAATAATCTGGGCCGGTGGCGTTGCCGCGGTGCAGTGGAACGGGTGGTGATCTGAGCGCTCACGTGGTAGTCGAAATTTCAAAGGCGGAACAAGGGACAAGCGATGGGAAACTCGTTGCAGGATCAGTTGCTGAAGATGGGCCTGATCGACGAGAAGCGGGCCAGTGAGGCGCGGAAATCAAAGGGGAAGAAGGATCGGACGACCCGTAAAGGCAAGCCTGCGACGCCTGACGCGAATGCGGAGCGGGTCCGCAAGGCGCAGGTGGAGAAGGCGAAACGTGATCGGGAACTCAACGAGAAACGGGTCGCGAGGGAGGAACGCAAGGCGAGGGCGGCGCAAATCGCGCAACTGATCGATCAGAACCGGATCTCGAGGGACGAAGGCGATCTGCCTCACCAGTTCGTGGACGGAAAGAAGATCCGAAAGATTTTCGTTCCGCAGGCCATGCGCCGCGATCTGGTC
>JAYENI010000170.1:0-29288 GCA_034722015.1 Pseudomonadota bacterium
AGACACGACAGGTTGATGGATTTCTGGCATGTGGGGTTGGCATGGAAGGTGCTTTAATTGGTGTCGCAAGATGAGTGCGCACACAAATTCAGGAGACATGACGCAATGAAAATGATTTCGGCGATTATTAAGCCCTTCAAGCTTGATGACGTTCGCGAAGCACTATCCGAGATCGGAGTGCAGGGTGTAACGGTCATCGAGGTGAAAGGATTCGGGCGGCAAAAGGGCCATACCGAACTCTACAGGGGCGCGGAATACGTGGTGGATTTTCTGCCCAAGGTGAAACTTGAGGTCGCGGTCGATGACGATCTTGCCGATCGAACGATCGAGGCGATCTCCGGTGCGGCGAATACAGGGAAGATCGGGGACGGAAAGATCTTTGTCTACTCGCTGGAGCAGGCGGTTCGTATTCGCACCGGCGAGACCGGTCCTGAGGCGCTCTAGCCTGATGCCGAAACCTTCAAACCTTTTCTTTAAGGAGCAATTATCGTGGAAGGGCAATTACTGGAATTGAGCTATGCGCTCGACACGTTCTATTTTCTCGTGTCCGGCGCGCTCGTCATGTGGATGGCGGCGGGCTTCGCCATGCTCGAGGCGGGCCTGGTGCGTTCGAAGAGCACCGTGGAGATCCTGACGAAGAACATCACGCTGTACGCGATCGCCAGCATTATGTACATGCTCGTCGGCTACAACATTATGTATCCCGGCGACGGCGCCGTGAACGCCTGGTGGCCGGGCATCAGCTTTCTCCTCGGCGGCGACAATGCCGTGGAGGCCGTGACGGCCGGAGGAGTCGGTGCACCTAACCATTCCTATATGTCGGACTTCTTCTTCCAGGTCGTGTTCGTAGCGACCGCCATGTCGGTGGTGTCCGGCGCGGTGGCCGAACGCATGAAGTTATGGGCCTTCCTGCTGTTCGCGGTCGTCATGACCGGGTTCATCTATCCCCTGCAGGGATACTGGAAGTGGGGAGAAGGATTCCTCGACCAGGCCGGTTTCCAGGATTTCGCCGGTTCCGGCGTGGTGCACATGACCGGTGCCACGGCCGCGCTGGCGGGTGTCCTGCTGCTTGGCGCACGTAAGGGGAAGTACGGGCCGAAGGGGCAGATCAACGCGATCCCCGGCGCGAACCTGCCGCTCGCGACCCTTGGCACCTTTATCCTGTGGCTGGGCTGGTTCGGGTTCAACGGTGGATCGGAGCTGAAGATCTCGGACGTCGGCGAGGCCAATGCCGTGGCGATGGTGTTCGTGAACACCAATGCCGCGGCCGCCGGAGGCGTGATTGCCGCCCTGATCTCGGCGCGCGTCCTGTTCGGCAAGGCCGATCTGACCATGACCCTGAACGGCGCGCTGGCGGGTCTCGTTGCCATTACGGCCGAGCCGCTTACACCGACACCGCTCTGGGCGACCCTCGTCGGCGCCATCGGTGGCGTCATCGTCGTACTTTCCATCGTTACGATCGACAGGCTGCGTGTAGACGACCCCGTCGGTGCCATCTCGGTCCATGGAGTGGTCGGCATCTGGGGATTGCTGGCGGTGCCCCTGTCCAACGAGGATGCCAGCTTCGCGGCGCAGGGCCTCGGCATCGGCGTGATCTTCGCCTGGGTGTTCGCGGCGAGTTTCGTCACCTGGCTGGTGATCAAACTCATCGTCGGTCTGCGCATCAGCGAGGAGGAGGAATACGAAGGAGCGGACCAGTCCGAATGCGGCATGGAAGCCTATCCGGAGTTTGTCGGCGCTGCCGGTTCCGGCAAGTAAGGCGATTGCCGGAAAATGAAATACCAGATTGCGCAGGATTTTCGTTCGTCCTCAAGGCGTGACAACAGGCGCATAGTCGAACTATGCCACTGTTATCGCAACACAGAGGACGTATGAAAAGACAAGCAAGATGGTATGTCATTTGACAGAAATCGCCTAAGCTGCCTGAGATTCAGGCTCTATGGGGCGCCCGTTGGGCGCCCTTTTTTTTGCGGGTGGGAGGGGTATCGATCGTGGAGGGTCGATTTGGAATTTGACGGACCCGGATTCGGACACCAGCCTTATCTGCGCCACGGGGCGGGCCAATTCTGTAGACTGAGGACCTTTCATCACAGGCCACGCCGTTGTATCGCATGCCATTGAGGGGACCATCCACAAAGCTTCCAGTTGGGCCCGCAGTCGCTGAGCGGTTGGCCGGGCCGCAGCTGGTGGTGAAATCACTGACCGGCCCCCATTTCGGTCCAGTGAGCCTCGAAGTCCAGGCGGGTGAGGTGCTTGTGCTTTCGGGGCCTTCAGGCGTCGGGAAGAGTCTGATCCTCAGGGCCATCGCGGATCTCGATCCGGGTGACGGGATGGTGTGCATGGGTGGTATGGCGCGTGAACAATATGCGCCCACCGAATGGCGACGGCTCGTGGGCCTGCTGCCGTCGGAGTCCCATTGGTGGTCGAATCGTGTCGGCGACCATTTTCCCGATGACGGTTGCAGGTGGCTCGACGCGCTGGGTCTGGATCCGGGAGCCCTGTCCTGGACCGTCTCCCGGTTGAGCAGTGGGGAACGGCAACGACTCGCGTTGCTCAGGATGCTTGCAATCGAACCCCGGGTCCTGCTTCTCGATGAGCCGACGGCCAATCTCGATCCGGATACGTCCCTTTCCGTCGAGCGGCTGGTACAACGCTACATCGCGGAGCGGGCGGCCTGCGCGATCTGGGTCAGCCATCATCAGGCTCAGGTAGATCGTATCGGGAGCCGGGTCTTGCGGATCGGGGCAGGTGGCCGCGCGCAAGGCGAGGCGCTCTGATGGCTACGATCTGGATCAGTGCCACGGACCTCGGGATCGCGGCGACCCTGGTACTCCTGCTGGCGCTGATGACCTGGCGATTGCATCTGGGTACCGGTCGCCAGATCGTTATTTCGGCGGTGCGTACCACCGTGCAGCTGCTGCTGATCGGTCTGGTGCTCACAACACTGTTCACGCACGCCGAACCGGGCTGGGTGGCCCTGATGTCCCTGATTATGCTGCTTCTGGCGGGCCGGGAGGTCATGGCCCGCCAGGACCATCGATTCGCCGGATGGTGGGGTTACGGGCTAGGGACGCTCACCATGTTCGTCTCGTCATTCTCCGTGGCGCTGCTGACCCTGATCGGGCTCATCGGTCCCGAACCCTGGTACGACCCGCGCTATGCAATACCCTTGCTGGGCATGATCCTCGGAAACACGATGACGGGGGTCTCGCTGGCGCTGGACAGTCTGACACGCCTCGCTACCCAGCAGCGGGCGGCGATCGAGGCGCGGCTCATGCTGGGCCACGGGTGGCGCGATGCAATCGGTGATGCCGAGCGCCAGAGCATGCGCAGCGGTCTCATGCCGGTGATCAACGCCATGGCCGCGGCCGGAATCGTCAGTTTGCCCGGTATGATGACCGGGCAGATCCTCGCGGGCAGCCCGCCGATGGAGGCCGTCAAGTACCAGATCCTGATCATGTTCCTGATCGCCATCGGTACCGGATTCGGAACCCTGTCCGCGATTCGACTCGGCGCGAGACGCCTTTTCGATACCCGGGAACGGCTGCGGCTCGACAGACTGAAATCATGACGATGTCCCTGACATCGAACCCGGCTACCACGCCGTTTACCCTTTTCGGGCGTGCGAACGGCGTGACCCGGCGGACGGGTTGCAAATATGGCGCTAGTGCGGGTCCGTCTCGTTCCCGTAGACTCCTCCTTGCCCTTGGGTCTGATCCGTTTCGGTAGATCTGCGCCGGGCGGGAGGTAAGGCGATTGCCGGAAATTGACATACCAGATTGCGTCGGATTTTCGTTCGTCATCAAGGCGCGACAACAGGCGCATAGTCGAACTATGGAACGGTTGTCGCAACACAGAGGACGGATGAAAAGACAAGCAGGATGGTATGTCATTTGACAGAAATCGCCTAAGTGCCGGCCTGTTTGGCTACACTTAACTGGAAGGTGGAATCACCGGTTTCGAAACGGTCCCCGGATGAATCGTCGCATTCGTTTTTCCGGAGAAATGTGTTTTGGCAGCCAGGCCTGCCGTGGAGATCTTTTTGATGAATCAGGACACGATCATGTCATTGCTCTTGGCCGTCGGGCTAATAGCGTTTCTCATTGGTTTCGTGATGGTGGTGTCGGTTGCGTTTCGCAGGAGCGTGATCCTCGGGCTGGTCATGCTGATACTGCCGGTGATCTACCCGCTGTATGCGCTTTTCAAGTGGGGGGAACCGCGTGCCCGTAACGGTCTTCTGGTGTCACTGGTAGGAATCATGGTCGCCTTCGCCGCGTTCTACGGTGGCGCGGGCAAACAGGTCGATGACGTCGTTGAATGGATCCCCGACGAACAACTGCGCGAACGGGTCGCCGATCTGACCGATCAACTTCCTCAAGCGAGCCCCACCCAGGAGGCATTGCGGAACGAGGCGGAGGCGCAGCGGGTCGAGCGGGCACTGGGCGAGGACTACGATCCGCTCGCGAAGAACGAGTACATCTCCGTGGAAGATATCCAGCCGCTGGCGCTCAAGGACGACAAGCAGGTGGAGGCCGCGCCCAAGCAGGCGGTTCAATGGAACTATCAACGAGTTAACAAGGACCTTGTTCCCGGATTCATGGGTGAGACATTGCGAATCCGTCTGAATAACGGGCAGGTGAAGGAGGGCAAACTGGTCAAGAGCACGCCGACTGCACTGACGCTTGAGTTTGGTGTCCAGCAGGGAACCATTGCCTTGCCGACCCCGTACGAGGAGATAGCGCAGATCGAGGTGTACGCCAGGCGGGGTGCCGCGGCGGCGGCCCGAAGACAGTTCGAGTCAAGTTCTGACAGTTCCGACGCCACCGGTGGATTTGCATCCCCGGGTACGACTTCTCCGCAGCGGTAGGGCAGATCGGTGGCGGTAAGATGTTATGTGTACAAGAGTAGCCGAAAGCCCGGTGTGTACCTCTATCTCACGGACAAGGAAGGGTTTTCCAATGTGCCGGAATCGTTGCTCGATCTCTTCGGGAAGACCGAGCTGGTGCTCGAGTTCGATCTGACTCCCGAGCGAAAGCTCGCAAGGGTCGATGCGCTGGAGGTGCTCGGCAGCATTGAGCAATACGGTTACTATATGCAGATGCCGCCTGCCAACGATCGGCCCGTGTAGTGCCTTGCGAAAGGTCTTCTGACCCGACGACCCGAGGTTAGGTGATTGCCGGAAAATGGCATACCGGATTGCGCCGGATTTTCGTTCGTCATCAAGGCGCGGCAACAGGCGCATAGTCGAACTATGGAACGGTTGTCACAACACAGAGGACGGATGAAAAGACAAGCAAGACGGTATGTCATTTGACAGAAATCGCCTTGGACCCACCCTTAGCTCGATCGCCTCTATCTCCGTCGCGATCGGAAATAGCATCACACTCGTTCCCGCACAACCAATATAATGCCGCGATGAAACTTCGCCTCGCGTTCCACCTGCTGTTGCTGATGTCTCTCGGGGCCGTGGGAGCGCGACTCATGCAACTGGAGCTGATGCCCGTAGAAGAAGGCGGACTTCGGATGCTTGACGGTCTGGCCGGTGCAATGTACTGGTTTGCCTTTCTCGTATTCGGTCTTCTCAGTTCCTTTTTCTATCTTGCGCTGAGGCGTTCCGGGGTCGTTCCGCTAGTGATGGGGTATGCCTTCAGCGCGGCAGTGGCGGCGGTGGCCACGTTGGCCATCGTCAGGGCCGGGCGCCAGGCCGCCACGCCGGAAGACGCGGACATGTTGCCGTTATCGCAACAGAGCGAGTCCGGAGCGTTGTTCCGGCGGCAAATGCATGCCATCCCGGTCGTCCCGGCTGAGTCTCCCGCGCGACGTGGTGAATCTCACCCGGCGTAGTCTGGGGCATCGTGAATTCAGGGCCTTGCAGTTGGGCTGTCGTCTCTGTCTGATCCTGCTTGCGGTGGCCTGGACCACCGGGACAATGGAGTGTCTCTCTCGATGATTGATTCCCTGCGCAACGTTGCCATTATCGCCCACGTCGATCACGGCAAGACCACACTGGTGGACAAGCTGCTTCAACAGTCCGGTACCTTCGGGGAGCGGACGGCGCCTCCCGAGCGCGTAATGGACTCCAACGATCTCGAAAAGGAGCGGGGCATCACGATTCTCGCCAAGAACACGGCGATCGAGTGGGAGGGATACCATGTCAATATCGTGGATACCCCCGGGCACTCGGATTTTGGTGGCGAGGTAGAACGCGTCCTGTCGATGGTGGATTCGGTTCTGCTGCTCGTCGACGCCGTGGAGGGTCCAATGCCCCAGACGCGTTTCGTCACGCGAAAGGCGTTCGACATGGGTTTTCGCCCGATCGTCGTCATCAACAAGATCGACCGTCCGGGGAGCCGTCCCGACTGGGTGCTCGATCAAACATTCGAGCTGTTCGACCGTCTGGGCGCGAGTGACGAACAACTGGATTTTCCCGTGGTCTATGCCTCGGCGCTGGAGGGCTACGCCTCGCTTGAAGCGGAATCCCACGGCACCGATATGACACCGCTTTTTCAGGCCATTGTCGACCACGTCCCGCCACCCGAGGTCGACCCGCAAGGGCCGTTTCAGCTCCAGGTCAGTTCGCTGGACTACAGCAGTTATCTGGGTCTGATCGGAATCGGGCGTATCACGCGGGGAATCATTCGCACCAATTCCCCTGTCAAGGCGATCGACACCGAGGGTGTTGTGCGTGGTGGTCGCATACTGCAGGTATTCGGCTTCAATGGTCTGGAGCGGGTCGAGGTTCCCGAGGCGCGGGCCGGGGACATCATCGCGTTTACGGGGATGGATGAGCTGTATATCTCGGACACGCTTTGCGAACCGGCGACCGTGGAACCACTGCCGCACCTTCGGGTCGACGAACCGACCGTCAGTATGACCTTTCAGGTCAACACCTCTCCGTTTGCCGGCAAGGACGGCAAGTTCGTTACCAGTCGCAAGCTGGGAGAGCGGTTGCGGGATGAGACCTTGCACAACGTCGCCCTGCGCGTCGAGGAGACTGCGGACCCCGACAAATTCAAGGTGTCGGGGCGCGGTGAACTGCATCTGGGCGTGCTGATCGAGAACATGCGCCGCGAGGGGTATGAGCTGGGTGTCTCGCGCCCCGAGGTGATACTTCGCGAAAGAAACGGGGAGTTGCAGGAACCTTACGAGATGGTGACCGCCGACGTGGAGGAGACGTCGCAGGGTGCGGTCATGGAAAAACTCGGGTCGCGGGGAGGAATGCTCCTGGACATGTTGCCGGACGGGCGCGGCAGGGTGCGGCTCGATTACCGTGTCCCGGCGCGTGGATTGATCGGTTTCCAGACCGAATTTATGACCGCAACTTCGGGGACAGGAATACTGCATCACGTTTTCGACAGCTACGATACCTTCAGAAAGGAATCGCCTTCCTCCAGGATCAATGGCGCGCTCATCTCGAACGTGGCCGGTAAGGCGCTCGGCTATGCGTTGTTCAATCTGCAGGAACGCGGAAGGTTGTTTATCGGTCCCGGCGAGTCGGTATACGAGGGGATGATCGTGGGGATCCACGCCCGCGACAACGATCTGGTGGTCAATCCCACCCGGGCCAAGCAACTCACCAACGTCCGCGCGTCCGGCACCGACGAAAACATCATCCTTACGCCCCACATCAAGCTCAGCCTGGAGCAGGCGCTGGAAACCATCGAGGATGACGAACTGGTGGAGATCACGCCGCAAAGCATTCGACTGCGCAAAAAAATGCTCAGTGAGCCGGACCGTCGGCGGGCCGCCAGGCAGTCCGACACCGCGCAATAAACTGCCCATTGACGGGGTTGACCGCTCTGGTGCGACGAGCGGCCCGGCCCTGCGGACGAGTGGGCGCCTCAACGAAGCCCCGATCGGTTACCTTGTAGTCAATCTCCGGGTGGGTCCGCGATTCATCCGAGGTAGCGGTTGAGCCATGCGCTGGTTCCTCCGCGCGACCGTGGCCAGACAGACTATAGTCACTGGTTACCGGTTCGATTAAGGCGATTGCCGGAAAATGACATACCAGAATGCGCCGGATTTTCGTTCGTATTCAAGGCGCGACAACCGGAGCATAGCGAGCTACGTGACGATTGTCGCAACGCCGAAGACGTGCGAAAAGACAAGCAGGCCGGTATGTCATTTGACAGAAATCGCCTAAGGGCCACGGACCACACCCGGGCAGACACACGATCAGGTACGGCAGGTAGAGTATGCTTTCAGATTCATCAGTACAGGAGGCGCCGCAGGCGGTGACCCTCGAGAAGCCGGTCATTCTCGTCGTCGACGATTCCGCGATGATGCGCCGCGCCGTGAACCGCACGCTCTGCGACGAGTTTCGCGTCATAGAGGCAAAGGACGGAACCGAGGCATGGGACATCATCGGGCGGGAACACGGAATCCAGGTGATTTTTTCCGATCTGATGATGCCGAACAAGAACGGTTTCCAGCTACTGCGTGATATCAGGGAATCGATTCACAGCCGGATCAACCAGCTGCCGGTCATTTTGCTGACCGGGCACGAGGACGACGAGACCATGAAGCGGCGAGCAATGGCGCTCGGCGCGACCGACTTTATCTCCAAGCCTTTCGACCCCATTCAGATCGAGGCGCGCGCTAAATCTTACGCGAAGCAGGGCGATATGATGCTCAAGCTCGAGCAGACGCGCCAGTTGTTGGCGAGCCAGAGTACGATTGATTCCCTGACCGGACTGGGAAATTCCCGTCATTTCACGCAGCACGGACCCGAGCTTCTGGCGCTGGTTTCGCGTCAGGGTGTCGGCATGTCAATGCTGCGGCTTGACGTGGACAAGTTCGGACTCCTGCAGAACAAGACCAGTCGTCAGGTCAGTGACAAGATCATCACCAATATCGCGCAGACAGTGCGCGCCTGCGTGCGTCGCGAGGACCCGGTGTCCCGGATTGGTACGGCAAAATTCGCCGTGCTGATGCCGGGAGCGAGCGTGGAAATCGCCCGCCGGGTGGCGGAGCGGATACAGGAGCAGGTAAACCAGACCGTGTTTCGCCTGGGTGAGACACGTTTCCGGCTGACCATGTCCGGTGGGCTGGTTTGCGGCGCGACGACGGACGATTTCGAGGCGCTGTTCGAAAAGACCGAAGGACTCGCTACCCAGGCCGCGAAGGAAGGTGGCGGTAAGCTCGTCATCGAAGACCTGTCGGTAGAAGCCGTTGCCCGCGCCGCGGATCAGGCCGTTCCGGCTCTGGGCCTCGACGAGGCGGTGGCGCTGATTCGGAAGGGTCGGGGTGACCAGGTGCGCCCGCAGATCGAGTCTATCCTTTCCGGTGTGGTGCCTCTTCTGGAACTGGGTAATACGGCGCTGGGACTTGGTATGGGAGCGCAGGTTGACTCCCTGCGCGAACGTCTGGGAGCGACCGCCGCCTCACCACACATGGACTGACCCCCCCATCTCAGTTGCTCCAACGCCCTGAACCCGGTTCAGGGCGGGCTCATACGCCTCTCGTTATCCCGCATTGCATCACGTCTCCCCTCGGTCTCCGCAGATCGGTTGACGCATTCTCCGTTTGAGATACGCTATCCCGATTTTCCGGATAGAGGGAATTTCGGATGGAGCAGGTACTGAAGGGTGCAAGGCTGCTCAGGCGCGGTGATACGCTCACACAACTCGTCGTATTGTTGTGGCTGTTCATGGCAGTCCTGCTCATCGGGTACGGTGAACATTCCCAACACAGGTTCGAGCGTCACCAACGGGAGCTGTCCGAAAAGGCGACTCAGGGAGTGGTCGATCTGGGGCGTTTTTTCCTCGACGACGTGCGCCGCGATGTGCAGGTTTTCGCCCGGGAGTATGGCGGATTATTGGAGACATTGTCGGTGGATCCCGCAGATACCGAGCGCTACGCGGCGCTGGTTGACCGGGTTACCGCGCGTTTCCCCCATGCCTTTTCGGTCGCTATCGCCTCATCGGACGGTGAGGTAATCATCGACGGTTTCGACGGACGCATCGAGGAGATTTGCCTCAACGACATTCACGCCTTTGCGAAAGGGGAGGGTCCGGGGGACGTGATGGTCCACCCCAACCCGCTGGGCTATCACTTCGACATCATGACTCGATGGGAAACGGGTGACGACAGGGGTGGCATCCTTTTTATCAGCATGTCGCCGGATGTCTTCGCACGCATCCTTGCCCGAAGCGAGTTGCCGGGGCATGAAATGTACCTGGTAAGCCGCGACGTTCCAGGACTGATCGAGGTCGGTTCCGAGGGATCCAGGAATCGCCTGCAGCGCCCGTTCACATTGTCTGCCGAGGAGGCCGGGCGGATCACCTCGGAAAGGAGCCTGCCGGGCACCCACTGGAACGTTGTTGACATTCCTTCAGCCGGGATCGCGGCTGGGCAGGCTTTCAGGGTTCGCATGCAGGCCCTGGTCGTATTCGTGTGTTTCCTCGCTGTGACCCTGTATATGACTTATCTCATTCGCAGGGAAGAAGAGGGGCGGCAGCGCGCCGAGGAGGCGTTGGGCGATACATCCCGCCGTTTGCAGGGAAATAACTGGCAGAGGCGCGAAGACCTGAAACGGCTGGACATGAGCTTCAAGCAGGAACGCCTGCGCCGGGATTCGATTTCACGGGAACTCGAGGACGTTCGCAGGCGCCTGTCGCTGGCGATGAAGCGCACGGGCGGAGTCATGTGGCACATCGCACCGGAAAGTGGAAAGTTATCGTTCTCCCCGGCACGTCAGAATGCGTCCGGTGATTCAAACGACAACTCGCCCGGCACGCTGCGGGCATGGCTGGAACGCGTTCACCCTGATGACAGGTCGCGTGTTCAAGGCGAGATCGACGCAGCCATCGAGGGCGAAGAGGAGAACATACATCTCGAGCTGCGCCTGCGGCGCGACGGCGGAGGGTTCGTGGCGTTCCTTATGAACGGATCGGTCGAACGCGATGCCGAGGGTCGCGTCCTCGCAGCTGCGGGATTTCTGTCGCCAGTGCCGGACAACGACTAGCCCCGGGTCGCCTACCTTGCCGCGATCTTGTTGGCACGACGAAGTTCCGACAAGAGGTCCTTTTGTAGCCTGTCGAGTTCGTCGATTTTGGATTTGGCCGCGCCGCTGAGCCAGGCGGTTGTATCTTTTTTCTTGTTCGCAAAATAGTCGAGAATGAATTGCTCGGACAGCAGTACGTACTGGATCGCCTTTTCCGGCTCGACGTGCATGAACGGATTCTGGGCGATCTGTAGCGCCGATTCCTCCTGCTTCCTGCAATACATGGTAAGCAGAAAATAAAGTGAGATACGCGCGTCGCGCACCGGCCTCGATGCGCGCTGCACAGATTGCGGGTTGATGCTGGCGTCCACTATCGCGTCGAGCCAGAGCGTCAGATCGGTTTCTGAAATCACGACCTCGTTCTGTTTCATCTCGTTCATCAGGTCTGAGATCTGCTGCTGGATCTCGAGGGCCTGGTCTCCTGTCTTGCGCGGTTTGAGCTTGCGCTTCCAGAAGGTCCGCGATACCTCGAGCTTGCTGCGAAGCTCCGCGAGGAGTTGCGGAATATGGGCGTTCCTGGTCTCCTCTTCCTCGACTGCCTTTCGCTTTTCGTTGATGGCGCGGGCCATGATCTTAATGCGAAAGATATAGTACTCGGAGAGCAGCCTTTCTATGGTCTCGCTCTGCTTTTGAAGTTGCTGGATCGCCAGCTCGAAACGTGTCGCGTCTGCTTCGGACTTTGCTTCGACGGATTTCAGCACTTCAATCGTCTTGTATACGGAGGCCAGCTGGCTTCGAACGTCGATGAGCAGGTCGTTGACGCTGACGATATTTTTCGAGAACAGTGCGATCGGATAGGACTTCTTGTTGCGCTGGTAGTCCTGCAACATGGACACCATGTTCAGGATCTTGTCCTTGAAAATCCGGATGTTTGCCGTTTCTCCCGAAGATCGTGCCCTGTCCAGTGCCTCGACGATATCCTTTCCGTAGGCATCCTCGTCCTTAAGCCTGCGCGCCAGATGGTAGGAGTTTGCCGCCAGAAGCAGGCTTTCGACGGCCTGTCGGGACGAAGAAGGCAGCTGGTGCGCGATATTCGACGGGATGTTGTCGGGAAGGCTCTCCACGGGGATACTGGAGATCCTCTCCGGCGGGAGTGTCTGCACCAGACGCAGGAAGGTGCCAACGGTCATGGGTTCTTTGTCGGAACCGCTTTGCTGTTCGGTCATTGCGCAGGCGCCTGGGTATTTGATCTGAGGATACTTGCGCGACCCGGGGGTAATTGTCAATCGGTGAAGTGCCGGGGCAGGCCTTCAGTCAGAGGCCAGAGCAGAGAAGTAGAGATGGCCTCAATCCGGCGGCCTGCCCCGGCTCATGTGGCACGCGCGAACTCCACCATGCGCAGCGTAGAGCGCAACGCCTTCTTCCGGATCGCTTCATCGAGCCTGATTTCGTTCTCCCCGGTCTCCAGGACGTGAAGGAGATTGTGCAGGCCGTTCATGGCCATCCAGGGACAATGCGCACAGCTTCGGCAGGTCGCCCCCACGCCGCCGGTGGGCGCCTCGATCAGGAGCTTGTCCGGGGCGGCCTGCTCCATCTTGTAGAAGATTCCCCGGTCGGTAGCGACGATGAGCTTCCTGTTCGGCAGCTCGCGGGCCGCCTCGATGATCCGGGTCGTGGACCCGACGACGTCCGCGGCTTCAATGACTGCCGCGGGTGATTCCGGGTGGACGAGGACCGCGGCGTCGGGGTGACGCTCCTTCAGTTCAAGAAGGGCGGCGGATTTGAATTCCTCGTGCACGACACAGGACCCCTGCCACAGCACCATGTCCGCTCCGGTCATTTTTTGTATATATGCGCCGAGATAGCGGTCCGGCGCCCATAGAATTTTCCTGTCTTCGTCCATCAGGTGCGACACGACACGAACCGCGATACTCGAGGTCACGACCCAGTCTGCCCGCGCCTTGACCTCGGCGCCGGTGTTCGAATAGACGACCACGGTGCGGTCCGGGTGGTCGTCGCAGAAAGCATTGAACCGCTCGGGCGGACAACTCAGGTCGAGCGAACATTCGGCTTCCAGCGTCGGCATCAGGACACGCTTTTCGGGATTGAGGATCTTTGCAGTCTCACCCATAAAGCGCACGCCCGCGACGACCAGCGTGGTGGCGGGGTGCTCGTTGCCGAACCTCGCCATATCGAGCGAGTCAGATACATAGCCGCCCGTTTCCTCGGCCACCTGCTGTATGTCGCGTTCGGTGTAGTAGTGGGCAACCAGTGCGGCGTCCTGCTCCTTCAGCAGGCGCTTGATTCGATCGACGGTTTCCCTGCGGGCCTCACCCGTATACCGGGGAATGTGAGCGCAAACGTCTGCCGTCTCAGGCGACTCGACGGTGATCGGCATGGCGCCGGAAATGTGCAGAGTACTCATGATTGCTGGCTCCTGCTACCGGTAGGACAAAACCACTTTCCCGGTCACTCCGGGCGCATCTGGACTACCGGTTCGGCTTCGGGAGATACTGCGACGATCGTGATGGAAAATCATTATCCCAAATGGCTTGGGCTCGGTGCCCAACTACTCCTGATTGTGCTACTGGTTGCGGGGCTTCGCCACTGGCAGCAGCGCGATCTGGTGTCGGGCGATGCGCCCGCGTTCGTGCTGGAAGACATGCACGGTACGCCGGTATCCATCGCCGACTACCGCGGCGAGCCCCTGTTGATACACTTCTGGGCCACCTGGTGCGGTATTTGTCGGGCCGAGCAGAACGCCATAGCCAATATTTCACGTGACTGGCAGGTACTCACCGTGGCGGTCCAGTCCGGTGATACACACAATGTGAGGGCCTATCTGCATGAAAACAAGCTCGGATTTCGGGTCATCGTCGACGAGGATGGCGCGCTGATGTCCCGTTTCGGGGTGCGCGCGGTACCGGCCAGTTTCATTCTCGACGGCAAGGGGGGTATCCGGTTCCGTGAGGTGGGGTATACCACCGGGCCCGGCATACGCACGCGGTTGTGGCTGGCGCAACTTTCGTAATGGCCCGGCCGGTGCAATGCCGTAAGCCACAATCGGCCCGCCACCCCGGCGCCCGGGTCGTCCACATCACCGTGGGGTTTTCACGGTGACCGATCGTCCCACATCCGTAACGCCCGACGATGCGGTGACACTCTACGGCCTGTTTCAGGCGCGCCTCATACGCACCCCGGGCACCGTGGCCTATACACATTATGACCTCGCCTCGCGGGAATGGGTCGATACCACCTGGACGGAAATGGCGCGTGAGATTGGCCGCTGGCAGGTCGCGCTGCGCAAGGAGGGGCTGGAGCGTGGCGATCGCGTCGCCCTGATGCTGCGGAACGGTCGCGACTGGGTCGTATTCGATCTTGCGGCGCAGGGCCTGGGACTGGTCGTGGTGCCGGTGTTTACCAACGACCGTGTCGAAAACGTTGCCTACATCGCGAGAAAGACCGGTGTCCGCCTGCTTCTCGTCGAGGGACGCCGGCAGTGGTTGAAACTGCAGGAGGCCAGCGACGGGTTGCCCGACGTCAAGCGGATCGTCAGTGTCGGTACGGTCGAAGCGGAGCATGAACCCGAGGACCCACGGCTGGTATCGCTCACCGAGTGGTTGTTCGGACTGGAAGGGGACCTGCAACCGCGGGAGGGTGCACCCGACGACCTCGCGACCATCGTGTTCACGTCCGGCACCACGGGGCGACCGAAAGGCGTGATGCTGAATCACGCCAATATCCTGAGCAATGCCTGGGCTGCGTCGCGCTGCGCTGAATTCGATTCCGAAGACGTCTTTCTGTCCTTCCTGCCGCTGTCGCACATGCTCGAACGCACCGCGGGCTATTATCTGCCCATGATGGTCGGCGCCAGGGTGGCGTTCGCACGTTCCGTCATGCAGCTGGCGGAGGACTTCAGACTGGTGCGACCCAGCGTCCTGATCTCCGTCCCCCGGATCTACGAGCGCATCCATGCCCGGGTCCTGGCGCAACTGGAAAAGGCCTCTCCTGGCCGGCGTCGCCTGTTCGAAATGACTATCGAGACCGGGTGGAAACGTTACGAGCGGCAGCAGGGACGCTCGGGTTGGTCTCCAGGGTCTCTGCTATGGCCGGTACTAAAACCCCTGGTGGCGGACAGGATCCGGGATCTCTTCGGGGGGCGTCTCAAGTTCGCCATCAGTGGGGGCGCGGCGATGCCGCCCGAGATCTCCCGCGTCTTTCTGGCGTGCGGCGTGCCGGTGTTCCAGGGCTACGGCATGACCGAGCTGAGCCCGATCGTGTCGGTGAATCGCCCGGACGACAATGTGCCGGAAAGCATCGGCAAGACGCTGGACGGCATCGAGGTCAGTATCGGCGAAAAGGACGAACTCAGGGTTCGGGGACCGAACGTCATGCCGGGTTACTGGCAGGACGAACAGGCGACATCGGCAATCCTGGATGCAGGGGGATGGCTCAGCACGGGCGATACGGCGCGACTGGACGACGAGGGACACGTCTTCCTGACGGGTCGCATCAAGGAGATCATCGTGCTGGCCAATGGGGAAAAGGTCCCGCCCGGTGACATGGAGATTGCCATCGCCCGGGATCCGCTGTTTGAACAGGTCATGCTGGTGGGCGAGGGACGGGCGTTTCTTGCCGCGCTCGTCGTCCTCGAGCGGGAACACTGGCGCGTGTTGCTGCGCGAACTCCCGCTCGATCCCGGGGACGACAGGTCACTGCAGGACAGGCTGGCGGAGAAGGCCGTGTTGCGGAGGATCGCGGCGCAGCTCCAGGCGTTTCCCGGATACGCACAGGTTCGCCGGGCGATTCTGACGCGGAAGTCGTGGACCATCGAGGACGGCCTGCTGACACCGACACTGAAACTGCGGCGCGCCCAGATCGCGGGCGAGTTCCGGGACGGGATCGACGCGCTGTATACCGGGTCCAGGGCATGAATGACCACCAGTCAGGATTGCCTGCCGGTCAGGTGCCGGTGCTGCGGATACCGGCCATGCCCGCCCACACCAACGAAGGCGGCGACATCTTCGGCGGCTGGATCATGGGCCAGGTCGACATCGCCGGAAGCATCCCGGCCGTACTGCGTGCGCAGGGGCGGGTCGTGACCGTCGCGGTGGAAAAAATGACCTTCCTGCGGCCCGTTTATGTCGGCGACCTGCTCAGCATCTACGCCGATGTGGTGGCGAGCGGCCGCACCTCGGTCACTGTGGATGTCAGGGTGTACGCACAACGCAATCCCGTGGCACCCGAGTGCGCCCTTGTCTCGGAGGCGCGGCTGGTCTACGTGGCGGTCGACGGAGACGGCAGGAAACGCGAGCTTCCCGCAACGGGTGACTGATCCCCGACGAGTCACCGGACTCCACGCGGTGGTTGTCTATACTTTCTGATATCGAAGGTCTTGTTTTCTCTGGTCTTTGAACCGCTCCCGCGGGATTCGTCGATTCGTGCCGGTTCGGATGCAGTACGGTTCGAGGCGGACCGGTCTGTGACGGCGGGATTCGGGAGGGCCTGCCCGAAGGGTTACGCGAGCAGGTTTCAGGTGCCCCGCACGCGACACGGATCGACCGCGGGGCCACCGTTCACCGGAATGCAAACCGGTCAAAGTCGGCATGAGCGACTCCAGGGGTGGCGGTCCGGCGTTCTCACTATCCGGTGCAGCGATCATCCTCGCGCTGCTCGGCGCGCTGGTGGTTCAGGAACTGCCCTTGCGCGGTTCGCGGCCCGTGCAACCGGCAACCTCCGGCTACGACATACCAGGACGTGAGGATGTCCCGGCGCGCCTGTGGCAGGACCCGTTCTCCGCTGTTCAGCGGTATCTCCAAACTGTCGGCAAGGCGGCCGATCAGTGGGGAGAGGGGCCGCCTCCTGCCAATCTGTCCGATATCTGCAATCGTCTCGACCCCCCTGGGACCGGTGCTCTCTATACCGAATCCAATGGTGTATCACAGGAGGGTGGGTCAACCGGCTCAGTAAATCCTGATCTAGCAGCGTATTACCACAGCCGCTACGAAGTGGCGTGCCAGATCCGCAAGGCGACCCGTGACGCGGGTAAACCCGTTACGGTACTGGGCGTCATGGTATTCGGCGGACCCTACGTCGAGGACGCCGAGCACCGGACCCGCCGGCGTTATGCGGCCGTGTCCGCACTCGATACCGCCGGCTATACACCCGCCGATTCCGGACATATCTCATTCTTCCATGATCCGGTTCTGATGGGGCGTGAAGAAGCCATTGCGGATTCCGGTCTCGTTCGGCGGTTCGTTCCGTACGAGTGGTACGAACCCAAAGTGGGTCATGCGGGCGATCCGCTGCTTCTCCTGTGGCTGAACGACGATGGTTACCAGACTGATCCGTTCCGGCGTTTGTGGAAACTCCTGGGTTCTATTTTTCCGCGATGCACGCAATCTCCTGATGCCATCAAGATCATCGGTCCGGCAGGCTCGACAACCTTGAGGGCAATGGTGCTCGAACTTTCGTCAAAGGGACTGCCCGAGGATGGACCGGGCGCCCGCATGATGGATTTTGTCGAGATCTACTCTCCGTCAGCGACTGCCGCGGACGCGTTGCTGCTTGGCCGCTCGAAACCGGGAGGGTCCGATGGCGAGGACCTGGTTGATCTCTTCGAGTTCAATTGGATCCGGTTTTTGCGCACCATTCCAACCGATCCGGACCTGGCTGGCCAGCTTGTCGAAGAGCTGAGGCTACGAGGTGTCCCGGTAAAGAGTGATAAAGATCCCTCGGAGCAGGAACACATCGTACTGATCTCGGAGTGGGACACGCTTTACGGACGGGCGCTTCCCAGGGCATTCGGGAACTCGATTTCTGGAGAGTGCGAGCCGGGGAGAAAGGAGAACGGCAATGAAACATGTCCGCAGAGCATTCCGTGGCTGCATCGGTACAGCTATCTACGGGGTCTGGACGGCAGGATTCCCGGCATAAAGGGGGAGGATAGATCCGCTTCGGAGTCTGGGGGGCAATCCGGCAGTGTCGTGGGAGGGGGCCGGGCGTCCATGCCGGGACGCGCGGAAGGACAGAAGCAGGTCGACTATGCACGCCGCCTGGCCGGAGAGATCGAACGGCTGGACGATCAACTGAAGGCCGATGGGAAGGGGCGTACAAAAGCGATAGGAGTCCTTGGCAGCGACGTCTACGACAAGCTGCTCATCCTGCAGGCGGTCCGACCGAGGTTCTCCGATGTCATCTTCTTTACGACCGACCTGGACGCCAGCCTGCTGCACCCGGCCGAGTACCGCTGGACACGAAACATGATTGTCGCCTCCGGTTTCGGACTGACACTCCATCCGACACGCCAGGGTCATATCCCGCCATTTCGGGATGGATACCAGACGGCAACTTTTTTCTCGATTGTTTCCGCGCTTGGTGGTGAACCCGCGGGTCGAAAGTCGATCGCGCAATGCCTGACGCCCAGAATCTTTGAGGTGGGGCGAACCGGTGCGTTTGATCTGAGTCAACGCGCGGATGATTCGACCACCTGTGCGGCAGGGCTCCCCGAGGGTGAAACCGCGCCCCTGCATCCGCCGGGCCCGGACTTTTTTCCCCGGAGATGGACACTTATTCTCGTTCTTTCCCTGGTGGTCGTGGGCCTTGTCCTGCTGGCCGCCGTCAGCGACGAATTCCGGGAGTTTCTCGCGGGGGCCGGGCGCTACTCCGTAAAGCACTGGTGGATCGCCATTCCGGCCGTCGTATTTGCGATCATGATTCCAGTGGCCGCTATTCGCCTTATTCGTGCAGACGACCGCTACGGAGAGCCGTTTTCCCTTACCGAGGGGATTTCCATCTGGCCAACGGAGCTTCTGCGTGGTGTGGCGGCAATGCTGGCGATCTATTTTCTGGCACGCTGCTGGCGTGAGATCAAAAAGAGCAACAAACGAATTCGCGATAGGAAGGGCGAGTTCAGACTCGACCCCGATGCGGTTGCAGGCGACAGGCCGGCGGGATTTCTGGAGAGATTTCTGCAGTTCAGTGTATTTCGCTGGCGTCGAAAGGCACGGGAAACGCACTGCGTCACCGGGGTGCCCGGGTCCGCCAGTCACGCGTCATCAATTAGCGCGGACGATCGGCAGAAGGCCGATTGCGAGTGGCTGGATATCAGAAAGATCTGGGCGGAGAACCAGTTTCTGGGAACCTTCTGGAGGCGAATTAGCCGTTCCACCATCCGGGTTGCGATCTATGTGCTGCTTGCCATATTGCTGATGCAGTTGTTTGGTCGGCCGTTTCTGCCGTACAGGGGGGATGCCGCTTTTTTTATCGACAGGTTGGTGTTGATCGTCAGCGTACTGTCGATGATGTTGCTGATCTTCTTCGTGGTCGACGCCACACGCCTTTGCCGTGTGTTCATCGAGAAGCTGGTCGACGGCCGTGTCGCCTGGCCCGCGAACACCGTTGAGTCGTGTTGCGGCCAGTTCGGCGTACATCCCGGTTTCGCCATGGAGGTGCTCAACATCAAACTGATCGCTTCGCGCACCGACACGATATCACGGCTGATCTACTACCCGTTTCTGGTGCTGTTCCTGATGATCGTTTCCCGAATCACCTATTTCGATGACTGGGACCTGCCCCTGGGGCTGGCGATCATCTTCCTCCTCAACGCCCTGTATCTGGTGTACTGCGCGATCGCCATGCGGCGCACCGCCGTGAGGGCGCGGGACTCGGCCATTGACCGGCTGGAGAAAGAACACATGAAGGTGACGAAGATGGGGGGGCGGGAGAGTCCGCTTTCAACCCAGGTGGAATTGGTTATCGAGTACCTGCGCGACATCCACAGCGGCGCGTTCGTGCCGATTCATCAGCAGCCGCTGGTGCGCTCGCTGATGTTGCCCTTCGGTGCGCTGGGTTTGTCAGTACTCGATTACCTGTCGCTGGCGAGCTGAAAGCACCATCAGAATACAGGCGTGGGTGAGTGACCCCGGGGTCTCGGCACCCCGGGGCGCGTCACAATATAGATACTGGCCGATCAGCCGCAGCCGCAACCGCCGCCGCAGCAGGCGCCCCCGGACATCCCGGGTGCCGGCCCGCTGTCGCTGGACGAGCTGCCGAGGATGGCGGCGCCTCCGGTGATGACCTTCCTGATCGGGCTGTCGGCGGGGGTATCACCCGGCTCGATCCCGGCGCGTTCGCAGAGATCACCCCAGGTCGACAGGGTTTCCGCCATGCGGTGCGAGATCTCGATCGTCTTGCCGTTCTCGGGGCAGAGGTAGTCATAGGTAGGCATGTCCCGTACTCCTTTTAAGATTGGATTCCCCAAACATCGGGGCGTCGGCGCGCGATGTCAAGTTTCGGAGGATTCGGTGTGGGTAGATCCCGTCTTGCCCTCCGGCACCGGATCGTATCCCCCCGGCGCGAAGGGGTGGCAGCGCAACAGGCGCCTGACGGCCAACCCGCTACCGCGCAAGGCGCCGTGGGTCTCGATGGCCTCCACCGCGTACGCCGAGCAACTGGGATGAAAACGGCAGTGCTGACCGAAAAAGGGGCTCAGCAGGTAGCGGTATCCCTTGATCAGCGCAATCAGGATTTTCCGGATCACGATGCGGAGCCTCGCGTACCGGTCCTGCGCCAGACGGTCCCGGACGGGGCATCCTCCAGTTGTATGCCTTCAGCGGCGAGTTGGTCCCGGATTTCGTCGGAACGCCCAAAGTTACGCGCGGCCCGGGCCTCGGTGCGTTCGAGCACCAGGGCGTCGATCGCCTCGTCGGACAACGCGCCGGCGTCCTCCGGCGACCAGCGGAACCAAGCCTCGGGGTCCTGCTGCAGGATGCCGAGCAAAGCACCCGCACTCAGCAGTTCACGTTTGAGACGTTTGGCCTCGTCATGTTCGTCCCCCGCCGCGTTCAGGCGGCCGGCAATTTCATGCAGATGCGAGAGTGCCAGTGGCGTGTTCAGGTCGTCGTCCAGCGCGGCGACGACGTCAGCGGGGATGTCCACCGTGGTGGTCTCGACATCCGCCTTCGCCAGCTTGAGCGCCTGGTAAAGGCGGTCGAGGCTCGCTCTCGCCTGGAGTGCGATCTCGGGTGACCAGTCAAGGGGCTTGCGGTAGTGCCCGCTCAGCAGGGCATAACGGATCGCCTCGCCCGGGAACTGTTCGAGCAGGTCGCGAACCGTAAAGAAGTTGCCCTCGGATTTCGACATCTTGTCGCCGCTGACCGTGATGTAGCCGTTGTGGACCCAGTAACGGACGAATTCCGCTCCCGGGTGCGCGCAGCTGCCCTGAGCGATCTCGTTCTCGTGATGCGGAAACACGAGGTCCTGCCCGCCGCCGTGGATGTCAATGGTGTGTCCGAGGTGTTTCTGGATCATTGCCGCGCACTCGGTGTGCCAGCCGGGGCGACCACGGCCCCACGGGCTGTCCCATCCGGGCAGGTCGTCGGTGGAAGGTTTCCACAGCACGAAGTCCGCCGGGTTCCGCTTGTAGGATTCAACCTCGATGCGCGCACCGGCGAGCATGTCCTCGAGCCGACGGTGCGAGAGCTTGCCGTAGTCGTCCAGCGAAGGGACGTCGTAGATCACGTGACCCTCGGCGGCATAGGCGTGTCCACCCTCGATCAGCCGCTCGATCAGCTCGATCATGGGCCCGATGTTGTCGGTGGCGCGCGGTTCAAGTGTTGGCGGCAGCGCGTTCAGGGCTGCCATGTCCTGGTGAAATGCATCGGTGTAGCGGCCGGCCAGGGCGGAGATGGGCTCGCCGTTTTCCCTTGCCGCGGCGTTGATCTTGTCGTCCACGTCGGTGATATTGCGCGCGTAGACGACCTCCGGGTATTCGCGCGACAGCAGGCGGTAGAGCACGTCGAAGACGACCACCGGCCGGGCGTTACCGATGTGGACGAAGTTGTAGACGGTCGGACCGCAAACGTACATCGTGACCCGGGCGGGATCCAGCGGCGAGAACACCTCTTTGCGCCCGGTCATCGTGTTGTGCAGGAGCAGTGACATCGCGTGATTCAACTTAGGCGATTGCCGGAAAATGACATACCGGATTGCGCCGGCTTTTCGTTCGTCATCAAGGCGCGACAACAGGCGCATCGTCGAACGATGGAACGGTTGTCGCAACACAGGGAACGGATGAAAAGACAAGCAGGATGGTATGTCATTTGACAGAAATCGCCTTATGGCCGGCCGATCGGGATACTACTTTCCGTAAAGCACGTCGGGGTCGATTAACGGGTCACTGTCCACGACCACCCGGTCGGCTTTGACGACGTTGTAGAAGCAGCCTCTTCGTCCGGTATGACAGGCAGGGCCCGTCTGGTCGACCATCAGCAACAGCGTATCCCCGTCGCAATCCAGCCGCATTTCCTTCAGGTCCTGTACCTGGCCGGAGGATTCCCCCTTGCGCCAGAATTTTCCCCTCGAGCGCGACCAGTAGCAGACCCGCCCGGTTCGCAGGGTCTCTTCGATCGACTCACGGTTCATCCACGCCATCATCAGCACTTCCCGCGAGTCGAACTGCTGCGCTACCGCGGGCAGCAGGCCCTGCTCGTTGAAGGGCAGTGAGGCGATAACGTCCTCCCAGGGAAGGCTGTCGCCGGCCGCGGCGCGCTCATTGCTTTTGATCAGGTGATTGCCCATTGCTTCTTTCGCGGTGTCTGGATGGAAAGCCCTTCATGATACCACCACCGGGTTCGCCGGCGCTTTTCGACCGGTTTGCGGTGTCGCCACGCAGGGATGCAGGATAGAATTCGACACGCTCCTGGTTTTTGAACCGAATTGGTCCACCTTGCATGAACTCCATCCTGATCAGCAATGCGGTCGTGGTCAACGAAGGCGAACTGCGCGAGGGCGACGTCCTGGTCAGGGACGGCCGCATCGAGCGCATCGGCGCGGATCTCTCGGCGGTGCCCGCCGACACCGTGCTGGACGCTGCCGGCAGGCACCTGCTGCCCGGGATGATCGACGATCAGGTCCATTTCCGCGAACCCGGCCTGACCCACAAGGGAGATATCCGTTCGGAATCACGGGCAGCCGTGGCCGGCGGCATCACCAGCCTGATGGAAATGCCTAACACAAAGCCGCCGGCCACGACGCTGGAGGCGCTGGAAGGCAAGCATGCGACCGGCGCGGAGAAATCGCTGGCGAACTACTCTTTTTATCTCGGCGCCACTAACGACAATCTCGACGAGATCCGTGGTCTCGACCCCGACCAGTGCTGCGGCATCAAGGTGTTCATGGGTGCCTCCACCGGCAACATGCTGGTCGACGATCCCGCGACGCTGCGTGCGATCTTCCGTGATGCGCCTTCCCTGATCGCCACGCATTGCGAGGACACGCCGACCATCGAGGCGAACGAGCGTATCTTCCGTGAGCGTTACGGCGATGCGGTGCCTTTCGTCTGCCACCCGCTGATCCGCAGCGGGGAAGCCTGCTACAAGTCCTCCTCGCTGGCCGTGGAACTCGCCCGCGACTTCGGCACCCGCCTGCACGTCCTGCACCTGACGACGGAACGTGAACTCTCCCTGTTCGATACGGCGCCGATCAGCGAAAAGCGCATTACCGCCGAGGTCTGCGTCCACCACCTCATGTTCGACGATCGCGACTACAACGAGAAGGGCGCATTGATCAAGTGCAACCCGGCCATCAAACGTCCGGAGGACCGCAACGCACTTCTCGATGCCCTGATCGCGGGGCGACTCGATGTTGTCGGGACCGATCACGCGCCGCACACGCTGGAAGAGAAGTCCAACACCTATTTCAAGGCGCCTTCGGGCCTGCCGCTGGTGCAGCATGCCCTGCCCGCGTTGCTGGAGCTCTACCACGACGGGCGCATGGGGCTCGAGGACATCGTGTATCGCACCAGTCACGCCGTGGCCGAGTGTTTCCGCATCCGCGAGCGCGGCTACATCCGCGAGGGCTACAAGGCGGACCTCGTCCTGGTGGACCTCAACCGGCCCTGGGACGTCACCCGCGACAACGTCCTGTATAAATGCGGCTGGTCGCCGTTCGAGGGCAGGACCTTCCGCTCCTCCGTGTGGAGTACGCTCGTTTCGGGCCGAATCGTCTACCGCGAGGGACGGTTTGCCGATGAGGCTCCGGGGGAGCGACTGGCGTTCGATCGAGGCGCTGGATGAGTGACGGCTCGCCCGTCTTCAGTGAACTGCGCGCCGAACACCCGCTTGGGCGCATGCTCGAATACCACGACCGCACCAAGCACCGCCTGAACCGTTTCGCGCGTTCGCCCGGCTATCTCGACTGGGCGACCCAGCCCGATCCCTTCCGGCGTTTCGGCGGGACCACGGCGATCGCGCTCGAACACCCGGCCCCGACGCTCGCGGGTCCCCGCTACGACGATCTCTTCGACACGTCACCGCCGGCGGATCCCGTGGATATCCATTCTCTCAGCCGCTTCCTCTATGACAGCCTGGCGCTGTCGGCGTGGAAGGAGGCCGCCCCGGGGAATCGCTGGTCGTTGCGGGTCAATCCCTCGAGCGGCGATCTCCACCCGACGGAAGCCTACCTTTTGATCGGGTACGGGTCCGGGATTGACAAGGAATCGGCGCTCTTTCACTACAATGTCTTCGATCACGCGCTCGAAAAACGTCGCGGTCTGGGCCAGGTGTCGCTGAGTCCGACAGCCGATGGCGGGTTTTTCGTCGGGTTCAGCTCGATCTACTGGCGCGAGTCCTGGAAGTACGGTGAACGCGCGTTCCGCTACTGCCATCACGACGTGGGGCACGCGCTGGGGGGCGTGGCGATATCGGCGGCCCTTTCAGGCTGGCGGACACGTCTGGTCTCGAACGTTTCCGACGGCGGGCTCGATCGCCTACTCGGTTGTCATCTGCAAAGCGGTCCCGAGGCGGAGCATGCCGATTGCCTGATCGCGGTGTTTCCGGTCGATGCAAGGCCGGGGGCGCTGGACATTCAGGTTCCCGCAGGCGTTGCGGATGACAAGGCCAGGGAGGCATTCATCGGTCGTCCCAACCCACTGAGCGGGAATCACCGGGACTGGCCCGTGATCGAGGAGGCGGGCCGCACGGCCAGGAACCCGGGGGCCGCTTTTCCAGCGCGGCCGGTCAGGACAGGGGACGCCGGACGATCCGCAAGCCGTAACCCCCGGGATATCCGTGCCCGGCCGCTGATCCGGACCCGAAGAAGCGCGGTCGCCTTGGACGCCGTAACGCATCTCGGCGCTGAACCCTTCTTCCGGATGCTCGAACGCCTGATGCCGGACACCTCACCGATACCGTTCGACATTCTTCCCTACGACACAAGGATCTCTCTGGTGCTATTCGTGCACCGCGTGCGGGGACTCGATCCGGGAATCTATGCCTTGGTCCGGGATTTACGGCACATGGATTCGTTGCGGAGCGAGATGACCGATTCATTCGCCTGGCGTCAGCCACCCGGTTGCCCTCCGGACCTGCCGCTCTATCTCCTGGAGACCGGAGATGCCCGGCAGGTGTCGGCGCTGGTCAGTTGCCGGCAGGAGATCGCCGGGGACGGGGCCTTCTCGCTCGGGATGCTGGCCGAATTGGAGGCGGCCCTCGAAACGGGGGCCTGGGCGTATCCGAGGTGTTACTGGGAGGCTGGTCTGATCGGCCAGGTGCTCTATCTCGAGGCCGAGGCAGCCGGCGTACGCGGCACGGGGATCGGCTGCTTCTTCGACGACGCCGTGCATCAGCTGCTCGGCATCTCGAATCACGTATGGCAGAGCATCTACCACTTCACCGTCGGTGGTGCGGTGGAGGACACCCGCCTGCGGACCCTGCATCCGTATTTCCATCTGGGGTACTGAATGAGAGGTGGTTTCGGCATGGCGATCAGCAAGGTGTCGGGCGGTTGGCCGGCGGCCGTATGCGGCATGCTGTTGCTGGTTTTGCCGCCATCGTTTACCCGCGCCGCTGAATCGCTCGACCTGGTGGGTGATTTCGTACAGGGAGGACTCGTTCGGGGCAATACCCGACCCGGGGCCACGGTAGCCATTGATGGCGATCCGGTACCCGTGTCGCAGGCGGGCGTCTTCCTGATCGGCTTCGACCGGGATGCGCCCGAGACCGCTCTCCTGGTCGTGTCGCTGCCGGGGGGGGAGTCGATCGAGCGTCGCTTGCCGGTCGAAAGGCGGGAGTACCGGATTCAGCGCATCGACGGCCTTCCGCCGAAGAAGGTGACCCCCGACCCCGATGTCCTCGAACGCATCCGGGACGAAGCGGCCAGGGTGCGCAATGCCCGCAAAAGGGTCGATCCGCGAACCGATTTTCTTGAGGGATTCGTCTGGCCGGCGCAGGGGCGTATCAGTGGCGTCTACGGAAGCCAGCGGGTCCTCAACGGTGAGCCGCGCCGGCCGCACTACGGCGTCGATGTCGCCGCCCCCGCGGGTACGCCCGTGCAGGCGCCGGCGGACGGGATCGTCACGCTGGCCGAACCGGACCTTTACTACTCCGGGGGTACCGTGATCCTGGATCACGGGCACGGCCTGTCATCGAGCTTTCTTCACCTGAGCAGGGTCCAGGTGGCGGTGGGGCAGGTGCTTTCCCGTGGCGACCGCATCGGCGAGATCGGCGCGACCGGTCGTGCGACGGGACCCCATCTGGACTGGCGCATGAACCTTCGCAAGGCGTACATCGACCCGCAAATGCTGGCGCCGCCCATGCAAGGCGCTCGCTGAGGATTCCTTCCCCGGCTATCCCGGCGGCCAGCCGAACCCGCGCCCGGCCAGGATGTGGATGTGGAGATGGAACACCGACTGGCCCGCGCCCGGGCCGTTGTTGATCACCAGTCGGAAATCGTCCCGGTAGCCCTCCGCCCGCGCGATATCCGAGGCCTTCAGCATCATGTGACCCAGCAGCGCCTGGTCCTCCTCGGTGGCGTGCGCCAGTCGGGCCAGGGGCTTTTTCGGCACGAGCAGCACGTGCATCGGGGCCTGCGGACCGACGTCCCTGAACGCCAGGCACAGGTCGTCCTCGTACACGATATCGGCCGGGATCTCCCGATTGATGATCTTGGTGAACAGGGTATCGGACATGGTTGATCCTTTTATAGGGGAGTGGATGCCGGGGCGGGCAATGACGACCCGTGTCGTCAGGGTTCGCCCAGTCGCTTGCCGTCCGGCAGTTTGATTTTGCCGTAGTAGTCGTACTTCCCGCTGTGGAAGCGCTTGACCGTCTCCTTGAAATTACCGTCGTAGCGCGGGTCCTGGGGGCGGGGGTGGCTGTTGACGAAAGCGGCGACATCCCAGCTCTCCTGGTCGCTTAACAGGTTCGGCTGGCCCAGTGGCATATTGTGCTGAATGAATGCCGTGGCCGTGTCAATGCGGTGCATGCCTGCGCCCCAGTTGTAGGCGCCATCACCCCAGAGCGGCGGGAACACCATCTCGCCATGGGCTCGCGTGCCGTTTCCCTCCGGGCCATGGCAGACGGCGCAGTGTGCATCGTAGACCTTCCTGCCCCGTTCGGGGTCGAAGCCACTTGCGGTCGCGGTGACGGCCGGATAACCCCGGCCGGACATCTTGTGGTCACCCGTCGGTGCGCTGGTCGCCAGCCAGTAGAAGTAGCTCGTCAGGTCGACGATCGGCTCGCTGTCGGCGGCCGGGACCTGTCCCCTTTTCGATCCCTGGGCGTTCATTGAGTACGTGAAGCAGCCCTGGATCCGTTCGATAAAGGTGTTGACCTTCTCGTTCTTCTTGCGGTACGCCGGATACGAAACCCAGGCCGCCCACATTGGCGAGGAGTCCGCCAGGCGCCCGGCGTCCAGGTGGCAATCGGCGCACTGCTGGTGATTTCCGACATAGGGGGCCGATACCGCGTGCGTGTCCGTGCCGAGAAAGATCTGTTCGCCTCGCGAAATCGAGGCCCCGAAGTCCCCGTCGGGTATCTCGCTCCTCGCCGGGGAGGCAAACCCCTCTGGCGGACTGGCGGGGTCGCTCGCCTTCAGTTTGGCCGCCTTGTCCGGGTCGCTGCCGAGCAAGGCGTAGTAACTCGCCACCGCCCCGGATTCCTTGTCATTGAGTTTGGTCGCGACGGACTTCATGAGGCCGTCGAGGTCCGTCTTGCGCTGTCCCACGCGCCAGGCCTTCAATTGTTCGACGACGTATCCTGCCGGTTGGGCGTCGATGGCGGGAAACACCGCGCCGACCCCTTTACCCTGCGGGCCGTGACACTGGTTGCAGGCCGGGAGCTCGCGGTCCTGCCAGGATCCGAGTTCGGCGAGTTGCTTGCCGAGCTCAAGGTCCGCCCCCTGGATCGGGGTCGCGGCTGAAGGCGCGGAGAGACCGGAATAATAAGATGCGACGGCCTCGACCTCTGCGTCCGACAGGCCGTCGGCGACCGGTTTCATGATCGGGCTGGAGCGCTCGCCGTCCTTGTAGGCATTTATCTGCGCTGCCAGGTATTGGGCGTTCAATCCGGCGAGCCGGGGGAAGTTCGCGGCAGCGTTGCCCTCTCCCGAGGCGCCGTGGCAACCCGAACAGGGTGCGGTGCCTCCCTTGATGCCCTGTTTTGCAATGGTTTCCCCGGACGGAGCGTCGTCAGCCGTCACCGGATTGATGCAGAAGACGAAGAACACCAGAACGGGCAGGATTCTGGATCGCATGGTCAGGATATCTCCTGTAAGCAAGGGTGTTCAGGCGGTGAACAATGCCGGAGCCTCAAACAAGGAAGCGAAAAACGCGGTGAGGATGGCGCAGGAGAGATGAAATGGCAATCGCCGATGGGAGACGATGAAGCGCCGATTCCGGGACAGCGAAAAATGGTGGAGCCGAGGGGGATCGAACCCCTGACCTTCGCATTGCGAACGCGACGCTCTCCCAGCTGAGCTACGGCCCCTTTGGTTTACGGATCATGAGCTGGTTTACCATTGTGGCAGGTAACCTGGGAAATGCGACCTTCGTCAGTTCCGTAGGCCTGCCACTCATACTTTCAGCTTACAGACGATTCCGGCGACCGACAAGACTCCGTATCCAACACAGAGGTCCCCTGGACTGGCGAGAGAGTATGAAACCCGATCGCCAGCCAATGGCAATACTGGCGACATGCTCTTGGTACCGGGTTGTAAACCTTTGTAGTAGCGCTCCACCCGAACGGGATGTCGCATATTATCCCGCAGGTCTAGTGGTGTATCTGTCCTGGAATTCGTGCAGGCAGAACCGCAACATATTGAAACCTTGAGTGATATTCTGGTTTCTGCGACGCATCCATGGAGAAGGTCATTACATCCGACCAGAATCATATGCGACAAAGAGGGGTAAAACATCACCCCACTTTGTCGTCCATTACAATGTTGAACTAAACCGCTTCGCGGCAGCTTTTTTCCATCCCTGATTTACGCGTGTGACGAGCGTGTCGTCCAGACTCGGAGAGGACCGATGTTGGTTCTTGTTTGAGGAGTAAGGACGATGACGCCG
>JAYENI010000171.1:0-29273 GCA_034722015.1 Pseudomonadota bacterium
TCCCACCCCCATCCCGGCCTTCCCCCTCAAAGGGGGAAGGAGCAATTTCTTTCAGCGAATCACCCGGATCTCGACTCGACGATTCTTCGCGCGGCCCTCGACCGTTTCGTTCGACACAATCGGCCGGCTGGAACCATAACCCATCGCCCGGATTCTCCCTGGCGCGACACCGCGTTGAATCAGAAATTGCGCCACAACCTTCGCGCGTTCGTCCGCCAGCTGCTGGTTCGCGATTCCCGATCCCCTGCTGTCGGTGTGGCCCTGGATGTCGACACGAAGTTCCGGATTATCAATAAGGAACCCGGACATCTTCGCAAGGTTCCTTTCGAATTCCGGTGTGATCTCTACTCCGGATCGCGGGAACAGGGCCTGCAGGACCATGACCTCCTGGCTGAGGGCGAAGGTCTCATCCCCTTCGAGTTCCAGGTCGGGGCCCGCCACCGTTTCAGCCCCCGACTCCGGGGTCTGCTCCGACAGCGATTCGACGACGACCGCCTCGGTGACCTGTGTATCGTCTTCCCGTGTCGCCCCGGGCGCGACAACCGAACCCGGCGCCATTTCCGACAGATCGGCCTCGCTCCCGCGAATCGTCCTTCCGGCCACCGGCCTCATTTCCGTCCCGCGCCCCGACGGACGGTCTTTCACTGACTCCGGCCGTTCGTGCTCGACGTCGGTAACGGCAAATGGCTTCGCGCCGTACAGGGCCCCCGGCGAGGCGTAGTGCACATAGACCAGCGCCGCGGCGATGATGGGCAGCGCCGCGATGACGAGCAGGCCGGCGAAGGCCACCCTGCCGGTCCACGTCTCCGCCGGGCGGTCCGTGGCGTAGCGATAGACCATGCGCAGGAGGAAGTAGAGCAGCAGCAGCACGGCGGCGAGCACGAAGGTATGCGTCAGCATCGCCTCGGCCTCGGTCTCGCTGCGCTCGACCAGCTTGCCCACATCATTCATCAGGGCCTTCCGCTCCTCGCCCAACCCCTCCAGAATGTGATCGATCGACTCGGCACGCACGAGGGTCACGCCTTCGACGATCTGCTCGAGTGCCAGTTGCCGCTCCTGTGCCAGTCCGAGCATTAGCTGGTTGATCGCCGCCTGACGCTCTGCGCTCACCTGCTCCAGCGTCTGGTCGATGATCGACTGCGTCCGGGTGGAAAACTCTCCGGGCAGGGTCTCCAGCACGGCAGCGTAACGCTCGGAACTCTCCCGGAAGCCGCTGATGTCGTCCAGGGTCTGACCGAGCTCCGGGGAACGCAGGATCTCCTTGACCGCCATCTCGAACCGCCGCGGCATCAGGTCCTGCATGCGCACCATCAGGTAGAGTGCCCGGTCGCCCATGACCCGGATCTCCTCGGCGGCCACGGCGGCCTCGCGCACCGGGGCGAGCAGACCGCCCGGCTGCATCGCCTTCTCCAGCGAGGGCTTGCGCCCCAGCGCACCGAAATCGCTGAAGCGAATGAAAGTGACACCCTGCTTGTCCGGATTGCGCGCCCGCCACTGCCGGATGACGCCGCGGATTTCGCTCAACTGCTCCGGTGTCATGACCTTGGCGGCAAACCCCCAGATGTCCTCTTCCATCACGCGCAGCATGTCGATCATCGGCTGCGCGGCGTCCCCGTAGACCTCCGGACCCCAGTACTCGTTCCAGACGATGTTGTAGAGCGATACCAGCACCATCATATCGAGCAGGTTCACTCCGGGATTGGGACTGGAAGCGATGTCAAACCCCGCGGCCGCTCCATAGAAGATGATCCTGTCGGTGTGTTTCCGGACTTCGGGTGTTCCGGCGCGGGCCGCCGTCTTTTCGGCCGCCTCAGCGAGTTGCGCGGCCCAGCTGTCGGCGAAACTCATCACCGCCGCCTGGACCTCTTCGCGGGTGTATTGACCGACGCCGCCGGCCTGTTGCGCGGGCGCTGGCTTCGAAGTGGCGAGGACTGCCAGGGCGACCGCACATACAAATGCAACGAGTAAGACTACATTCCGCATCAGTGATCCTTTGCATTCCGGGTAACGGTCAAGACGACCCATTCTGCGATGTTATCCGACCGACGAGAAAGGTCATAAATAATAAATGTGGGGTATCCATCTGAGTGCGGTAGCGCCTACCAGTTGTGGTCTCGCCATGGGCGAGTGGGTGGCCAGCGCAGCTACTCGATATAGTCGGGGAACCACGCATGTAGTTCCGCGTAGTTGCGCGGGTAGTCGCGGCCAGCCCGCAGATCGGAGGTAGGCAGATGCATCGGCATCCCTACATCTTGTGTTAACCGCACTCAGATGGATACCCCCCTTATAAATAATAGTCGTGCTGAATCGCCTTGGGCTTTACATGGAATAGTATTAGACTTTACTAATTATGACGTTCACACCGTATGTGAATCACGGCTTTGGAGGCATCGGCATGGCGGCTGTCATCTCCGCATGGACTGCGGCAACCCCGAACTTCGGGAACAACACAGCGGGAACCGGCAAATGGATTGGCGCAATCCTCATTGCGTTTTGCCTGTTCCCGCCCTACGTCCTTGCCGAGGAACCACATCCTCTGGAACCGCTGGACACCTCAAGCCCGGGCGCGACGTTATATGGATTGCTCGAGCAAGTAGAGGAAGCCTTACGTTTCGGCAAGAGGGAATTATGGGTTGAACCCACCTTCAGCAAGTTCCTCCGGCAGCAGGCGACGATCCAGCAGGCTCGCAGGGCCCTTGACCTCAGCGAGGTCCCGATCGCGAGTCGACGAGAGGTGGGAGTCACCGCTGGAGTCTATCTGTACGAGGTCCTGTCACGCATCGAGTTGCCGACCCTGGACGAAATCCCGGACGCGGCGTCCTTCGACGAAGAGCCCGCCACCTATACCGTCCCGCGCACCGAGATCACGCTAGTTCGGATCGGCGAGGGAGAGCGCGCAGGAGAATTCCTGTTCTCACCGGAAACGGTCTCTCGAGCAGAGGAGTTTTACAAACGCTCCAAGCTTCTACCCTACACCCGGGAAGTCCTTCAACCAGACCTCGTTGGTATGCTTGCCAACAACCCCGGCTGGATGATCCCGGCACGGATCACCGATGGACTGCCTGCCGCGTTGAAGAAGACCTTTTTCGGGCACGCGCTCTGGAAATGGCTCGGACTGTTGGCCATGTTGCTGCTGTTCACGGGCCTGCTCCTGCTCTTGAGGCGTCTGATACGCACTCATCCTGCCCGGAGACCCGCGTGGCAGTACCTGCGGCGGCTAGCCCTGCCCCTGGCCGTGCTGATCATCCTGCCCATCTTCGTCAGGTTGGCCAATGTATCGATTCTGAACTTCGGCGGGGCAGTGGCCGAATGGATCGGCCTCGTCTCCGCGACGATTGCCGTCCTGGCCGCGACATGGACCGTCTGGCTGCTGCCGATGTTACTGGCCGAGTTGATCATTGCCTCTCCGTCAGTTCGGGAGGGAAGCCTCAACGCGCACCTTGTGCGCCTGGTCGGCCGTATCATCGGCATCGTCCTGGCCATCGTCGTGATCTTTTTCGGAGCCAGTCTGGTCGGGGTTCCCCTGCTCGGCATGGTCGCCGGCGTCAGTATCGGCGGCCTCGCCGTTGCCCTGGCGACCCAGGACACGCTCAAGAACCTGCTGGGCAGCCTGATGATCTACATGGACAAACCCTACGAGGTCGGCCACCGCATCAACGTCAAGGGACACGACGGCGTGGTCGAGGAGATCGGGCTTCGCTCGACGAAGATCCGCCTACTCAACGGCCCCGTGACGACGATCCCCAACGAGAAGATGGCCACCGAGGACATCGTCAACGTCGCCAAGCGGCCCTTCATCCAGCGCATCTTCAACGTCAGGATCGCCGTTGACACGTCCCCGGACAAGATCGGCGAGGCGCTCGGGATCCTTCGGGATATCGTGTCCGTGCCCGAGTCGGCGGATGACGACACGCCAGCATCAGGGGGCGGGAAATCCGCGGAGGACGGGGGCAACCGGGACGAGGAACGTACACCTCATCCCAACGAGGCCATCAACCAACCGGATTTTCCGCCACGCGTCTTTTTCAACGACCTGACCCAGGATTACCTCAACTTCCTGGTGATCTACTGGTACCACCCTCCGGCCTACTGGGACTACCTGGATCATGCGACCTGGCTCAACACCCGGATCGTGGAACGCCTGGATCAGGCCGGCATCCGATTCGCCATGCCCGCGAGAAAGCTATTCGCTGGAGACGGAACGGAACCCGGCGAGACCGGAGACATTCCCGTCGGGCAAATCGGGTCAACCTGACCCTCCCAAACTTTCCCTCAGGCTTCATGACGGACCCTTGCGGCACCGGAAGGTGTCGTGCAGTCGCCGCAATACCCGTGGAAAATTCCTGCTTTGTTGCGATTACGCAACGATTCTTTACGCTGAATGATCTAGAATATTGATTATAGATGATCGGTTATTTGGTGTTGAAGCCATGATACGCCGCTACGATGTAGTGCTATCGATACAAACGGGATAATACAGATACGCCGTGGCTTTTTCACACTCGCGGCAGTCGGGCTATGCTGGTGGGTTGCGCGACGGCATTGCTCAAGGATGATCGCATTCGCCCACCACCGGATTTCGCCCGTCTCCCGGCAACAGAGGGCGTGCTCCTGGACACGGCGGACGAGGACGGCGACCTCTACTGGGTCGACAGCAACGGACGGGTGGATTCACAGCCTGCCCGGGGAAGCTCGCAGCGCGTGATGGACGCAATCTTCAAGATATTTCCGAAAAACCAATTCTGACCTGGAAAGGACGGCCAGGACTATGGTTTGGAAAACAACAGCTTCTGTTCGTGTACGGCAACACCTGTTTCGACCGAACCCGAAGTGTGTAGCAACGTAAGGGAAATCACGTATTATATGCGGCATATAAGGGGAACCCCTTACTATCCGCAAAGAACGGAGAGGGCTAACTAATATGGATATCGTAATTGCAATGCTGGCGATTGCCGCGATCCCCCTGCTGACCGTGCTGTTCATTCTCTGGCGCTAGGGGCGTTTCGCAAGCGATAACTCCCGGCGCGTTCCCTGCCAACGGGGTTCCCGGGAGCGAAGGTCTTGCATCTGCAAGTAAACTTTCCGGAGTATGGGCCGTCAACGGCGTCACCGTTGATCTGTGCGCCCCCGCTTGGCTTGGTTACTGAAAATATTGACAGAAAATTGCCAATGCCAAACACCACGCATCAGGCCACGGGTCGCGAGCCTGCACGTCCCCGCCTCCGGCTCAGGGTTCACCCGCTACGATCGCTTGGCCTGCTGACATTGGCCGGCGTTCTCGGCTCAGGGATGCTCTCCTGCGCCTCCAAACCGTTGAACCCGTACTCGACCAACACCCCGCCGATGATCCTGACGCCGGCGGCAAAGGCCGGCGCGATCGACAAACGCGCAAGGTTCAGGGAGATATTCTGCGCCATCACGGACGAGCGTGGGGAGTCGTTACCCGACCACCGCCCCTGCGACGAAGCGCTGGTCAGATTGTCGGACGAACCACCCGCCACCGGGAAGCCGATCGACCTGGGTCGCGGCAAAACCGGGTTGCGGGTCGTCGTCGTCCCCGGGCTCGGATGGTCGTGTCTCAAGGGCTTCGTCGATAGCAAGTTCACGACCATGACGCATACCGGCAAGTTCGGATACGACATCACCTTGCTCGAGGTCGAGGCCCTGTCCGGCAGCCGCCGCAACGCCGAACTGATTCGCGACGCCCTCATGAATATTCCCGACCAGGGCGATGACGACAAGCCGCTGGTGCTGATCGGTTACTCCAAGGGGGCGCCGGACGTCCTCGAGGCGATCGTGAACTACCCGGAGATCCAACCGAAGATCGCGGCATTTATTTCAACCGCGGGCGCGGTCGGAGGATCGCCGCTGGCGAACGACGCGACCGAGTCGACCGTAGGCCTCCTGACGCACTTTCCCGGATCGCAATGCGACGCCGGCGACGAGAACGCCCTGAACAGCCTCAAACCCGAGGTCCGGCAACGCTGGCTGGCGGACCATCCACTGCCGGACACTATCCGGTACTACTCCCTGATTTACTATCCGGATGAAGAACACATTTCGGCCGGTCTGAAATCCAGCTACGACAAGCTGGGCCGGGTCGATGCCCGAAACGACAGCCAGCTCATCTTCTACGACCAGGTGATTCCCGGTTCGACCATCCTCGGCTACCTCAACGCGGACCACTGGGCGGTATCGATCCCGCTCGCCCGGTCACACAAATTCATCGGTTCCACCTTCGTCAACCGCAACGCCTTTCCGCGCGAGGTGATGGCCGAGGCCGTATTCCGGTTCGTCGAGGAGGACCTCGCCGCACGGCCGCAATGAGGACAGCGCGGGTGTTCGCGGTCTCGATCCCTGTTGCGCCCGGAGGCCGATCATGAATCGCGATACATTGACGGCGGGAGAGGCCGGAATCAACCGGCTCCTTCTGACCCGGGGCGGTCCTTTCTTCGAATTGCAGAAGCAGCTTGGCCTGTTGCGCGAGGACGCCTTCCGCGGCGCTCCTGCCCCTGGTCGCCGCGGGCGGCACGCAACTACCGGTCAAGGAAATCCTCGGCGTCATGAAACGCCTGCTGCCGCCGTAATCCCAATCAACCGTAGTCACGATTGCCTCACATGCATCACGCGCTGTCAACAATGAATGTTTACCTTGCAGGGCTTTAGCTATAGTATGCTTGCAGCTTGATTATTCCCTTTAAATTCAATGGATTTTTATGATTAAGGATGATCATTAGAGAACTCATGGATGGGGTGCCGCTCTGGGGGATCTTCCTCGCCTCTGTCACCATTATCGTCCTTTCCACCGAGTTCGGCTTCCAGATCGGCCGCAGGCAGAAAGCGCGCCTGCCCGGCGGGGAAAAGATCCAGACGGGGCCGGTCGTCGCCGCTTCCCTCGGTCTGCTTCACCTTCGGCACGGTCGTAAAGCGCTACGACGACCGCAGGTATCTGGTGCTGGACGAGGCCAACGCGATCGGCACCGCCTACCTGCGCGCTGAACTGCTGCCCGAAGCCCAACGGGATGCCGTTCGCCGTCTCCTGTACGACTATGTCAGCCTGCGGCTCGATGCGGTACAACTCGGCAAGGGTGGGGAACTCAGCGACCAGCGTCTGGAGAGCATGATCACACAGTCCGAGGAACTGCAAGGCGAACTCTGGTCGATAGCGGTTTCCGTTGCGGCGCAGCAGCCGACACCGGTGAGCACGCTGTTCCTGCAATCGGTAAACGAAGTGATCGATATTCATCAGATGCGGCTGACATTGGCGCTTCAGCAACGCATGCCACGGATTTTCTGGATTGCGCTCTTCGGGCTGGCGATCCTCGCCATGGTCATCGGGGGATACGATGCCGGGCTGGCCTCGCGCCGACGTTCCGTCACAACCCTCATTTCCCTGGCGATCGCGTTCTCGCTGGTCTTGCTGCTGGTCGTGGCGCTGGATCGTCCGAAACAACGACTGTCGGTAGTCAATCAGGAGGCGTTGGTGGATGTGCAGAGGGGGATACAGCGATCGCTCGAACTCCATCAGTGACGCGTCGCAGTCAATCTGCCCCATATCCGGAACGGGGGTGTTCAAATGCAAATCGACGGGATCTGGACGGTAGAGCACCTAGGAGGCTGTCCGAGAATCGAAGATCTACTGCGCGAACGTGGATGCCGGCCAGATTGTCCGCTCGAATTCGTCAAATATGCCCAATATTCTCCTCATTCAACCGAAAAATCTGACTCGGCCCCACGTCCGCTCGCTACGGCCTCCATTCTCGGACAGCCTCCTAGGCCTGCGTGGCTGGAAGAAGGGAGGAAATCTCGGCTTCGAGAATGGCCGGGTCCTGGGGGGAAACAACCAGCACTACGTTCGTGGAGCATACGAACAGTCCGGTGACGTCTACAGTATTTCGCTGGAGATCACCTTTGTCGAGCTGCCGGAGACTGTTTTCTCCATTGAAGGAGATACAGTGCCGGCCAGGATAGAGGGCCGGCGGGAAGGGAATATTCTCTCCGGTATGCTGCATCGTATGGACAAGCCCGGCTTCGATCTCCACGTGAAACTGACAAAGCGTTCTGAAATTCAGTAACGGCAACGCCGAGGTCTGGTAAGAGGTCGGGGCCTTGGGGCTCGAAGTTGCCGATCACATGGCCCGGTAGTAAATTGTCCCGACACGGACCACTTGACCGGGATATGAGCGAACCAGTAGAGAAAGCGGCAACCTACGAAGACCTGCTGCGGGTCCCGCCTAACAGGGTCGCCGAGATCGTCGACGGGCGACTGCACACTCACCCCCGGCCGGGGCCGAGACATGCTGGTGCTTCCTCGCGGCTTGGTGTGCATCTCGGGGGACCATTCGACCTGGGAAGTGGGGGACCGGGGGGATGGTTGATCCTCGATGAACCGGAACTCCATCTGGGGCCTCACGTGCTGGTACCCGATCTGGCGGGTTGGCGAAGGGAACGCATGCCGGTCTTGCCGGATACCGCCTGGTTCGAAACGGCGCCCGACTGGGTCTGTGAAATCCTCTCTCCGTCCACCGCAAGACTCGACCGAGCGGAGAAGATGCCGATCTATCTGAAGGCCGGCGTGTCTCATGCCTGGCTGGTGGATCCGGAAATTCGCGTGCTGGAGGCCTATGAAAATCAGCACGCCCACTGGGTACAGCTCGGGGTCTTCAAGAACGATGACCCGGTATCTGTCACTCCTTTTCACGCCATCGAATTCGCGCTGGATTCTCTGTGGGTCGGGTAAGGCAAGCGCTTCTCCTTCCCCCTCGAGGGGGAAGGCCGGGATGGGGGTGGGAGTTCAGATCAGGCGCAGTACCGGCCGATAGTCTCGACCCCCGCCTGGCCTCCCCCTGCCAGAGGGAGGAATAATCGGGAGTCAAATCCCGCCGCCCCAGCGATGTTGCCAGACGATGCCGAGGGTGTCGAAGTCGGTCCCTGTACGGGCGAACATCCCGGTGCTGCCGAAGAGCTTGATCGAATTGCGCGGACTGACGGGCAACGCCAACGTTGCACCGAAACGCCAGTTCTCCTGGAAATCCTGCTTCTCGACCCCGTTAAGCGATGATCGCCCGCCGGTATAGTAGGTGGCATCAAGCGAGCCCCAGAAACCCCGCTTGAGCTGGCGGATGACGTGGACCTGGCCACCGTAAACCGGGTCCTGCGAACGCGTGTTGCCGCCGAAGAAGTTCGTGTTGTCGGTGTAGAACGTTCCCTCCATCGAACCCTCCAGCGTCCAGGGCCCGAGTGCCTTCGAGATGCCCACCTGCGGCCGGAACGACCACCGGTTCGTCCCGATATTGACCAACCGGTCCGGGTCGTACTGCCCCAGCGGCGCGGTGACGAAGAGATTGGCCCCGACGATGGTGTCCTGCCGGTAGCCGCCGTACTCCGCCATGGTCAGCGCCGGGGCCCCAATGAAATTGTACGAGAGGCGGATCAGGGGGTCCGCAAGCCCGTCGACCTTGCGTTCCCTGAGTTCTCCTTCGACCCGGCCGCTCCCCTCCAGGAACACGTAGGGGACCAGCACGGCGAACTTGGCGGAGTTACCCAGCACCCCCAGCGAGCGAACGTAGGACACCAGGCCGGTGTGGGTAGTGATGTTCGCGTCCTCGATCTCGATGGAGGGATCGACTGTTATCCCACCCTTCGAGTACGCATAGCCGGCGAGAAAGAAATTCATCCCAACCGGCGTGTTGGCGAAGGCCCTGGGCTCGAGCGACTGCGCTTGAACGCCATGCCCGATGCAGGTCAAAAAAATGAGACAAAGCGTGACGGCCCACGCGCCGCGACCGGACATATGGTCCTTCGATGCCTGCACCGGTTCGACAGTCGACGGACACCGGCCCGCTGTGGCCTTGCTACTTGACAAAATTGCTCCTGCCTCCCTGTTGGGAGGAAACATTGCGCGACGACTGCCTCCGTAATTCAGACCGGTCGGGACACGCGTTCCAACCACTACCTTCCGAATTCGAGCACCTGCTCCGGTCCCGCCAGCTCGCCCGGGCAGTAGCCCTGCTCGATCGCCCGCCCGTACCAGGTCTCCGCTTCCCAGGGATCGGCCTCCACGCCGATACCGAGTTCGTGCATCAATCCCACCTGGTACTGCGCCTCGGGGGAACCCGATTCCGCCGCGCGCCTGTACCAGCGCAACGCCTCTTGCGGATCGCGATCCCCGCCCAGTCCCTGCTGATGCAGCCATCCGATCCCGATCTGCGCGCGCTCGCTGCCGTCGCGGGCGGCGTCACGCAACAGCGCACGGGCTGTTGCGTAGCGCCCTTCGTGATACGCCCGCACTGCGTCCGGAAGCTCGCCGTCGGCGGCCACAAGCGCCGCTGCTCCCGCCAGGCAAAGTAACCATCCCGCGTCAGCCCGCACGACGGCGCACCTCGGCGACGTTTCGGACCTGCTGAATCTTGTCCATGATGCGTCCGAGTTGACCGGTGTCCTCGATCTCCAGCGTCAGGTCCATGGTCACGTCCAGGTCCTGACGGTTGGTCCGGGTATCGGCGCGGATCAGGTTTACCTGTTCGTTCGACAGGACCGCGGTGATGTCACCCAGCAGGCCCTTGCGATCGTAAGCAAGAATCCGCACGTCGACCGGATAGACCGTCCTGTCCTGGCCCCAGTCGACATCAATCAATCGGTGCGCTTCCCCGACGTTCAGGTGCATGATATTGGAACAATCCCGGCGGTGTACCGTCACACCCCTGCCATGGGTGATATAGCCCACCACGTCATCTCCGGGCGTCGGTTTGCAACACTGGGCCAGGCTGATCAGCAGATTGCCGACCCCGCTGATGGTAATACCCCCCGAGTCCCTGGGGCGCGTCGGAACGTGCGTGCCGAAGCTGCGTATCTCCTGCGAGATGCCGGGAACCCGGATAGACCCGGCGAACTGCTGCGGTCCGATCTCGCCGCGGGCCAGCGCGGCGTACAGTTCATCGACGGAATGAAAATTGAAGCGCTCCACGGCGGGTTCCATCGCCTCGTGCCCCACACCCAGCCGCTGCAGTTCGCGTTCGGCGATTTCCCTGCCTTCCTCGACGTGCCGCTCCCGGTCCTGTCCCTTGAACCAGTGTCGCACCTTCGCCCGCGCCCGGGGCGTGCCCAGATAGCCGAGGTTCGGGTTGAGCCAGTCCCGGCTCGGCCGGCCCTGCTTCGCGGTGAGGATCTCGATCTGCTCTCCGGAATCGAGGCGATGCGTCAGCGGAACGATGCGCCCGTTGACCTTCGCGCCCCGGCACCGGTGCCCTACCTCAGTATGAACGCTGTAGGCGAAATCGAGCGGCGTCGCGCCACGCGGCAGGTCCTTGATCTCACCGTCCGGCGTCAGCACGAACACCCGGTCGCTGAACAGCTCCGTGCGAAAATCTTCCAGCACACGGACATCGCCGCCGCCCGACTCCAGCATCGATCGCATGGAGTCGACACTTTGCCGGATCATCCGGTCGGGCCTGGAGCCCTCCTTGTACGCCCAGTGCGCGGCCACGCCGCGCTCGGCCAGGTCGTGCATCTCGCGGGTACGGATCTGTACCTCGACGATCTTGCCGCCGGGGCCCGCCACGGCCGTGTGCAACGAGCGATAACCGTTGTCCTTCGGGTTGGCGATATAGTCGTCGAACTCTTTCGGAATGTGCTGCCAGAGCGTGTGCACGACGCCGAGCGCGGCGTAGCAGTCCCTGACCTCCCCCACGATGACGCGTACCGCACGCAGGTCGTACAGTTCCGCCACACCCAGACGCTTGTGCTGCATCTTGCGCCAGATGCTGTAGAGGTGCTTGGGGCGCCCATAGACCTGCGCGTCGACGTCCTCGCGCCGCAGCGCGTCGCGCAGGCGCTCGACGAAATCCCCCAGGTAAGTCTCGCGCTCGACCCGGGATTCCTCCAGGGCCTTCGCCAGCCGCTTGTAGGCCTGCGGCTCGAGGTAGCGAAACGCGAGGTCCTCGAGTTCCCACTTGAGGCGTGCGATCCCGATCCGGTTCGCGAGCGGCGCGTAGATATCCAGGGTCTCGCGCGCGACGCAGCGCCGCGGCTCGTAACGCTCCCTGGACAGGATCCTCAGGCGCTGCACCCGATAGGCCAGCTTGATGAGCATCGCGCGAATGTCCCGCACCATGGCGAGCAGCATGCGTCTCAGACGCTCCGCCTGCTCGGCGGTGTGCACCTGCTCGTGCTCGCATTCGCGAAAGGTATTCAGCCAGTGGACGCTGCGTACCAGTTCGGCGATGCCCTCTCCGAAGCCTTCCCGGATCTCGGCGGCGCTGAGGGTGTCCCTGAGTCTCGGGTCACTGAGCAACGCCGCGGTCAGGGTGTCGTCGTCCACGCCGAGTTCGTGAAGGATCAGGGCTACGTCGATGCCGCGCGGCCGCTCCGGCGGACCGTCAGTGGCCGCGAGCGCGATGTCCAGGGCCCGCACGGGCGCACTCTCCCGGTCCGTGACATCGATTCCGAGCGAGGCCGCCACGGCGTCGCGTGCATCGGGGGCCACCTTGATGACGCTCTTTACCATAGCGCTTCGATTCCGGGAACGGTGGAAACCGGAAAATACCGCCCGGCTTCGCCGGTTCGGCGATCGAGGGCTGCACGAGGCGTGATCCCGCCCCTCGCCCGCCGGTCAGTGCCCGCCGCCATTGCCGTGCACGGTCATGATAACGGTCCGCCTGTGGGGCCGGGTGCGGTGTTCCCAGAGGTATACGCCCTGCCAGGTACCGAGGTCGCAGCGACCGTCGGCGACGGGTAAGGTCAACTCGGTCTGTGTCAGGACGCTGCGCACATGCGCGGGCATGTCGTCGGGACCCTCGGCCGTGTGCCGGAATCTCGGGTCGCCATCGGGACAGACCGAGGCCATGAATCGCTCCAGGTCCTCGCGAACCACGGGATCGGCATTCTCGCAGACAATCAGGGACGCGCTGGTGTGGCGGACAAACAGATGGCACAGACCGGTATCGACCCCGGCCCCGGAGACGAAGCGGCAGACATCGCGGGTGATGTCGTGGGTGCCGCGACCGCGGGTTGCAATGCTGATTGAGTGCTGAAGGTACATGACGCCATCGGGGCGGGGGTCTCCCGCGCGTTGCCAGCAGAAAGCCCTATTTTACCGCAACCCGCCCCCGGGAGGCGTCGATCAGATGTCCAGCAGCATTCGCCTCGGATCCTCGATCAGGTCCTTGATGGTGACCAGGAACCGGACCGCCTCGCGGCCGTCGATCAGGCGATGATCGTAGGACAGCGCCAGGTACATGACGGGTCTGACGATGATTTCACCGTCCACGACGACCGGTCGTTCCTGGATCTTGTGCATGCCGAGAATCGCGCTCTGCGGCGGGTTGAGGATGGGGGTCGAGAGCAGGGACCCGAAAACCCCGCCGTTTGTGATCGTGAAGGTTCCTCCGGTCATCTCCTCGAGCGAGAGCGCATTGGCGCCGGCCTTCTTCGCAAACTCGGCGATACCCGCCTCGATCCCGTGAAACGGTAACGTGTCCGCGTCGCGCAACACCGGCACCACCAGTCCGCGCGGTGAACTCACCGCGATGCCGACATCGAAATAATTGTGATAGACGATGTCCTCTGCGCTGATGGACGCGTTGATCTCCGGAAACTGCTTCAGCGCCTGCACGCACGCCCGGACGAAGAACGACATGAATCCAAGCTTGACGGAATGGATCTTCTCGAAGCGCTCGCGATAGCTGGCGCGCAGGTCCATGACCGCCTTCATGTCGACCTCGTTGAAGGTGGTCAGGATGGCGTTTTCGTGCTGCGCGGCCAGCAGGCGCTGCGCGATCCGTCTGCGAAGGCGCGTCATCGGGACCCGACGATCTTCCCTGCCGCCACCGGTTTCCGGCACGGCAGTTTCTACCGGGGTCGGAGAAACCTCGGCCCTCCCCGAGGATGCCGCCGGGGGTCGCGAGGCCAGGTGGTCCCGCACGTCGGTTGGCGTCAGGCGTCCCGGTACGGATGCGGGCACGTCGTGCGGCTCGAGGCCGTGTTCCGTGAGCAGTTTGCGCACCGCGGGGCCGAGTTTGGGCGATGGCAGCTTCTCCTCCAGGGGGGCGCCGCCCTCCTTCTCCGCGGACTCGCCTGTGCGCCCGGCCGAGGTCTCATCGGCCGCCGATGCCGGCGTATCCGCCCCCGGATCGATCACCGCGATCACCTCGCCGCCCGTGACGGTATCGTTCTCCCGCTTGCCGATCTCGGTCAGCACCCCGTCCCCCGGTGCGGCGACCTCCAGCGTCACCTTGTCGGTTTCCAGGTCGGCCAGATGCTCCCCCTGCCTGACGCGGTCGCCCACCGATTTCGTCCAGTTCACGACGGTCGCATCGGATACCGACTCGGCGAGTTCGGGTGCCTTGACGTCGATCAGCACAATGTTTCCCCCCTGCAGGATGACCCGGGTCCCGGCGCCGGAACCTGTGTCATACACATGAATTCACGACCACGGGCACGGGCCGGCCCGATATCCGGGCGTGGCGCATCGCCTCAGTTGGCCACCGCTGAGCGTTCCCCGGCTTCCGCCGAGGCCTCGTCGAGCGCCAGCGCCTGCGCAACCAGGCCCCGCTGCTGCTGCCTGTGTTTGTGCAGATAGCCGACGGCCGGTGCGGCAGAGTAGCGGCGGCCCGCATAGGCGAGGCTGTGGTTCGGCCCCATGCAACCTTTCAGATGACGCAGCGACTGCATGTAATACCACGCCCCCTGGTTCCGTGGCTCTTCCTGGGTCCACACAATATCGATTGCATTCGGATAGCGGCCCAGCACCGCATTGAACTCGTCCGCGGGAAACGGATACTGCTGCTCGATCCTGACAATGGCGACGTTCTGCAGGCCCTCCTCACGGCGCTTCTCCAGCAGGTCGAAGTACACCTTGCCACTGCAAACCACCAGTCGTGTGACCGCATCCGGATCCAGCGCGTCCACTTCGTCGATGACTACCTGAAAACTACCGTTCGCCACGGCGGCCAGCGGGGAGGCCGACAGCTTGTGCCGCAGCAGGCTTTTCGGCGTCAGAACGATAAGCGGCTTGCGATACGGTCGCAGCACCTGGCGCCTCAACATGTGGAACATCTGCGCCGGCGTACTGGGGATACAGACCTGAATATTTTCTTCCGCACAAAGTTGCAGGTATCGCTCCAGCCGCGCGGAAGAGTGCTCGGGTCCCTGTCCGTCGTAGCCGTGCGGGAGGAACATGACCAGACCACAGTAGCGCGCCCACTTCGCCTCCGAGGAACTGATGAACTGATCGATGATGACCTGGGCGTTGTTGGCGAAGTCCCCGAACTGTGCCTCCCAGATCACCAGGGACTGGGGCTCGGCCGTGCTGTAACCGACCTCGAATCCGAGCACCGCCTCCTCGGAGAGGAGCGAGTTGATCGGCAGGAACTGAGGCTGACCATCGAAAAGATGCTGTAGCGGTATAGTGACCTCCCCGGTTTTCTGATCGTGTATGCCCGCATGCCGGTGAAAGAACGTTCCCCGCACGCTGTCCTGACCGGACAGACGGATCCCGTGCCCCTCCTCCAGCAGTGACGCGTATGCCAGCGTCTCGGCGAATCCCCAGTCCATCGGCATGCGCCCTTCACCCATGGAGGTGCGCTCGCGCAACAGCTTGATGACCCTGGGGTGCACTTCCGTATTTTCGGGTACCCGGGTGAACTTGCTTGCAAGGCCACGCGCGCGGGCCAGATCGATACTGGTGTCCGCCGGTTCGCTCCAGTGCTTGCCCCTGAAGGGGGAATAGTCGACCGCAAGACCGTGGTCCGCATCGGGATCGATCGGCCCGCAAACCGGTTCGCCGGACTTCACCCTGGCGATGTAGTCGTCCGCCATGACCGTGGCGTCTCCGGGTCCGATCACGCCTTCCTTTTCAAGCCGCTCACGGTAGATGTCCCTCAGTATGGGGTGCCGCCGGATGTGCCGGTACATCAGCGGTTGCGTCACCGCGGGTTCGTCGGCCTCGCTATGACCGTGACGGCGGTAGCAGACCATGTCCACCACCACGTCCTTGTTGAAGCGCATACGATAGTCCAGGGCCATGCCGGTCACGAACACCACGGCCTGCGGATCATCACCGTTCACGTGGAAGATCGGTGCCTGCACCATCTTCGCCACGTCGGTACAGTACAGGGTCGAACGCGAATCCAGCGGATCGCTGGTCGTGAAGCCGATCTGGTTGTTGACCACAACGTGTACCGTTCCCCCCGTGGTATAGCCCCTCGTCTGGGAGAGATTGAGCGTCTCCATCACCACGCCCTGTCCGGCGAATGCGGCGTCGCCGTGAATCAGCAGGGGCAGCACCGTGTTGCGCCTGCGGTCGCCGCGACGTTCCTGCCGCGCCCGGACCGACCCTTCCACGACCGGGTTGATCACTTCCAGGTGCGAGGGGTTGAACGCCAGCACGGTGTGGACCGTACCGTGACGCGTCTTGAGGTCGGAGGAGAACCCCTTGTGGTACTTGACGTCCCCTGACCCGAATCCCGGGCGGGTGACGCCCTCGAACTCCTCCAGCAGGTCGCGCGAGTCCTTGCCGAAGATATTGACCAGCACGTTGAGGCGCCCGCGGTGCGCCATGCCGACGATCAGTTCCCTGATCCCGTGCTCGCCGCATCGCCCGATGATATTGTCCAGCAACGGGATGAGCGCAAGCCCCCCCTCCAGGGAGAAGCGTTTCTGGCCGACAAATCGATGGTGCAGATAGCGCTCGAGTTCGGTGCCGGCCACCAGTCGATCGAGGATACGCCGCTTGACCTCGTGACTCACCGGGGGGTTTCCGTGGACCGACTCGAGATATTTCTGGATCCAGCGCTTCTGCACCGTGTCGGTGAGATGCATGTACTCCGAGCCGATCGTGCCGCAGTACGTCGTACTCAGCGCACTGAGGATATCGCGCAGGCTGGCACAGTCGGGCAGGCCGAACAGGGACCCGGTATTGAACTCGGTGGCCATGTCGGTGGCGCCCAGGCCGTGGTATTCCAGCTCGAGTTCCGGGACCGACGGCCTGGGGTGCTGCTCGAGCGGGTCCAGATCCGCCTGTCTGTGGCCCAGGTAGCGGTAGGAATTGATGAGTTGCAGGACCGAGACCTGCTTGCTGCCCTCCTCCAGTGTCGCCTTTCGGGACGCCGGCGAGGGGGGACCGGCGGACCGCGCTGCCTGGGCGCGCAGGTCCGAACGGATGCGCGAGTGCGACACCGTTCGGGTTTCCTTTCCCAAACTGGCGAAATAGTCCCGCCATTGTTCGGCGACGGACTCGGGATCTTCCAGATAGTCCTCGTAGAGGCCATCCAGGTATGCGGCATTCCCTCCGTGGAGACAGGAACGTCCTGCTTGTGTCATGGTTTCGGTCGGTTGGGGCAAATTCGTCCAGGGCTCGGTTCGGATCCCGCCTGACGGTGTCCCGGCGGGCGCGTCGCTCAACCCAAAGTCTAGACCATTACCCGAGGGTTCACTGTCGACGCGGCGTGCACCCCTTTACGAACCCGTTGTCATGCGGCGAGACCGAAGACGCCGGGCGCCGGTCACATCGTGCTGGTCGGTCGATCGGCCTTTAGTGCGCCCGCGAGCAGCCCCTCGATCTTGTGGCGGGTCTGACCACGATCCTGCCTGCTGAACTGTACCCCGATGCCGGGGGTGCGATTGCCCTGGGCGCCCTCCGGGGTGACCCAGACGACCTTGCCGGCGATCGGGATCCTCTCGTTTTCTTCCATGATACTGAGGAGTATGAAAACGTCGTCTCCGATTCGGTAGGGCTTTTTGGTTGCGACAAAAAGCCCTCCGTTCTGCACAAAGGGCATGTAGGCGGCATACAGCGAGCCCTTGTCCTTGATTGAAACCGTCGTGATTCCCCGACCTTTCTCAGCCATCGGTGCCTCCGGAATTTCCTCTCGATGCCGACAGCCACGCCAGCATGATGTTTTCGCGCACGAGTTCCTGATTGTGCCCGCTGTGCAGGCTGCGCTTCAGCGTTACGAACTGATCGAACAACCCCAACAGCGATTCTAGGTCCAAATCCGCGATTCCACCGTGCGCGGGGTGACCGGCGCCCTCCCCGCCGGGACGTACGGCACCCTTCGCCCGCAATCGCGCCTGGTCCGTCAACCATCCCAGCATCCAGTCCAGCAGGTCGGACAGCTCGCACTCACCTGCCTCCTTCGCGACCGCCACCGGGGATCGTGCGCCCGAGCGCATCGCGGCGATACCTTCGATAACCTGACCACCCCGCCGGGGCGCACCATTTTCCATCAGGGCGCGCGTCGCCAGGGGCGCGCCGCGGGCCATCGCAAACGCCATGGCTGCGTCCCCGTCATCCGTCCCGGCCCCCAGCCAGGCCTCGGTCACCTTGCGTGGCGGGATGCGGAAATCGATCCGCTGGCAGCGGCTGCGTACGGTCGCGGGCAGCCTGCCCGGCCGGTCACTCACCAGGATAATCACCGTATGGTCCGGCGGCTCCTCGAGCGTCTTGAGTAAACTGTTGGCAGCGGCCGTATTCATCGTCTCGGCGGCCTCGACCATGGCGATCTTGTAGCGCCCCTGGTTGCGCGTCAGCGTGACGAAGTGCCCCAGCTTTCTGACCTGGTCGACCAGGATATTCGACTTCTCCGCCTCCGGTGCGAGACGATGGCCGTCCGGATGCGTCCCCGCCTCCATCAACACGCACTGCCCGCAATGCCCGCAGGGAATTCCCGTCGCCTCGCGTTCGCCACACATCAGGGATCGCGCAAGGAACTCGGCGAATAGCAGTTTTCCCAGACCTGCGGGGCCCGCGAGGAGCAGGGCGTGGGGCATGGCGTCACTGCGCAGGGTCCGCGATATACGTTCCCATTGAGACCCCTGCCACGGCAGGGGCTTACGCAGGGGCGACATGGCGCTCGACCACTGACCTGATGACATTGCGTATGTCCGTGCTGACCTCGTCGATGTTGCGGGCGGTATCGATGACGCGGAATCGCTCCGGTTCGGCCCGTGCACGGGCAAGATAACATTCACGGACACGCATGAAGAAGGCGAGCTTCTCGCGTTCGAATCGGTCGGCCTCGCCCCGCGCCTTCGCCCGCGCGAGTCCGGTCTCGACGTCCACGTCCAGAAGCAGCGTCAAATCCGGGCGCAGATCTCCCTGCGCCCAGTCCTCGAGGGCCGCAATACGCGAGTGCGGCGTGCCGCGACCCGCGCCCTGGTAGGCATAGGTCGCATCGGTGAAGCGGTCGCTGACGACGAAGTCCCCGCGCGACAGCGCCGGTCCGATCACCTTGCCGATATGCTCGGCGCGCGCCGCGAACATCAGAAGCAGTTCGGTGTCGCGGCCCATTCCGGTCCAGTGCGTGTCGAGCAGGACCTCGCGAATCGCCTCGCCCAGTGCCGTCCCGCCAGGCTCGCGGGTCCCGACGATCGACACGCCGGCACGCACCAGCTCTTGTGAGATGACCTCCATGCACGTCGACTTGCCGACACCCTCGCTACCCTCGACGGTGATGAAAAGACCCCGTCTCCGTGTCACGGTTCAATCCTCCTGTTCGCGATAGCGCGATGCATTGCCGCCGAGCTGGTATCTGACCACCGCCTCGCGATGCGCGTCGTAGGTATCGGAAAAATGATGGCTGCCGTCCCCGCGCGCAACGAAAAACAACGCACTGGAATCGGCCGGGTGCAGCACCGCGTGTATCGCGTCCGCGCCCGGTATCGCAATGGGTGTGGGGGTCAGTCCCTTGTGGACGTAGGTGTTGTACGGTGTGTCCCGGCGCAGGTCCCGATAACGGATATCGCCGTCGTAGTCCGCTCCCAGCCCGTAGATGACGGTCGGATCGGTCTGCAGCAGCATGCCTTTGCGCAGCCGGGAGATGAAGACCGCCGCGATCTGCGGTCTTTCCCCCGCCACCGCGGTTTCCTTCTCTACGATGGAAGCAAGAATCAGGGCCTCGTAAGCCGAATCGAGTGGCAGGTCCGGTGACCGCGCCTCCCACTCGCCTTCCAGGCGTCGCTGCATGGCCTCGTGGGCTCGTTGAAGGAACGCCAGGTCGGTGGTGCCAGCCGGGAAGCGATAGGTGTCCGGGTAGAACCAGCCCTCGGGGTGCGTATCGGGCCGACCCAGCGCGGCCATCACATCCTCGCCCGGTTCGAGCGCCGGGACGATCTTCGGGTGGGCCTGGACCGCCGCGAGCACCTGAGCGAAGGTCCAGCCTTCGGGAATGGTCAGGGCATACTGCTCGACCTTTCCATCGACGAACAGATCGAGCAGTCCCGCCGGGGTCGCCGGGGCGACGATTCGGTACTCGCCGGCCTTGACCGAGCCCGTCCGGTGCTGCAGCTTTGCGAGCAGAGTCCAGTAGAATGGCTCGGCGACGATGCCACGGGATTCGAGGTCACGGGTGAGGGCGTCGAACGTCATACCGGGGGAGATCTCGTAGACCAGATCACCTTCCGGCAGGGAAACGGGGGTGTTCACGAAGTTGCGGAAATCGGCGAAAAGAGCGACACCGACCGCGATCAGGATCGCGAGCAGCGCCCAGGCCGACTTGTATTTGAGGATCGTCATGGAGTCGGGCGCAATACCCTTCCGTTAACCATGCGTCGCTCGGGTCGCCGCAACGGCGCATCCGCCTGCCTCATGTTTCCGTCATCCCCGAACCGGCCTCGCGTCGTTGCACCGTCGCGCGCAGCGCCTCGACCCATGGGTGAACATCGAAGTCGCGATCCCCTACCCTCGACACGTGACGCATCCCGACAACGACATTGGTGAAAAACAGTGTTTCCGCGCCGAGGACTTCTTCGAGAGGGACGATCCTGATTTCCACCGGTATCCCGAGGAGCGATGCCGCCTCCAGTATCCGGTCCCGCATGATACCCTCGATGCCGCACCGCGACAGATCCGGCGTGACGAGCCGCTCGCGTGATATCAGCATGAGGTTGGCCGACGTCCCCTCGACGACATTCCCTTCCATGTCCCGCACGATGCCCTCCTGATACTCTCCACCGAGTTCAGACCGGGCCAGCACCTGTTCCAGCCGGTTGAGGTGCTTGATTCCCGCCAGAGGGGGATTGAGCGCAAGCCGGGTTCTGCACACCGTGACGGAAATGCCCCTCGTACCGAACCGCTCCAGGCGATCCGGCCAGGGAGAAATCATCAGAATGCGATTCGGGGACCTCGCCACGGGCGGCGCGTAGCCCCTGTCGCCCTCGCCTCCGGTCACCATGATTCTCAGTACGGCCCGATCATGGTCACCCATGAGGCGATGTGCCTCGGACGAGAGCAGACCCGGGTCAGGAGGGGGTATGGAAAGGCGTTCACATCCCCGTGAAAGCCGCGCCAGGTGACGGTCGAGATTGAGGGGACGGGCGTCACGGACAGCGATCGTCTCGAATACCCCCTCGCCGTAGAGGAACCCTCGATCGTGAAGCGACACGCCGCTGGACGGACGTCCGTTTACCAGTGCTCCATTCATCTGATCATTTGAGCGCTGACAAGCAACCTGAACTCGCAACTATCAGATGGATAGAGCACTGGCATGCCGCGGCCCTGCGAATTCGGCTCCCGATACAAAACCACGCGACCAGGCTGAGGAATCGCGGCGCCGAAGGAACCCGACGCGGGGAAACCCGCGGGCCCTCAGATCTTGCGGAAGACGACGGTCCCGTTGGTCCCGCCAAAACCGAATGAATTGGAAATGGCAACGTCGACCTTCGTCTCGCGCGCGGTGTTGGGCACGTAGTCCAGGTCACAATCCGGGTCCGGGGTATCGTAGTTGATCGTCGGTGGCAACACCTGGTCGCGCACCGCCAGCACCGAGAAAACCGCCTCGACACCACCCGCCGCGCCCAGTAAATGCCCGGTCATGGACTTCGTCGAACTGATGGCGACCTGGTAAGCGTGATCCCCCATCGCGGCCTTGACCCCCTGCGTCTCGGCGATGTCGCCGGCCGGAGTGGACGTTCCGTGTGCGTTGATGTAGTCCACGTCCTCGACGTTGAGTCCGGCATCCGACAAGGCGTTGCGCATGCACCGCGCCGCGCCTTCACCGCCTGGTGCAGGCTGGGTCATGTGGTGTGCATCACTGCTCATGCCGTAACCGGCCACCTCGCAGTAGATCCGTGCGTCCCGTCGTTTCGCATGTTCGTACTCCTCGAGCACCAGGACGCCGGCGCCGTCACCGAGCACGAAACCGTCGCGGTTCTTGTCCCATGGCCGGCTGGCATGCTCCGGGTCGTCGTTGTGCGAGGCGCAAAGCGCCCTCGCCGCCGCGAACCCCCCGATACCCAGCGGGCACGTCGCCATTTCAGCCCCTCCGGCGATCATGACGTCGGCATCACCATGCTCGATCATGCGCGCGGCATCGCCGATGTTGTGCGTCCCCGTGGTACACGCCGAAACGATCGCGATATTCGGACCCTTCATCCCGAACATGATCGAGAGATTTCCCGAGACCATGTTGATAATCGCCGCGGGGACGAAGAAAGGGGAAATCTTTCTGGGACCGGAATTGAGAAAACTCTCGTAGTTACGCTCGATCGCGGGCAGCCCGCCGATGCCGGAGCCTATCGCGACGCCGATGCGCTCGGCGTTTTCGTCAGTTATCTCAAGACCCGCATCCCTGATTGCCTCAACGCCCGCACCGATACCGTAGAAAATGAAGGTATCCATTTTCTTGCGTTCTTTCGGCTTGATGTAGTCATCGACGTTGAAGTCCCTGACGGACCCCGAGATTCGCACCGAGAATGCGCTCGCATCGAAGCAATCGATCGCCGAGATACCACTGCGGCCGGCCAGGATATTTTCCCATGCCTTGTCGATAGTCGAGCCCACCGGGCTGACAATCCCGAGTCCTGTCACAACTACCCTTCGCTTGGACAAGAGGTCACCTTTTGGACTGAATGAATTCCTGGGGATTGGGTAGGGAGGTTCCGCTATCCACGGCCGCGCCCGCGGCGGACCCGCGAGCGCAACGGAATACGGACGTTAACCCTCCTGGTGTTCGTTCACGTAGTCGATCGCCTGTTTCACCGTGGTGATCTTCTCCGCTTCCTCGTCCGGAATCTCGCACTCGAATTCCTCCTCAAGCGCCATGACCAGTTCGACGGTGTCAAGAGAGTCGGCGCCAAGATCGTCCACGAAGGCCGCCGACTCGGTCACCTGATCGTCACTCACGCCCAGTTGCTCGACCACAATCTTTTTAACGCGCTCAGCGATATCACTCATTAGTTTTCCATCCTCGTAAGATTTTATACGGTCGCGAGGGTCTGTAAGGGTCTTCTGCCTCGATCCGGCAAACCGGTACCCGCCCCTACAGTGATCGCCATCCCTCTATCGGTTACTAAGGCGATTTCTGTCAAATAACATACCAGCCTGCTTGTCTTTTTGTTCGTCTTCGGTGTTGCGCCAACGGTTGCATAGTTCGACTATGCGCCCGTTACCGCGCCTTGAAGACAAACGAAAATCCTGCGCACTCTGGTATGTTATCTTCCGGCAATCGCCTAACCCTCTCCACCGGCGAATCATTCTGTCATTCCCCGTGCCCTGCAAGTGCCCGGGCGGGTGCCGGTATTGTAGATAAAACCATTCCGGCAAGCCAGAGAACACGGAGGCCCCTTGTTCTTACGTCATGTACATGCCGCCATTGACGTGCAGCGTCTCCCCGGTAATGTAGCCGCCTGCCACGGACGAGAGAAACGCCACGGCCGCCGCGATGTCCTCCGCGGACCCCAGGCGGGCCAGGGGAATGCGTTGCACCAGGGCCTCTCGCTGGGCGTCCGGCAGGGCGCGTGTCATATCGGTGTCGATGAAACCTGGCGCGACCACGTTCACGGTGATCCCCCGGGACCCGACTTCCGCGGCGAGGGACTTGGTGAAACCGATCAGGCCCGCCTTGGCGGCGGCGTAGTTCGCCTGTCCGGGATTACCGGACGATGCGACCACCGAGGCGATGTTCACGATTCTGCCCCGGCGCGCTTTCATCATCCCGCGCAGGCAGGCCTTGCACATACGGTATGCGGAACTGAGATTGGTGTTGATGACGTCCTGCCACTCGTCGGGTTTCATGCGCATCAGCAGGTTGTCACGAGTGATCCCGGCATTATTCACCAGAATGGAGACCGCACCGTGGCGCTCCGTCAATGCCTTCATCAACGCAACGACGGAATCGTCGCTGGCGACATCCAGGACGTACCCGCCCCCTGCGCATCCATTTTGTTCCAGCGCCGCGGTAATTCCCTGTGCGCCGGATTCCGAGGTCGCCGTACCCGCCACGGTCGCCCCCTGACGACCCAGTTCAAGCGCGATCGCCCGGCCGATCCCACGGCTCGCGCCGGTGACCAGAGCGACATCCCCTTCAAGTGTCATGTGTTCCCCCAGGCCCGGTGGTGCCACCGGTGTTGTTGTCTGTCTAAGGCGATTTCTGGAAATTTACATACCAGCCTGCTTGTCTTTTCGCCCGTCTTCGGCGTTGCGGAAACGCTTGCATAGTTCGACTATGCGTCCGTTCCCGCGCCTTGCAGACGAACGAAAATCCTGCGCAATCCGGTACGTAAATTTCCGGCAATCGCCTAACCCACACCCGTACAGGCTTGCAGCGCCTGCTCCAGACTCGAAGGATCCTGGACGCAGATTGCCTGCGTCGAGCGATCGATGCGTTTGTTCAATCCAGCCAGCACCTTGCCGGGACCGAGTTCCAGAACGATGTCCGCGCCGCGCCCGCGCATCGCCTGTATCGTCTCCACCCACTTCACCGGACTGTAGAGCTGGAGCGCCAGGGCTTCGCGAATCGAATCGGCGTCCTCGCGTGCCGTCACGTCGACGTTGTGCAGTACCGGGATGCGCGGCGCACGGATCGTAACCGATGCCAGTGCACGTGCAAACTCGTCGGCCGCGGGTTTCATCAACGCGCTGTGGGCGGGAACACTGACCGCGAGTTTCAGCGCCCGCCTGGCACCGGCGGCCTTCGCCGCAACGGTCAAACGTTCTACGGCTTCTGCCTCCCCGGCCACGACCACCTGCCCGGGCGCGTTGAAATTGACGGCAGAGAGGACCTGTCCGTCGGCGACCTCGTCGCAGAGCGCGATCACCTGCTCGTCGTCCAGACCGAGAATCGCGGCCATCGCGCCCTTTCCCGCCGCAACGGCGTCCTGCATCAGGCGACCGCGAGTGCGCGCCAGACCCGACGCGGTCTCGAAGTCCAGCGCGCCCGCCGCCACGAGCGCGGTGATCTCGCCGAAACTGTGTCCGGCAGCCACGATCGCCTCGCAGCCTCCCTGCGACTGCCACACCCGCCACACGGCGACGCCGGCGGCGAGCATCGCCGGCTGGGTGTTCTCGGTGCGGTTGAGCACCTCGGCGGGACCTTCGCGCACCAGCGCGCCGAAGTCCTCGCCGAGGTAGTCGGAAACTTCCTCGAAGGTCCGGGCCACCACCTCGTGTGCGTCGGCAAGCTTGCCGAGCATTCCGACGGATTGCGAGCCCTGGCCGGGAAATACGATTGCAACGTTCATCCTGTCCTCAATAGCAATGCCGGATCGCCGACTCGCAGGAAACCCGGGGTGCCGCCGATGGGGCCTGTCGGTCATTGCTCGATCAGGGGCGGCGCCGATTGTGGCAACCCCGTATACCGGTCACCACTCGTTCCCCCTGTCCTGCGGCACGTCGCTCACGTCCGTACGGCCCGCAACACGCTTCGATACCAGCTGGAATTCGCGACGACGCCCCCTTTACGGTGTCTTGCAGCCGGGCGGAAAAAGCATTGCGACCTTGTTTTCTGATCTCACTTGACGATAATGAGCGCCAATTTTCGCGTCCGGGCATTCTAACCGCATGGCAAAAGAAGATCATATCGAGATGCAGGGTACCGTCATCGACACCCTGCCGAATACCACGTTCCGGGTGGAGCTGGAGAACGGTCACGTCGTGACCGCGCACATCTCCGGAAGGATGCGCAAGCACTACATACGGATTCTGACAGGCGATAAAGTGACGGTGGAACTCACCCCCTACGATCTCAGCAAGGGTCGGATCATCTACCGCGGCCGATAGCGCCCGGGATCCCTGCTCATTTAACAGAAATCGCCTAGCAGCCTGTCCGAGAATGGGGTTCGTCGCGAGGGGAAGCGTCGCTGAGGTGGATTTTATGTTCGTTTGAGGAGAATAGTCGCCTCGTGTGACGAGAACGAATGTGAAATCCTGCCAGCGAGGCTTTTCCGCAGTAGCACTTCCATTCTCGGACAGGCTCCTAGACGACGGCCTCGTCCTCGACCGACAGCTCCGGCTTCTCGTCGACGATGGTCACGCGCACCTGCCCCCCCTGGCTGAGGCGGCCAAACAGGATGTCGTCGGCCAGCGGCTTCTTGATGTATTCCTGAATGACCCGCGCCATGGGCCGCGCCCCCATCTTCGGATCGTAGCCCTTGTCCGCGATCCAGGCACGCGCCTCGTCGTCAATGATCAGGGAGACCTTTTTCTCCTGTAGCTGCGCCTCGAGCTGGATAATGAATTTGTCGACCACGTTGGCAATCGTGCGCCGTTCCAGCGAGCGGAAGTTGACGATGGCGTCCAGGCGATTTCGAAACTCCGGCGTAAACGTCCTGCGAATCACCTCGCCGCTGTCCGTCGAGTGGTCCTGTACCGTAAATCCCACGCTGGCGCGGCTCATTTCCTCGGCGCCGGCATTGGTGGTCATGACCAGGACCACATTGCGAAAATCGACCTTGCGCGCGTTGGTGTCCGTCAGGGTCCCGTGGTCCATGACCTGCAACAGGAGGTTGAACACATCGGGGTGCGCCTTCTCGACCTCATCCAGCAGCAGTACCGCGTGCGGGGAGTTCAGGACGGCATCGGTCAACAACCCGCCCTGGTCGTAGCCCACGTATCCGGGCGGTGCGCCGATCAGTCGCGAAACCGTGTGGCGCTCCATGTACTCCGACATGTCGAACCGAATCAGCTCGATGTTCATCAACCGGGCGAGCTGTCGCGTGACCTCCGTCTTGCCGACACCCGTGGGCCCCGAGAACAGAAAAGAGCCGATGGGTTTCTCCGCGTCGCCCAGACCCGTGCGGGACATCTTGATGGCCGTGGTCAGGGTGTCGATGGCCTCGTCCTGGCCGAAAACGACCATCTTGAGGTCGCGATCCAGCGTCCTGAGCGTCTCCATGTCGGACTTCGACACGTTTCTGGGCGGTATGCGCGCCATTTTGGCAATGATGTTCTCGATGTCCTTGACCGAGATACTCTTTCTGCGCGACGCCGCGGGCTGCAGCCTGACCCGCGCGCCGGCCTCGTCGATGACGTCGATTGCCTTGTCCGGCAGGTGGCGGTCATTGATGTGACGCGCGGCAAGATCCGCCGCGGCATGTAGCGCCTTGCCCGTATATCGCACCTGATGGTGGGATTCGAAGCGATCCTTGAGGCCGAGAAGGATCTTGTAGGTTTCCTCCACCGAGGGTTCGGAGATGTCGATCTTCTGGAAACGCCGCGCCAGCGCATGGTCCTTCTCGAAAACACCCCGGTATTCCTGATAAGTCGTGGAACCGATGCACTTCAGTTCCCCCGATGCCAGCATGGGCTTGATCAGGTTCGATGCATCCATGACGCCGCCGGAAGCGGAGCCGGCGCCGATAATGGTGTGTATCTCGTCGATGAACAGAACCGCATGCGGTTCCTTGCGCAACTGCCCGAGCACCCCCTTGAGCCGCTTCTCGAAATCGCCGCGATACTTGGTGCCGGCAACGAGCGCGCCGAGATCGAGCGAATAGATGGTACTGTCACCAAGGACCTCCGGCACCTCCCCGTCGACGATCTTCTTCGCCAGCCCTTCGGCGATCGCGGTCTTGCCAACCCCGGCCTCGCCGACGAAGAGCGGATTGTTCTTGCGTCTGCGACAGAGGATCTGGATGGTGCGCTCGACCTCGTCGTGCCGACCGATCAACGGGTCGATCTTGCCCTCGGCGGCCAGTTCGTTGAGATTGACCGCAAAGCTTTCCAGCGGTTTTTTTGGCGTCGAGGCTTCCGGGCTCTCCTGCTCGGCGGGCTGCACCGGGTCATCCTCGGCGTCATCAGAGACCTTGGAAATGCCGTGCGAGATGTAGTTGACGACATCCAGCCGCGCCACGTCGTAACGACTCAGCAGGTAGACCGCCTGGGATTCCTGCTCCCCGAAGATGGCAACCAGCACGTTGGCGCCCGTCACCTCTTTCTTTCCCGAGGACTGAACGTGAAACACGGCTCGCTGCAGCACTCGCTGGAATCCCAGCGTGGGTTGCGTGTCGCGGTCATCGCCCTCGGGGAGGACCGGCGTATTGGCGACGATGAATTCACCGAGTTCCCGGCCCAGTCTGGCGAGGTCCACGCCAACGGCCTTGAGCACCTCGGCCGCGGTTGAGTTGTCCGTGAGCGCGAGCAGCAGGTGTTCGACCGTCATGAATTCATGCCGGTCTTCCCGGGCGGATTTGAACGCCTTGTTCAGCGATAATTCGAGTTCCTTGTCAAGCATATCGTGTCGGTCTTCGTTTTCCGCCGCGTTACGCCTCTTCCATGGCGCACAGCAGCGGATGGTTGTTGGCCCTTGAAACCTCGTTGACCTGGGCCACCTTGGTCTCGGCAATCTCCCGGGTGAACACCCCGCAGATCCCCTTGCCCCGGGTGTGAACGTGCAACATGATTCGGGTCGCCTTTTCCCGGTTCATTCGGAAGAAGTTTTCGAGTATGTACACGACGAATTCCATCGGCGTGTAGTCGTCGTTCACGAGGACGACCTTGTACATACGCGGTTGTTTGACCTTGGGCCGGGACTCCTCGACCTCGAAATCCACACCCGTCTGAGATTGCGTATCCTTGCCGCTCATTACACCTGCGTGAATTGTCTTGCCCCTTCGGACTGATTATATACCCACAAAGGGGCGCCGTTCTGCTGCGGTGGCGCACCCCGAACATACCCTGGCCTGTCCGGGACGCAACTGCGGGAAATACAAAATAAATTCGACCGTCGCGCCGATCCCTCGGGCGCCATCGCGGGGTACTCCCTTTTTCGCGACTCCTGACATTTTTAGTCGGGGAAACCCGCCTCGGGTTCCGAGACCCGATTGCCGCGCGTCGATCGGGCCGGCGCGATCGGCTATGATGAAACGCCCTGGCGAACCGCGCAAACGGGACACAACGGATTCGACGGACCCGATAAGGCGATTGCCGGAAAATGACATACCGGATTGCGCAGGATTATCGTTCGTCTTCAAGGCGCGGTAACGGGCGCATAGTCGTTCTATGCAACCGTTGCCGCAACGCCGAAGACGGACGAAAAGACAAGCAGGATGGTATGTCATTT
>JAYENI010000172.1:0-8572 GCA_034722015.1 Pseudomonadota bacterium
CCTCCAGGAACTGAGTCGGTACGTTGTGTTGAACCCCGTCCGAGCAGGAATGGTTGATTCTCCGGGAGAGTGGTCGTGGAGCAGTTATCGGGCGATGATCGGCGAGGCACCGGTACCCAATTGGTTGACGGTGGACGGCCTGCTAAGTGAATTCGGGTCAAAACGAAAGCAGGCCCGTCTTCGCTATCAGCGCTTCGTAAAGGAAGGCGCCCGGCAAAACGGGTTCTGGGAGGGACTACGCCAGCAGATCTACTTGGGCGACGAGACGTTTGTGGAGCGCATGCAGTCCAAGGCTCAAGTGAGCGGCGATGCGTTAACGGTGCCCCGAGCGCAACGCCGGGCGCCGGCGCCGTCTCTTAAAGTCATTGCTGCGCGTCATGCGGACCGAAACGCCGCTATAGTCGCGGCCTATGCCACCGGAGCCTACAGTTATCGAGAGATTGCGACCTATTTCGGCGTCCATTTGGCTACAGTGGGACGATATAGTAAGAGCCCAAATTTAACAATGCGAGAACTGACCATGGTCGCCCGCAAGAGCTTGCCATCGCACATAGAATTGAAAATGCTGAAGAAGTAGAAATAGAGGAATATTATGAGGGCCAGGAAAAGGAGGTGCCGGTATAAGCACTGACGGCGTGTCAGCAAGCATATCAGTTGGCGCTGAGGGTCGTAAGGTTACAAAACGTGTCTACAGATTTACGGGGAATAATAATATCATGTAGCTGATCGTAGTGACGAGTGAATTGTAAGGCCAGACCCAGTTCGCCCCCTTTAATGCGACGTAGCACCGCGATTTATTGTTTCAACCATCAAGAACAGTAAAAGTCCGAAGTATAATCCGAGTAGACCCAATTCCGACTCAACATCCAAGTACGAAAGATCCGTGATGCATGTCTCCTCGGTAAATATTCACCGAAGCGGAATCCCTTCCGCACCAGTTCCACCCACAGAGGAGTTGCAATGCTCGGAAAAACCACTACCATACCTCCGACTTGCGTCAAGACGACTTCATTTAAAGAAAAAAGAGAGGAGATGGCACTCGTGAATTTCTCGCAATACTCACTCAAGCAACTCTTGGATCTTGAACAAGATCTAACAAAAGCTATACGAGACAGACAGGTCGAGCAAAAAAAGGAAGCCCTCGATAAGGTTCGGGATATAGCTGCCGGTCTTGGCATCACTCCCGAGGAACTCATACTCGGAGAAGGGAGGCCGAAGAAGGGGAGAGTCCCCGCCAAGTACCAGAACCCCATCAATAAGAAGCAGACCTGGTCAGGTAGGGGGAAGCAACCTGGTTGGTTGAAAGAACTTCTTGCCGGCGGGAAGAAGATTGAAGAGCTGGAGATCAGATAATTCATACGAACGCTGAATCTGTGCATGTATTTTCTGAACACACACTATCAGATATATGAGCGAGCTACGGAGCCCAGTATCCTTTTATACACAAGGTGTAGCGTGTATCAAGGATGCTCGCTTTTTATTTGAGAATAAAGGACCAGCCACCAATTTCGGCATACTCCTTATTCATGGTATTGAATTACTGCTCTCTTCGTTCTTGCTGGTAAGAGACCCTACACTGACGTCTCGGAAGATATATAACAAGTATCATCATAATTACCGCGATATGCTGGATACGTGTAAGAAACTCGACAGAGAGGATCTCATAACCAGCGATGAGGTGTGTTCTCATATCAGTTATCTGTCCGAACGATTTTCCTCCAGTATCGTTGATCTAAGATACCCGAAACGTTCCGTACTTCGGCAGTTTCCGCCTGATATCTTTGATGTTTTAGAAACCGATGTTGTTGCTCCAATGTATCTCATCACAAAGGAGTGGTTGAATAAAGATGACCAGGCTTCCATGGAGGTGAAAGGAGAGGAGCCATAATTTAGAATTATTTTATGGAAGATTGCACCATTCCCTTCGACGACAACCAAGCGGAAAGGGATTTGCGGATGAACAAGGCGAAACAGAAAATTTCCGGCTATTTTCGATCACTGACGGCCGGTAAGCATTTCGCCCGTATTCGAAGCGACATTTCTACTGCTCGCAAACAATCTCAGTATGTTGTCGATGCTCTGGCTGACGCATCTGGCGGCATCCCTTTTCATGCCGCGGGAAGGAATGGTTTCGTTCCGGGCTGAGTAGTTACATAAATTTAGGTCCTCGTCTGAAACTTGACAATCAACACGATACTTCTATTAATTTCATAGTCCAGTTCGGGAATCAAGGCAACCAGCATCACTACCTAGGTAGACTTACCTACCCAACAGTAGAATCACAGTGACCATTTTCGGAAAGCACTTCCCTGGTACGTTGCCACACCACTCGACAGTTCGCGTTCAGTACGTGATTCCGGGGGCGACAGGCGCGTTGCTGTATCGCAGGGCCTCGACAGGGGGCTGACCCGATAGTGGCTCCTGTTCCGCGGGAAGTTCCGACCCAATCTCCGGCAGCGCGTCAGGCAGCGGTTCGGGAATCTCCGGGCCGGTCGCGATCTCGATGGGTTCCGGGGCGGTGGGCGACTCGACGATGCCCGGCAAGGCTTGCGTCTCGCCGGTAGTCGATGCCGGTGCAGACCCGGTGTCGCTGGCCGGTGTCTGGACTTCCACCGTACGGGGCGGTGGCGGCGGGGCAGCTTCCTCGGGCACAGCCCGGTCCTCGGAAATTGCGGATTCCTCCGCTGCGTTTCCGGTTGGCTTCGAACTGGCCACGCGCGGCTCCACCGGCTTCGCAGGCGCCACCGGAGTCGTCAGGGTTTTGATCGCCTGCTGCACCAGTGTGTTCCGCGGATCCAGTTTCTGCGCAGACCGGTAGGCCTGGAGGGCTTCCTCCTCGCGCTTCTGGGCCAGTAATAGATCCGCCTGGCGGACCCGGACGACAAACTCGTCCCCGGCGCCCTCGAGCAGGGCCGCGTGACATGCCTCCAGCCCATCGCGACCGTCAAGCAATCTGCAATCGTTCAATGCCTTCCGGCGTTGCGATTCGGCTTGACTCAACTTTCCGGCGACGGCGCTATCGCCAGGATCGAATGCCAATGCCTGCCGGTAACTGGAGACGGCCTCACCATATCGCCCCAGTCCCAACAGCGCGTCACCCCTGGCCGAAAGCAGCTGGGTATCTTGCGGCTTCTCCCGCAAAGCCTGGTCACAGGCGGACAGCGCGGATTTCCCCTTGAGCCGGGTGCAGCGAATGACATTCCTGCGTGACTGCGCGGCAGAACCACCTTTCGCGTCAGACTGCCCGCTTTGCTGCTGCTGGATCCATTCCTGTTCCCTGACATAGCTTTCGGCCAGCTTGAGTCTATCCTTGAACTCTGCGTTGCCCGGCGCGAGTTCCACTCCGGTGGCGAGAACGGCGACTGCCTCTTCGTAACGTCGACCTGCCATTAGCGCATCCGCAAGGGCAATGCGCAGGGAGGTATTTCTGGGTGAGGCACGAAGTTCACTGCGACACGCCGGAGTCGCCTCCGCCCCGTTCGAGTCAAGACAGCGCGCGGCGTTGGCTTCCCCCATTGCCAGGCAGAGGGCGAACGACACGGCGCCGAGACTTTGCCGGACCGCGTTCATGAAAGGGTGGGCTTTCAATCCTGGGGACCGTCAATCGCCTAGTAGTAGCCGCCGGATGAAGAGGCGGGGCGCTGTTTGAATACCCATTGCCCGGACGGCAGCTTGACCAGGTTGAACAGATACCAGGTATCCACCGTCGTGTAGGGCGGGTCTTCGCGATCGATCATTGCCTGGATTTCGTCGCGCAGCTGCCGCATCCCGTACTCTTCCGGGCTGGATCCCGGCACACCGTCACCGTCCGAGTCGTCACCCATTACGTTGGCGCGTGCCAGAAAGAGCACCTCCTCGCCAAGAATACGCGCCTCCTCTTCGGAATCGGACGCCAGGATGTCGCTGCCCAGCGCGATGACAAGATCGCTACGTTCGAGGACGGGTCTGGCCGAAAGCGTGAACTGTCCGGACGACTGCTTGATGTTCTCGCTGGCGTCCGGCGAATTGGCCGCGAAAGAGATATGTGCAACGGCACCGGAGAGCGCCTGTCTGAGCCCGTATGGCGCCTTCACCCCGCCCCCTCCCGGGCCTGTCGCGTACTGCGGGTCGGTCGCTATCATCACCTCTTCGATCCGGGCCTGAATGTCCTGCAGATCGCCAGCCGAAGAAGCGGCCTCGGCGGCGCGCAACGCCTCGCCGGCCTTGTCCTCCGCGGTCGTGAACAATCCACCCTTGTCGGGAGTGTCGTGCCACCCCGTCATGGCGTGTCCGACATGGGTGTGTGCAATGGTCGGTGCACGACTGGCGCAACCGCCGGTCAGGAACAGCGCAAACAGGACCAGGTAAAGAGCGCCCCGGGTAGCGGCAGCGCAGGCATCCTTTGTATCCATCGTGAAAAACCCTGTTGTGGCGTGAGCCGTTGTCTGGACCATGTTCGAGGATACCGGGAAAAGGCGATTGCCGGAAAACTCGTGCGTGGGTGGATCCGGCAAGGGAATCACAGTTCCCTCGCGACACGGAATCCGAAGCTGGCGCTGCGTTCGTCCTCGCCGAAACGGTTTCTGAAGGCGCTGCGCACGAATTTCGGCATGCTGAACCACGAACCGCCCCGCAGGACCCTGCTGCTGCAATCACCGATGGTCCACGCCTTGCCGTCTGAAGATGCTCCGGCATAGCTGTCGCGCCAGCAATCCGCCACCCACTCGAACGCGTTTCCCATCGTGTCGTAGAGTCCGAAGGAATTGCCGCGAAACGATCCCGCCGGGGCGGTGTAGACGTACCCGTCGGCGCAGTCGTGTACCTCCCATCCCGGGAATCGATCCTCGGCCACGAGATCCGCAACATTGGCCGAACCGCAGGCCAGTCTCGTGTCACCTGCCCAGGGCCGCGGCAATTCGCTTCCGGCCCGGGCCGCATATTCCCACTCCGACTCACTCGGCAGCCGGTAGGTCGCACCGGTTTTCTGCGACAGCCACTCAACATAGGCCATGGCATCCGACCAGGAGACGCAGGTCACGGGGTGGTCTTCGTCCTGCGTGAAACCGGGGGCGAGCCAGTTGGTGGCGTTTTCGATGTTCCACTCGCCGTCATAGGACCGGCATCCGTCCATCCGGTATCCGGTCTCCTCGGCAAAGCGGCCAAACTCCGCGAGGGTCACCTCGAACTGGCCAAGCGCAAACGGGTATTCGATACGCACGGGATGTTCGGGACCTTCGCTGGCCTGACGTCCCGCTTCGGAATCGGGTGACCCCTGCATGAATTCACCCGGCGGCAATACCACAAGTCGGGGACACTCGGGACAATCGGAAAATACCTCGCCTGCCACATACCCGGGTGCGGGCGGCGTTTTCCGCGCCTCTTCCCCGCCCGTTTGCAAGAGGGGGGCAAGCCATCGATCCTTTTTCGGCATGTACCAGACGGCGGCGATCAGCAGGACGAGGAGTGCGAGCGCTCCCGTGAAGTAGACACCACGGCGTTTGGAAGGTCTCGCGTTCTCCCTTTCCCTACTCGAGCGATCGCGGGGAGGTTCTCGCGGCGCAGCCGGTGTCCTGCGCACCACGGTGGCACCGCTGCGGACCGCCGGATCAACGGCATACTCCATGCTGCGGGTGTCGTCCAGGCGGGTCTGGTCGAGGGCATCGGGATCCAGCACGACGGTGCGGGTTCGGCGGTACAGCCGGAGCGCCTGGGCAAATTCCCGCGCAGACTGGAACCGGTCGGCCGGCTTCTTTGCGAGCGCCTTTGCCACGATGGCGTCGAGGTCTTCCGGGGCATCGGGGGTCCGCGACGAGGGAGGCGGCAGGTCCGCGTGCACGACATTGTAGACAATCGAACTGATGTCGTTCCCGGGAAAGGCCCGTTCCCCGGTCAACAGTTCATAGAGCAGGATGCCACAGGAAAAAATGTCCGTGCGCTGATCCACGGGCTGTCCGAGCAATTGCTCCGGCGACATGTAACCCGGCGTGCCCAGCACCGCGCCCAGCTGCGTCATGGCCGAGGACTCGAGCCGCGCGATACCGAAATCGGTCACCTTCACTTCGAGGGAGCCGGTCAGCATGATGTTGGACGGTTTTATATCGCGGTGTACCACCCCCCTGGCATGGGCGTAATCCAGACCATCCAGGACTCGGGCAAGAATCGAGCAGATTTCGTCGATCCCCAGTGACTCGCTACGCCTGTGATACTGGGCCAGGGTTTCGCCGTCGACAAACTCCATTGCGATATAGGCGCAATCGTCTTCTTCGGCGTATTCATAAATTGCGACGATATTGGGATGCGACAGCCTGCCGGCAGCCTGTGCCTCGCGCTTGAACCGCTCTGCCAGCTGCTGTTGTTCGTGCTCCGTGCCGCCGCGCGCGACGGTCTTGATGGCCACGTTGCGATCGATGACAGTATCGATGCCCTGGAACACGGTGCCCATGGCGCCCCGGCCCAGCACTGACACGATTTTGTACTTGCCGATATTCTCCGGGTAGGCCGACATGTGCGCGTCAGGGATCGAAGTGTCGAATCATGAAACGATGTCCCCGGAGTATAGCGCGTCCGCTTCCCCGGGGGTTCTGGGGTAGGCCGCCGGGACCCCCGTTCGACAACCGGGGCGGAACCCGAACCTGATGCGATGTGCATCTTTGCGTACCGCGGTAATTCGCTGTGCCCGTTGCCCATGCCGGCAATGCAAGCGTGAACAATTTCACACCCGGGCGCGCTGCTTTCTCACAAAAATCGCCTGCCGGATGCAATAGATTGATAGCATCACCGCAAGCCGCCCCGCCACCGGGAGGAATTATGGAAACGACGCGATCATACCGGGCATTGACAGCACAGCTCGTCTCGATCTGCCTGGTCTCTCTGGTCCTGGTCCCGGCCATGGCCGCTACCCTCGCCGGCACCCAACCCCTGAAACCTCACCCCGGTATTGCCCCGATCGACGGATCGCTCGCGGCGGTGACTGGGCCCACCACGGGCAGCGCGGTCAGACTGCTCGAGGCCGAGGAGGCGGCTCACGACGGTTCGATAGAGGTGGCCGTGAACCACGACGGCTATACCGGGTCGGGTTTCGTCGATTTTGTCGGGGAGGGCAATATCGAGTGGACCGTCAATACGCCGATGCGAGGCCTGTACCAGCTTGAGTTTCGCTACGCCCTGGGCGTCGACGAGTCCCGGCCACTGGATATCCTGGCCAACAGCGTCCCGGTAAGCTCCGACGTCTCGTTTCCCTTCACGCAGCGCTGGGGAAACTGGCAGACCGTACAGTTTTTCGTGAAACTGGAAAGCGGCGCCAACGTGATCCGTCTGGCCACCGATGGCGCCAGCGGACCGAACATCGACCACCTGCTCGTGTCGCTGACGCCGCCCGACGCAAACAAATTCCTGACCTTCCCCCTTCACTCTTCGGACAGGGTGTTCCGCGGCAGCGAGACCAACGCCTCGGCCTATTACAAGGTCATCGATCCGCTGGACCGCAAGACCACGCTGGCCGACTGGAAGACGCGGAACGGATTCGACGGCAGCGCGGACGCCAATGCCGATTCCCACGCCGTGTATCAGAACGCGGCGGACCTGAATTTCGGCAGAAGCATGTTCGTGAAAAAATCCGGCGACCGCGTGGCCTCCTTCGTGCAGAACTATCCCACCGTTGAAGACGCCATCGCGGCCACCAACCTGATTGCGACGGTTGCCATGGAGTACGGCCACCCCGTAAACAAGGACACCGGTCTGGCTGTGACCGACAAGCCGAAGTTCACCACTTTTTACGTGTTCAATTCGGCCGATGACCGGGTCACGAGCGCGGACCTCGACGGGCGGGGTGAAAAGTTCGTCCCGGGTCTGTGCAACGTCTGCCACGGCGGCAAACCAAAGGCCGGCGGGTTCCACGGCACGCTCGCGACCTACCAGGATAGTGGCGACACGGGAGCAAAATGGATTCCCTGGGACCTCGACACCTACGAGTTTCACCCCTCTCTGACGCGCGCCATGCAGGAAAGCACGTTCAAGGCGATGAACGCGACGATCTTCGACACCAATCCCACCAGCACGACGAAGACGCTGGTCAAGGGCTGGTACGGCGGCGAGGGCATGCCCGACGCGACCTTTAACGGGACCTTTGTCCCGACGGGCTGGAAAAACGCGGGCGCCGACGGCGACAAGAGTCCACTCTATCTGGGCGTCGTGGCACCGAGCTGCCGCGCCTGCCACAACCAGCGCGGCACCTACAACAACAGCGGACACGTCGTGTTTCAGGGAGAGTTGCTGGAGCAGTCGCTGGAGTTTGCGACCTTCTCCGCCTTCAAGGGCTACAAGGACGAGATCGAGTCGCTGGTCTACGACCAGGGCATCATGCCGCTGGCGCGGCGGACCTACGAGCGCTTCTGGCGCAGTGACCAGCCGAAGATCCTCGACGACCATCTGTTCGGGGGGACGGCACACAAGAACCCGCCCGCGGACGTGCTCTCGGGGGCGGCCAAGTTCGCGTTCGGCGATCTGCGCCGACCCGGGCGACCCATCACACGGATCGCGGGCACGCGCTTCTTCACCGATGGTTTCCCCTTCGACGAATACCTGTTCGCCGACG
>JAYENI010000173.1:0-8496 GCA_034722015.1 Pseudomonadota bacterium
TAATAGATATTATGTTAAATACTAAATAGGCCAGCTCTGGTCGGCTTCCGGAAGTGTCGCCACAGGCGTCTAGCCCATCAGCAACGCCGTGTCCTGACGAAAATACTTGTCGATGGTCGCTTCCAGTGCCTGCCGCGCGTACTCGTCGTCACCCTGACCGAATTCATCATACAGCGTCCGGGCGATCTCCCCGAACTCCTCCAGGACATCCGGGTCGAAATGGCTCCCGCTGCCTTCCTGCAGGATCTCCATCGTCTTGTCGAATCCCAGGGGGTCCTTGTAGGGACGTTTGGAGGTCAGGGCGTCGAACACGTCGACGATGGCGAAGATGCGTGCGTTGAGGGGAATCTCCTTACCCTTCAGGTCGCCGTAGTAGCCGCCACCGTCGTATTTCTGGTGATGATAGCCGACAACCTCCTCCGCCTCGCTCAGCCAGTCCGAACGGCTGACGATGTCCAGCCCGTGCTTGACATGGGTCTTCATTTCCTCGAACTCGTTCTCGTCGAGCCGACCGGGCTTGAGCAGTATATTGTCGCGTATCCCCAACTTGCCGACATCGTGCAGGAAGGCACCCTTGATCAGGCTTCGGATCCGGTCGGGCGCCTCCCCCAGCTTCTCCGCCAGTCGCACCGCGTAGAGCGTCACCCGGTAGTTGTGCACGTCGGTATCGCTGTCGCGCTTGGCGATCGCCGAACCGAGCAGCTGGATCGTCTCCAGATTGGCGTCCAGGAGTCTGCCCGACATATTCGTGACGCGTCTGAGAAGTTGCAGTATCGTCGGGTACAGCAGCAACGCGGTCAGCGCGACGATGCCGACGGAAATCGCCACGGCGCGGATCAGCCCGGCGTCGACCTTTCTGATTGCCTGGTCTGACACCGTGAAGATGGCGTCGATGTGCGCGGCGACCCGGTTCTGCGAGGTCACCAGGGGTACGGCGATCACGACGTGATGCTTGCCGTCGATTTCCGTGAGTTGATGCGCGACGTCGTCGGGGTTTACCGGGGCCGGCAGGCCGGCGGCCGCAACGGCGGCCATGGCCTTCTCTGAGGCCAGACCGGGCCCGGTAAGTCTTGCGATCCCGGTGCCATCCGGTGACTTCACGAGGACGAAGGAGTATCGGCCCGAGGTGTAGTTCGGGGTGTAACCAGTGAACCGGTCCAGTCTTGCCTGCAGTTCGCTACGGCGGGGTAACCCGGGTTCATCGAGGATGTCCGCAGTCAGCACGCTGATGGTCATCGCGCCCTGCATGGCACGGTCGACCGCGATTTCGCTGACACGCTCCCTGGCGGTGAACACGACCAGGAGACTGACCAGTACGGCAATGACCAGGGCGGTGATCAGCAACCGAACGGCGAGGATCCTGTGGATGGTTCCATCTCTTCGCTGATTCACTGCCACCTCTGCGCTAGCCGGACCCGAACGGGGGGCGGTAGGATAGCAGTAGGATAGCAGAAATCCTGTGGGCGGCAGTTCCCCCGGTGCTGCGGACTTCCGGGTACCGGACGGATTCAGGTGCCGGCGGAACGCGTACTAGAATCCAGATACTATTCGAACCTTAAAACGGGCAAAGTGAGGAGTGATGCAATGAACGGGTCTTTGGGTGTGGCACTCGACGACGACGGGTTTCTCGAGGATTCCGATGCATGGAGCGAGCCGATCGCCAGACGCATGGCGGCGGACCTGGGGATACCCGATCTGGGAAACGAGCACTTGAGTGTCATCCGGGACATTCGCGAGCACTGTCTCGAACACGCCTCGCTCTGTGCGATGGAGATTATCTGTGACCGTGTCGGGATGGAAAAGCATTGCGTCAGGCGACTGTTCAGGGGGCCCGTCGAGGCCTGGAAGATATCGGGCATGCCCAACCCGGGACTCGAGGCGCTGACTTACATGAAAAACGAGGAATGAGACGATTGCGCAGCCGACCATCTTTCCACCATCCGTCCTCGGTTCGTCCCGGATAATCGCATGCCGTTGATCGTCAGGCGGTTCGTATTGCTCGCCATTTTCCTTGGTCTGCTTCTCGGTGGCCTGTTCGGATTGAAATTCCATCAACAGCGTCAGATGCAGGCGACGCTCGGCGCCGCGCCGCCGCCCGCCACCGTCGCGGTGACGACCGTGGAACGATCGAGCTGGCAGCCTTTCCTGCTATCGGTCGGCAGCCTGGTGGCCGTTCAGGGCGTACTCGTCGCCAACGAGGTGCCGGGGATCGTGGAGTCCATTGCATTCACGTCGGGGAGCCGTGTCGAGAAAGGCGACCTCCTCGTTAGACTCGACGGGCGCGTCGACCGGGCGCAGCTCGACGGACTGATTGCAGAGAGCCGTCTGACGAAGGTTGAATTCAATCGCCTCGCCAAATTGCTGGAAAAGAAATCGGTGTCCCGTTCCGACTACGACCAGGCCGAGGCGGCCCTGGACAATGCGCGCGCCCAGGTGGAAGCCAAGCGGCAGTCGATCGAGAAAAAAGAGATCAAGGCGCCCTTCTCCGGTGTCCTCGGAATCCGCCGGGTGGATGCCGGGCAGTATCTCAAGGAGGGTTACGAGATCGTATCCCTGCAATCGCTGGACCCGATTCACCTGGACTTCAGCGTCCCGGAGGGTGATCTGCCACTCCTGCACATGGATCAGCCGGTACAGGCCACCGTGAAGGCCTGGCCCGGTATAGGCTTTGAGGGGCGCGTGACGGCGATCGAACCCCGGGTCGAGGAAACGACCCGAAATCTTCGCGTCCGGGCAACGATCGCCAACCCGGGGGAGAAACTGCGTCCCGGTATGTTCGCCCGGGTCAGGATCATTCTGCCGCTCGAGAAAAGCGTACTCACCCTGCCCCGCACCGCCATCACCTATACGCCCTACGGAGACTCCGTGTTCGTCGTCGACGGCGAAGCGGACCCGCTCTCCGTGCGCCGCATCCAGATCAAAACCGGAGAGGCTCGCGAGGGACGTGTTCGCATCGTGGAAGGCCTTTCCGAGGGGGATCGGGTGGTCAGCGCGGGGCAGGTCAAGTTGCGTAACGGGCAGTCGGTCACGATCGATAACAGCGTTGTGCTCGAGCCCGGCGTGTCCGGATCGTGAAATTCACCGACATTTTCATCCATCGGCCGGTGCTGGCCAGCGTGGTCAGTCTGCTGATCCTCGTGGTGGGTCTGCGCTCCCTGGGCTCCCTCGAGGTAAGGCAGTATCCCGAAACCCGGGACACCGTGGTCACGGTCACGACGATCTATCCCGGCGCGAATGCCGACCTTGTCAAGGGATTCATCACCACCCCGTTGCAACAGGCAATCGCCGAGGCTAACGGTATCGATTTCCTGTCGGCGACCAGCACGCAGGGCGTGTCGGTCATCGAGGCGCAGATGGAGCTCAATTACGATCCCAACGCCGCCGTCGCCGAGATCCAGGCCAAGGTCGCGAGCCAGCGTAATGTGCTTCCCTCCGAAGCCGAGGACCCGGTCATCGACTCCACGACCGGCGACCCGACCGCGCTGATGTACATGGCCTTTTACAGTGATTCCATGTCGCCGCCGCAGATCACGGACTACCTGTGGCGGGTCGTGCAGCCCAGGCTTCAGGCGCTTCCGGGCGTGGCCAAGGCGGAACTGATCGGCAACAAGGTCTTCGCCATGCGCGTCTGGCTGGACCCGGTGCGCATGGCGGCCCTCGGTGTGACCGCCGGTGACGTGCGCGATGTACTGCGGGCGAACAACTATCTCGCCGGTGTGGGTCAGACGAAGGACGATCATGTGATGATCGACCTCAGCGCCACCACCGACGTTTCGGAACCGGGTGACTTCGCCAGACTCGTGGTGCGCGAGTCCGCAGATACGCTGGTGCGTATCAGTGACGTGTCGAGTCCACATCTCGGCGCCGAGGATTACGACTCGTCGAGCTGGTACAAGGGCAAGACGGCCATTTTCATCGGCATCGAGTCGGCCCCGGGCGCGAATCCGCTGGAGGTGGCAGCGCGCGTGCACGAGGCCCTGCCGGACATCCGCAGCCAGTTGCCGGAGGGACTGGCCGCGCACATCCCCTACGACGCCAGCGTCTTCATCAACGATTCGATCGACGAGGTATTCCGCACCCTGGCCGAGGCGGTGACGATCGTGCTGGTGGTGATCTTCCTTTCGCTGGGCTCGCTGCGCGCAGCCCTGGTTCCGGCAGTGGTGGTGCCGCTGTCCCTGATCGGTGCCGGTTCCCTGATGCTGCTGGCGGGCTACTCGATCAATCTGCTGACCCTGCTGGCCATGGTGCTCGCCATCGGCCTGGTGGTGGACGACGCCATCGTCGTGGTGGAGAACGTGCACCGTCACATCCAGGAGGGCCATTCGCGTACCGAGGCGGCGATACGGGGCGCGCGCGAACTGGCGATGCCGATCGTCGCCATGACGACCACGCTGGTGGCGGTCTACGCGCCAATCGGGTTCATGGGCGGGCTGGTGGGCACCCTGTTTACGGAATTCGCCTTCACCCTGGCGGGGGCGGTTCTCGTCTCCGGCGTCGTGGCGCTTACGCTGTCCCCGATGTTGTCCTCCCGTGTACTCAAGTCCGGCGGCGAACCAGGCCGGTTCGAACACGGTGTCGACCGGTTTTTCGCCGGTCTGGCCACCTCGTACCGGAGGCTGCTCGGAATGTCCCTGGACACCGTTCCGGTCACCGTTACCTTCGCGCTGGTGGTGCTGGGAAGCATCTGGTTCATGTTCACGATGAGCAAGAGCGAACTTGCCCCGACGGAGGACCAGAGCATCCTGTTCTTTCAGGCGCGCGCTCCGCAGACTGCGACCATCGAATACGACGAGGCGTATGGGCGCAGGATCGTCGAACTGTTCGAGACCGTCCCGGAATACCATGAAGGCTTTTTCCTGCTGGGTTTCGGTGGCGACCCCAGTGTCGTCTTCGGTGGGTTCAAGATGCGTCCGCCCTCGCAAAGGGAGCGCTCGCAATCAGAGGTCCAGCCGGAGGTGCAGGGAAAACTCGCCACCGTGGCCGGTTTCCAGACCGCCGTGTTCCCGCGCCCCAGTCTGCCGGGATCGGGACGCGGGTTGCCCCTGCAGTTCGTGATTAACAGCGACTCGGACTACGTGCAGCTCGACGAGGTGGCGGACGAGATCGTGGGCAGGGGTATGCAAAGCGGTCTGTTCATGTTTCTGCGCAAGTCCATCGAGTTCAATCGACCGCACACCCGCATCGTGATCGACCGGGACCTGGCGGGCGACCTGGGAATCGACATGCGGGAAATCGGAGGTGACCTCGCGACCCTGCTCGGCGGAAACTATGTCAACCGCTTCAGCCTGGATGGTCGCAGCTACAAGGTCATCCCGCAGGTCGAGCGGCGGTTTCGACTGAATCACGAACTGCTGGACACCTATTATGTACGCACGGCCTCGGAAGCGCTGGTTCCGCTGTCGACCATCGTATCTTTCGAGGAAAGCGTCGAGCCGAGCAAGCGGACGCAGTTTCAGCAGCTGAACTCCGTGACCGTCGAGGGCATCATGGCCCCCGGGGTGACCCAGGGCGATGCGATCGATTTTCTCGAGGCGCAGGCCGCGGAGGTGTTTCCGAGAGGGTTTACTTACGATTTCGCCGGCGAATCGCGTCAATACGCACGCCAGGGAAGCGCCCTGGTCGTGACGTTCTTTCTCTCTGTGCTGGTGATCTACCTGGTGCTGGCCGCGCAGTTCGAGAGCTGGCGGGACCCGATCGTCATCCTCGTGTCGGTACCCATGTCCATCGCGGGCGCCCTCGCCTTTCTGATGATCGGCTTCGCGACCATCAACATCTACACGCAGGTCGGGCTGATCACCCTGATCGGCCTGATCGCCAAGAATGGCATCCTCATCGTCGAATTCGCCAACCAGTTGCAGATTCGCGAGGGCCTGAGCAAGCGGGAGGCCGTGGAAAAGGCGGCTTCCATCCGCTTGCGCCCGATCCTGATGACCACCGCGTCCATGGTACTGGCCATGGCGCCGTTGTTGACCGCCTCCGGGCCCGGCGCCGTCAGCCGCTTTGACATCGGACTGGTGATCGCCGCGGGCCTGGGGATTGGCACGCTGTTCACCCTGTTCGTCGTTCCCGCATTCTATCTCCTGCTGGCTCGCACGCATGTGCAACCCGGTTCGGCTGGCGCGCCGGCCGCGGATTTTCAATGACCTGCTAACCTTCTACTAATCGGTTTGTCGACAACCTCGCGGGAGATCCCGGCATGAAATTCATCGTGAAGACATCGCTGTTCGTTTCAATGTTGCTGCCATCGCAGTTGCTTGCCGACACCATGACTTGCGGACAGTCGCTGGTGGAGCCGGGTGACACCGAATACCAGGTGGAACAGAAGTGTGGCAAGCCCACCACGAAGGAAATGAACCGCTGGATCTACGATCGCGCCTCGCAGAGTTTCATTTATGAGCTCAATTTCGAGGTGGGGCAACTTACCCACATCGTCTCCAGGTCACGCGAGTAGTCCCGGGCCCTGCCGCGCCGGGGTGTGACCGGCATTTCCGGCGTGCGGATACCGTTCTCCGCCTGCCCCGACACTGCATCCGCAAGCGAATCGCCAGGTGACTACCGGAAAACGCCCCGACGTGCCCGCACCACCCGACCACGGGTCGCGCGTCGAGCCCTTACCCTGGCAACGACCGAAGCCCTCCGCGGAGGACCCGGAGGCACCGGAAAAGCTCGAGCGGATTCTCGCGAGTCCCTCGTACCGGCAGGCCGACGAAGACATCCTCTTCCTGCACCGCGACGAGAACCGCGGCGTCCGTCTTCAACTCGAGTATTTCAAACCCCAGTTGGCGCTGGAAGCGTACGGCATCGAACATACGATCGTCGTATTCGGGAGTTCGCGCATCGTCGAACCCGCCGCCGCTCAGGTGAAGGTCGATGCATTGAAGACGGCGCACGAAGCGCACCCCGATGACGAGGTGCTGAATCGTCGCCTGGTCATCGCCAGAAGGATTCGCGACAAGAGCCGCTACTATGACATGGCCCGGGAGTTCGGCCGGCTGGTGGCCGAATCCGGAGAGGGGCCCCGCGATTGTCGCCTGGTGGTGATGACCGGGGGCGGTCCGGGGATGATGGAGGCGGCCAACCGGGGCGCCTCCGATGCCGGGAGCGCCACCGTCGGGCTCAACATCCATCTTCCCCACGAGCAGTATCCCAATCCCTACATCACGCCGGACCTCTGCTTTCGCTTCCGGTATTTCGCCCTGCGCAAGCTCCACTTTCTCCTGCGCGCCAGGGCGCTGGTTGCTTTCCCGGGCGGTTTCGGCACCTTCGATGAACTGTTCGAGACCCTGACGCTGATCCAGACCGGCAAGATGCCGGCGGTCCCGATCGTCCTGGTCGGCGAAAGCTACTGGCGCAAGGCGTTCGACGTCGACTTTCTCTGCGAGGAGGGTGTCATCGACGACGAGGACCGGGAGCTGTTCCGGTACGCCGAATCGGCCGACGAGGTCTGGAACGATATCCAGCGCTGGTACGAGGAGGCCGGGATTTCCCTCTTCGCCCCTGGTCTGCCGGTGGACGGCGAATAGGCGCACCCGACTCCCGAGAGATCTCGTATCGCGCTTCGGCATCCGAGCCGTTCAGGATAGTGGCGTAGAGGACTCATCGTCCCGTATGCCGTCGCGCGTGTTGACAGGGCCGTTCATCTCCACTCTCCGACCTCCCGTCCGCATCGTCTCCCGAAACTTCCCGTCCGTCCGTGTAGCGGCTGATCCGTCACCCCGGCCGGGATACAGTTCTCCCCGTGATGTGAATCACGTTGGTTTCTTGACAAAGGCAAACCGGTCGAAAGGTCGGGGCGCAAAGCTGCGGGTCTAAGGTCTCCCTCTCAGGGAAACTACGATAGCCGGGCCGCCGGGAAATCAGACGGGCTGGTGACTCACCAACGCAGACTCGGCGAAAGCCCCGTTGCGCGTGCCCTTACTGTAACTTGTTACAGGTCTGAATCGATCCTTACTGGCGTCCCCCCCGCAGCATAACGCACGGGGTGCACTGTAATGATCGCTTCAATTCGTAACTTCGCTCTTGTTTCCACCGTTGTCCCGGCCCTCGCCCTGACCGGTTGCTCCGACGGCATGTTGGACGGTCCCATAGTCATTGATTTTCAAAACTTCCCGACTAGTGGGCAGGTACAGTTAGTCGCCGACTCTACGGAGTCCGGACTACAGGATCCGGATTCTCCGACCGCAAGCCTTCCCGACACGGGTTTGGTAACTGATCCGCTGCCTGAACCCGAGCCCGCTCCGGAGCCCCAGCCCGAGCCTGCTCCGGAGCCCCAGCCCGAGCCTGCTCCGGTGCCTCAACCCGAGCCCGCTCCGGAGCCCCAGCCCGAGCCTGCTCCGGAGCCCCAGCCCGAACCTGCTCCGGAGCCCCAGCCCGAACCTGCTCCGGAGCCCCAGCCCGAGCCTGCTCCGGAGCCCCAGCCCGAACCTGCTCCGGAGCCCCAGCCCGAGCCTGCTCCGGAGCCCCAGCCCGAGCCTGCTCCGGAGCCCCAGCCCGAGC
>JAYENI010000174.1:0-8426 GCA_034722015.1 Pseudomonadota bacterium
AGGAACTGGAGAAGGCGCTCAAGGACGCCTGGCCCAAGCCGAAGATGCTGATCCTGAACTTTCCGGGCAACCCGACCACGCAGTGTGTGGACCTGGCGTTCTTCGAAAGGGTCGTCGGGATCGCGCGCGAGCACAATATCTGGGTGGTTCACGATATCGCCTACGCGGAGATCGTTTTCGACGGGTACCGCGCCCCGTCGATCCTTCAGGTGCCGGGGGCCCGTGACGTCGCGGTAGAGTTCTACTCGCTGTCCAAGACCTACAACATGCCTGGCTGGCGGGTTGGGTTCATGTGCGGTTGCAAGACGCTGGTGGCGGCACTGGCACGCATGAAGTCCTATCTCGATTACGGGATGTTTACACCGATCCAGGTGGCTGCCATTTCCGCGCTGGAAGGCCCGCAGGACTGCGTGGACGAGGTTCGGCGTACCTACAGGGAACGTCGCAACGTCCTGTGTGACGGACTCAGCAATGCCGGTTGGCCGGTGGAGCGACCCAAGGCCACGATGTTCGTCTGGGCACCCATCCCGGAACAGTACCGGGATATGGGATCGCTCGAGTTCTCGAAGAAGGTGCTCAACGAAGCAAAGGTCGCGGTGTCACCGGGAATCGGCTTCGGCCAATACGGAGACGACCACGTTCGATTCGGTTTGATCGAGAACGAGCATCGTACCCGTCAGGCGGTTCGCGGCATCCGCAAGATGATCCGCAGCGATGGCTGATCCGGAGACTCGTGCCGGATCCAGCGCTAGTTGCAGAAGTAGTGAAGCAGGAACCGGTCGCCGGTGTGGACCGGTTTTCCCAGGCTGACGATCCCGTTGCCGTAGAGAAACATGCGCGACCGCACGAGATGGACCCTCCCATCGAAGTCGGTATCGACGTACGTCCCGTTGAGGCTCTGATCGATCAGGGCGTATCGGCCCGAACAATACTCGAATCGCGCGTGTGACCCGGAAATGTGCAGTTCGTCGATCACCAGGTCGCAATCACGCTGGCGGCCGACCACGATCGGCGCGGCGGTTTTCGTCAATTCCAGGATCTCGTCGTTGTACCTCAGGAGCAACCGACGCGTCGGTTTGGCGGACGCCATGACCTGCCAGCCGTGTTCGCTCCCGGTGATGCGCCGAATCCCTGATTCGGCATTGTCCCCGTACACAACCGTGCGCACCCACTCCGCGTCGGAGGGGGCGTCCTCGTCCGAGTCCATTCGTGCAATCCCGCTGTCTTTGCTTTTGTGATCGAGCGCCATCGGATCCAGCGGCGTTTTCGCCTTATGAGGAGTCTAGTCCAGGATCGTTTGTCGCGCGAAAAAACCGCATGAAATCGGCCACATGGGACTCCTGCTGTATACAGTGGCCATGTGCGCAACACTGGAACGCCGCTCACGACACGTCGCGATGGCGCGTCCCTTGAAGGCGGAAATGTGATTCCAATCGTCTTAATTCCGACTGAATTCGTTTAATACTCAAGGTCGAGCAAGCCGCTTGCGGTTTCTCGTCAAGGGAAGTGAGAAAGTCTCAGGAGGAGAAGACAATGCTGAAGACCGTAAAGTCCTATTTCATCGTAGACGTGCTTGAGTCGATGATCTACAAGCTGGTCCAGGAGGAGTTTTCCAGTGTTCGGGATGCCGAAGACGCGCAGCGCAGGATGTGTCACTTCTATCCCGATTCCCGGGTACGCGAACAACGCACGATCTACGATATCAACAATCCCGACGAACTGACCCGATACGAGGCCCACATGAGTCGCCTCGCCTGACGGAGCTGTCCGGACCGATTCCCGGGAGGGTGCGGCGCCACTTTCGATTGTGTGGTCGAAGGAGACCACGGACGGCGACCGCTTACACCCTCCCGGTGGATCGGGAGAACGCGCCCGACTCAATCGCCGCTTCCGTGAATTTCCGCTCGCGGCTCGAATGCCAGCCAGGCAAACGCGAAGTGTACGCCGCCTTGAACCGGTTCCAGGTGTCGGCCCGACAGCGGTCCCTCCGCGGCGCGTCCGAAAACATCCCAGACCGAACCTGTTTCCTCATCGACGACTCTGTCCCTGCGCGCAACGAAGGTCAGGAGCCTTCCGTCTACGACCCGACTATATGCCGCCGCGGCCGGGACGCGTCGCGCATCCCGGATTCGCGAGGCATCGAGTGCCGACAGCATGCCGAAGCGGGTGAAGATCACCACCGGCGTCTTCCCGATTCGGTCGTTCAGGACGGGCTTGTCCTGCAACACAGGAAAGGGGTAGAGGCGGACTGACTCCCCGAGGCGTACCCCGAGGACCCGTTCCATTGCGGGCAGTCGGGGGTCCGTTGGGTCGTCCAGCAGAAAAGGGTGCTGGCCAATGGTGTCGTAACCACGATAGGGGTTGCGACCGTAGGGTCGTTGGTGCCCCGTGTCACGTGACAGCACGAGCCCGTCGGGGAAGGACCGGCGGAAGTCGGTGAAAGCAACGATCCGGGAAGGGAACTGATCCAGACGGCTCCCGGTAAGCTCTCCTACGATGGCTTCTCCCAGGAACTGTTGCCACCAGCTCTCCGTCTGCCGGTCGTACATCACCATGTCGCTCTTGCGAAGACTGCCGGTGGTGCCAAAGTCCAGTACCCGACCGTCATGTCGCCGCATGTAGACGATCGCTGCATTGCATAGCGGACAGAAGGTCACCGAGACCGGTGTGCCCGCGACTGTATCGTTGACGATCTCGTGATAGATGAGGATCTGCAGCGGGTAGGCGCGCGCCTGATCCCCAAGGTTCAGGGCGATGACGGGTTCCTCCGGCTGCAGCCATCCCGCGGCCTCGTCACTGGAGACGAATCGTGGTTCGTCGATGGCCGGGATGCCGTCCTTCGGCGGGCCGCCCGAGCGTATCTCTGCGAGTGCTACGGAGTGACGGGAAAAGTCTGTATTCGGCCATTGCGACTGAAGCCGTCCGGTGATCGGGTCCGCCGACGTTGCAGCGGTTGCCAGGATCAGACCGATACACAGGCTCCACCGATTTATCGGGCATCTGGTTTTCATGCTGTATTCGATTCGCAGGGAGGTATCTGTCCAGTTGGACCGGGCAATGCCCGTGATCCTTGCTGGAACTTCATGGGTGGGTCCGGGTCCCCGGATTGACGATTTTCAATGATGAATCAAACCCATTCCGCGATGCTCTCAACAAGGGCGAGTTGCAGTCACCGTCACGGTTCCGCCGCGTCCCCTCAGGTGGACCTTTCAGTTTGTGAGGGGCGTCGACGAATCTGCGGGAACCCTTCCCTACAGTTGCAGCCGAGACCAAGCAAAAATGCGGAAGGAGAATCGATGGACACCTTGATCGTACTGGGCATGCTGTGGCTGATTCCGGTCCTGACACTGGGCTGGATCCTCTGGCGTTGAGCCCCAGGCTATCCTGATTGTTCGCTTGCCCGCGCATCGCCGGGCGGGCGGGCCGCCTGTCCCCACGGCAGCGCGCCACCCCTGCAGACGCGCGTCGGGACAGTATTCGACCATCCCGGCGATAATCTCCTGAACGCTGTACGGTCCGATCTTCGTACACGAGGCGAGCCGTACTCCGCACTGATTCATCCGGTATCGCTGTCCACCGCCGCACGTGCACCCAGAGATGCTCTCCGGTGGTCCCGTTCCGTTCCCGTGATCGGGGGCCTATACTCGCCATTGTGGTGGTCGCACAAGTCCGGAACAACAAAGACCTCCTGCACTTCACGCCAGGACCCGGTTTCACGGGTCCGCGCAGGGCAATCGTCAAGGAGGCCGACATGAACACAATCACACGAAGTATGTCGGTAACGGACGAGGAGAGTGGCAACGAGGTGGTGGTGTCGGGTAGTTCCGGGGACACGCGCTGAGCTCCTGGTTTCCCGCGGCACCGGGTTTGGTCCCGGTCCCTGAAATGCGGGGCAATCAGTGACAGTGCTTTTAGTACAAAGGAACGCATCCGGCATCCCCGGATGCGTTCTTTTTTTGGCTCCACGAGCCTGAAACGTCAGTCGTGCCTGGTGCCTCAGTTGCTCGCGCCCGGGCCTTCCAACAGCTTTTCCATCACCTGATCGAGACTGAAGCTGGCGGCCTTTTGACGCGGCGGGTACTCCTTGAAGGTCTCCAGAAACTGTCCCACGTAGGCCTGCGCGGGCACCAGCACGTAGGCCCGGTCGAGCAGCCAGTCGTAGTAGGTGTTCGAGGTGATGGAGGCGCGTTCGTAGGGGTCGCGGCGCAGGTTCTCGATCAGCGGCACGCGCAGCGGGGTAAAGGGTTCCATCCACACGCGAAAGGTCCCCACCGTCTTCTGCTCCATGAAGATGACCTTCCAGTCGTTGTAGCGCAGGGCCGTCATATCGCCGTCGTCGGAGAAGTAGAAAATCTCCTTGCGTGGCCCCGGCGCTTCCTGCCCGGTCAGGGTCGGGAGGAAGTTGTAGCCGTCGAGATGGACCCTGTAGTCGCGCCCGATTGCCTTGTATCCCTTCAGGAGCTTCTCCTTGATGTCCGGTTCTCCGGCGGCGGCCAGGAATGTGGGCAGCCAGTCCATATGGTGCATGATGTCGTTGGTCCAGGTACCCGGCTCGATTTTTCCGGGCCAGCGCACCATAGAAGGGACCCGCCAGCCGCCCTCCCAGTTGGTGTTCTTTTCGCCCCGAAACGGGGTCGCGGCGGCGTCGGGCCAGGTGTTGTAGTGCGGCCCGTTATCCGTCGAATAGAAGACGATGGTGTTGTCCGAAATCCCGAGTTCGTCCAGCGTGTCGAGGAATTTCCCGATGTGCATGTCGTGCTCGACCATGCCATCGGAGTACTCGTCCTGTCCGGAGATGCCACGCAGTTCCGGCTTGACGTGGGTGCGGAAGTGCATGCGGGTACCGCTCCACCAGACGAAGAACGGCTTCCCGGCCTTGTGCTGGCGTTCGATGAAGTCGATGGCGGCGTCCGAGGTCTCGTCGTCGACGGTCTCCATGCGTTTTTTGGTCAGCGGTCCGGTGTCCTCGATCCTGCCGTCGGCGGTGGACCGGATGACACCGCGCGGTCCGAATTTCTTGCGGAATTCGGCGTCCTTGGGGTAGTCCTCGTTCTCCGGTTCCTCTTCCGCGTTCAGGTGGTAGAGATTGCCGAAGAACTCGTCGAAACCGTGGTTGGTGGGGAGGTGTTCGTCCCGGTCGCCCAGGTGGTTTTTGCCGAACTGGCCGGTGGCGTAGCCCTGCGCCTTCAGCAGCCCGGCAATGGTCGGGTCCTCCACCCTCAGACCCAGATCCGCGCCGGGCAGTCCGACCTTCGACAGGCCTGTACGGAACACACTCTGCCCCGTGATGAAGGACGAGCGCCCCGCGGTGCAGCTCTGCTCGCCGTAGTAGTCGGTGAAGGTCACGCCTTCGTTGGCGATGCGATCGATGCTGGGCGTCTTGTAGCCCATCAGCCCGTGCGTGTAGGTCGAGATGTTGGATTGCCCGACATCGTCGCCCCAGACGACGAGGATGTTGGGCTTGTCCGTTTTCGCCGTGGCGCCGCCGGCCGCCAGTGCCAGGAGCAGGAAGATCAGGGTCGCGAATCGATTGCCAGGGGCGGGTTTCATTGAGTTCTCCTTCGGAGGGGTATCAGAATTGACACTTCTTTGGTCGCCGACCCGGGTGTCGGGGCGATTGATGGATATGCCGTGAAACCCGGGACAGGTCGCTGCCTGTCCCGACGATTCGATAGACCACCCCGGCACTCGGATATGATGAGGTAAATTCAGAACCCTGCCTATTTCGTCAAGGCCTCCATGGCCTTTCCGGTATCCACGGAGTCCTTGGCCTCGGTCTTGTCGACGGAATCGTATCCTTTCTTGACGTCCTTTTCCTGGATCGCCTGTGTGGCCTGCCCCTTGTCGACCGATCCGGCGGCCTTCTGCTTGTCGACGGATTCGCTCAATTTGCCGTAGTCGATCGCATAGACTGCACTCGAAGCCATCAATGTCATCGCCAGGAACCAATATCGCATGTCGGTTTCTCCCGCCAGACGTCCGTTCACGGACCCGGCTCGTTGCCTTCATTGCAAATCCCGGGGCAGGTACGCGTCCTGTCCGGTCGTCGCGAGCGCCCCGGTCGGGACAGGTGACCGCCGGGATCCTCGGTGAGCGGATAATAACAGGCCCTGAAACAGGCCGACACCGTTCGACGTCGTCGGGACGATCTCCGTTCGCTTCACCGGGTGTTAGGCGATCTGACGGCGCTGGACTGTGCATTCTCCAGCATCTCGACGGCGTTGTCGATACTGAGCGACCCGACCTTCCGGCTCTGCGGATAGTCCTTGAAGGTCGACAGGAACTTCGCCGCAGCCGCCTGCGCGGGGACGAACATCCACCCCTGGTCCGCGTACCATCGAATGTAGCCGCTGCCCTTTCCGGCAATCGCCCAAGTCTCCGGAGAACCCAACGGAATCGGGTCGGTCCAAGGGTTACAATCACCCGGACCGAAGCTTGCGGGTGGACAGGGTCATGAAGTACTGCAGCAATTGCGGATCGGAAGTCGATGTCGTGGTTCCCGAAGGTGACAATCGACCCCGTCACGTCTGTGGGGATTGCGGGACCATCCACTACCAGAATCCCAAGATCGTGGCCGGTTGCCTCCCTGAATGGGGAGACAGAATATTGCTTTGCCGACGCGCCATCGAACCGCGCTACGGTCTGTGGACCCTGCCGGCGGGGTTCATGGAGAACGGAGAAACGACCCTTCAGGCCGCCACCCGCGAGACAGGGGAAGAGGCCAACGCACGCGTCGCTCTCAAGGGTCTCTATACGATGTTCAACCTCCCCCACATCAATCAGGTTTACCTGATTTTCCGTGGTGCGCTGCAAGACCTCGAGTTCGGTCCGGGAGAGGAAAGTCTGGATGTGCGTCTGTTCGAGGAAGAGGCGATTCCCTGGGAGGAAATCGCTTTTCCCGTGATCAGGGAAACCCTGGTGTTGTATTACCGGGACCGCCGGAACGGGGACTTTTCACTTCGGTCCGGGGACATCGTGCGCACGAACGGAGACATCCGGCGTTACCGGATCACGATCCACGAGGACTGATTCGGGGATGCGCGCGGACCGGTATCCCGATTGCGGAAGCGCGTGCTCGCTTCCGGTCGCATCCTGTTCCGGGGCCGGGACGAAGAAGTCGGGGCGTGCAAGCAAGGAACCCGCGACTTCTCGGGTCTCATGCTCTGACAGACGGATTTAGGCGAATGCCGGAAAATGACAAGCAAGATGGTATGTCATTTGACGGAAATCGCCTTAGGTTGACCCGATTTTCCGGGACCAGGAGTGAAACGACATGAGACGATATGGTTTTCCGGCGATTCTGGCCGTCGCCCTGGGTGCGACCGCGGCGATCGCCGTTCTGGCGGGCCAGCAGGGCGCAGAGGTCGACAGGGACGATCTGAGGGGGAGTCTTACTCCCCTGCAATACAAGGTGACGCAGCAGGACGGGACCGAGCGGCCCTTCGACAACGAATACTGGGACAACAAGGTACCCGGCATCTATGTGGACATCGTCTCGGGTGAGCCTCTGTTCAGTTCGCTGGACAAGTACAAGTCCGGCACGGGCTGGCCGAGTTTCACCCGGCCAATCGAAGGCGAAAACATCGTGATCAGGAAGGACCGGGGCTTCTTCATGGTGCGAGAGGAGGTACGCAGCAAGAACGCCGACTCTCACCTCGGGCATGTGTTCGACGATGGACCGCAACCCACCGGGCTGCGTTACTGCATCAACTCAGCGTCGTTGCGGTTCATACCGGTCGCGGACCTCGAAAAAGAGGGTTATGGCGAGTTCAGGGTGCTGTTCGAACAATGATTCGGCAATCAGGAAAGGAAGGATTCGGGATATGAAGATTGAAATGAAACTGCGTCGGCTGGCCGGGATAATGCTGACCGCCACGATCGCGATTTCACCCCTTCAGGCAGATGAGGAACGGCCCGAGGTCGCCACGTTCGCAGGCGGATGCTTCTGGTGCATGGAGGGGCCCTTCGACCGGATCGATGGCGTCGTCGAAACGGTATCCGGTTATACCGGCGGGCAGGTGAGGAATCCGACCTACAGGCAGGTCTCGGCCGGCGGAACCGGCCACGCCGAGGCAGTGCAGGTGACCTACGACCCGGACAAGGTCAGTTACCGGGAATTGCTGGAGGTCTTCTGGCGCAACATCGATCCGACGGTGAAAGACCGCCAGTTCTGCGACAGCGGGAGCCAGTACCGCTCGGCGATCTACTATCATTCTGCCGAACAGAGGGCGTTCGCGGAACGCAGCAGGCAGGAAGTGCCCGAGACCGTGCTGGGCGAGCGGAAAATCTACACCGAGATCGTGGCGGCCTCGACGTTCTATCCCGCCGAGGAATACCATCAGGACTACTACATCAAGAATCCGGTACGGTACAAGTATTACCGGTATTCTTGCGGTCGCGACCAGCGCCTCGAGGAATTGTGGGGT
>JAYENI010000175.1:0-8285 GCA_034722015.1 Pseudomonadota bacterium
TTGCCTTTGTCAAGAAACCCATGTGATTCACATCACGGGGAGAACCTTATCCCGGCGCGGGGGGGTGGGTCAGCGGGTTGCGGGGCGGACGCGCAGAATAGAGGGACGGGCGAGACGGGCGGTGGTTGTCCGGGGATGAACGGTAAGTCGGACTAGTGCGGTTGTCGGATAATGCGGATGGTTGCCATATCGGATGGGCATCCGGCGCGGGATTCTACCCACCCGGGGCTCTGCCCGGAGGGATACAGACCCCGCGGCGCGGTGCCGCCGCTGCCGGGTAGAACGATCGGCGACAGTCGGAACCAGGGCACGGTCAATTCCGTGAGGCGCAGTTCCCCTCCAGTCCGGGGCTATCTAGGACAGCTATACTCAAATCGTGCCCCATTTTCATAGGAGGAAGCCGCCATGAGAACAGTATTCGCCGTGTCCATCATTGCCATGGTTCTCGGGCTTGGTCAGGGGTTTGCCGGCGAGGAGAACCAGTTCAGGGGGCTCTACACCTGGATGACGAATCTGGAAGGGGACTGGGTTCTGGCGCCCGCCGGGGAACAGGCGGGCAAGGCGACGCAACACAAGGTCGTCGCACCGATGGTCGGAACCGACGCCGTGGCGATGAACTTCAGGACCATCGGGAAGGGGAGTACCGTCCAGGAGACACTTCTCCCCGGAACGCCGAAAGAGATGGTGACCATGTACCATTGCAGGGATGCGTCGTGCTCCCAGGTCAAGGCGACGCACTATTGCGTGAAACAGAACCAGCCGGAAATGCGTGTGGATCCGGCCAGCACCGGTAACACGCTGGTCTACGAGTGCGATATGAACACCGAACTCTGCCGGTCGAAGCAGAACCACGTCCACAAGATCTCGCACGAACTTTCCGATGACGGCCAGCGTCTGAAGACCACGTACACCAGTTTCGCGGATGGCAGTTACCTGAAGGATTCCGTGTATCAGTTCGTGAGAAAATAGCGCGGGACCGATTTTTCCCCGGCGGAGCGTCCTGCCGGGTGGCAGGGCGCGATGCGCAAACGCGCACAAGGACGGTGCGGGATCGAACCCGCCGAAACAGGACGGAGCCGAGCCCAGATGGAAGCACATATCGCCTGTATCGTTCAGGCATGTGAGAGACTCCGGATCGATTTCCGGTACGCGGACAAGAACAGAAACTACGTCATCATCGAAGGGCAGCTGCATTTTCAGCTGAACAAGACGCCGTTCAACTCCGAATCCATGGCGGGTCTGTGCAAGGACAAGGAGCACCAGTACGAATTGCTGCATGATTTGGTCAGGATGCCGAAGACTTCCGGGTTTCTGGATAATGACGTTCCCGAGGCCTACAGGAGATACGTCACTCACGACTCCATCGAAAGTATTGTCCGCTCGGTGGAGGACGACTTCGCCCTTCCGGTTGTCGTAAAAAGAAACAAGGGTGCGTTGGGAGACAATGTGTTTCTTTGCCGCACGAGTGAAGAGGTCCGTTCTGCGATTCAATCGATATTCAACAAGAACTCCTCACAATACGACTACGTGGCATTGGCGCAGGCGTACATCAGGCCGGAGCGCGAGATCAGGGTGGTATGTTTTGACGGTGAGCCTGTGCTGTCCTACGAACGGTATGGAGCCTCCCGGGATTTCGGAGTGAAGTACTGGGAGACTGAAGGGGGTAAAGCCGTCGATCTGGGCGCCGGGGACATTGGCAGTACGGTGTCACGCGAGTTTCGTCCCGCACTGGAATTGCCCGGACTCAAGTTTGTTGCGCTCGATGTCATTATCGATCAGGTTGGGGACTGGTATCTGATTGAACTGAACTCCGCGCCGCAGTTCAATCACTTTATCCGCCAAAACGGCATGGATTCCGTGGTATCGATGTATGAACGCATGCTGACGAAGGCGCTGGAAACATGCGGTCCGTCGAGCGGATAATAATTATTCTCACCTCTCGCTGGTCGACCTGGACCCGGTAAGGGTATCCACTGAGGTGTTCTCGGTCGGATCTGGAAATATGCTGATCCCGACGGGGCGTTTGGTGAAGATGGAGGCGTTTCCGGCGTCAATGTATGATCCCTGTAAGAGGCGCGTCGCTTAACCCGATTCGAGATGTGCGTGAATTGCTGTGGATCCAGGTTAAGGATTGGAAATGTCAGGATCACTCGATACTGTAAAGGACGTCTATCACTAATTTTCGAAGAGTGACCTGACCGGGGTTCTGGATCTTTGTGCCGATGACATCGAGTGGGTCGTCAACGGGCCGGCTTCGCTCGAAAAGTGCAGGAGTGTCCGTGGACGCTCCCGGCAAGGATGAATAGTACGGAGGTATCGTGAGCAGGGACAAATTCCCGATGAGTGCCCTGGTAGTCGGTGCCGTGTTGCTGGCTGTGCTGATAGCGGCGGGAACCGGGGAAGGCAGCTTCTCCATTCCCTTGCTGACCATGTTGCTGATCAGCGAGTTCGGTTTTCTTGTGACCGGCGCGGGGGTTCTTTTCGGTGCAAGAGAGTGGTTCGGAAACGGTTTCAGGACTGGAGGCTCGCTGGCGACCATTGCTTGTATCGTGCTTGCGGTGGTGTTCGCGATACAGGGCTTCGCCATCTGGGAGCACGTCGGCGCGCTGAAGCAGTAGTCTGTATCCTGATGTTTGGGATAAAACGTGGAACAGGGAGTGGCGCCCTGACATTTTCAACCTCTACGGTCTGGACCTGTCCCTGTACTCCCGTTCGAAGTTACCTGGAAGTCACACATCCGGAATAGAATATGATCTGGCCGTGCCTGTCACGGAAACTGAACCGAACACGAGATGAATCCCCGGAGGTGACATATGGATGAGCAGTTAAAGCAGCATGGTGCATTCAGCTGGTCCGAGCTCATGACGTCGGATATCGAGGCAGCCAAGGCGTTTTATTCCCGCCTGTTTGGCTGGACGCTCGACGATATGCAGATGGCGGAAATGAACTACACCGTCATCAAGGCGGGTGATCGCGAAGTCGGTGGCATGATGGCGACACCGCCCGAGGCGCAGGGGGCACCGCCGATGTGGGGGACCTACGTGACGGTGGATGACGTGGATAGCGTTGCCGGGACCGCGACGGAACTGGGTGCCACTCTCGTAGTCGAGCCGCGTGACATCCCGGGTGTGGGCCGGTTCTGCGTCATTCGCGATCCGCAGGGCGCTTTCATATCCGCGATCAGCTATTCCGAGCAGGCATGACACGAATCTGACCGCTCGATAGAGATACACTGGCGTGATTCAGGATTTGGCAGGAAACCGGCTGCCTCCATCAACGACGTCAGTGTGGATTCGCCGTGTCACTCGCTCGGCGCGCAAGGCGACAAGGGACAGACCGCGTTTCTCTGTGGTCTGTCCCTATTTTCCTGTTCTCCCAGAAAGGAAGAGAAAAACGAAGCGCGGAACATGGCTAATCGCTTTCGCCTTCATGGCGAAGCCTATTTTCGTTTCATCACCACCCCAGGAATGGATCCAACCAACAATATGGCCGAACAGGCCATTCGCTTCATCGTCATTGACGGTTATGTCACCCAGGGTACGCGAAGCCCAAAAGGCCGCGAGGCCAACGAACGACTATGGACCGTGACAGTCACCTGCGCGCTCCAAGGCCGCTCGGCCTACAATTTCATTCTTCAGGCCGTCCACGCCTATTTCTACGACGAACCCGCTCCCTCCTTGCTTTCAGGATTCACATGACGGTATTTCCGCGCAAGTATGCCTTCTCCTTGAAGCTCAGCGATTGGCTTCCGCCGCATTCTTTACAATCCTCCCTCATCCCGTGCGGGTGCAATAGCTGACGCTCGTTTTCTTCCCTGATAACATTCGTTGTCTATACCCCGTGAACGGTTACATAAATTCATAGGTCGCCGTATATCGGAAACGATCTACTAGGGCAGGATGACGGCACGGCCCTTCACTTTGCCCTCGTGCAGCGCCTGGTAGGCCTGACCGATCTGGTCGAAAGCGAAGTGCTGGACGTGTGGACGAACGCGCCCGCTCTCGGCAAGTGCGACAACCTCAGCGAGATCGATCAGTGATCCACCAAACGTGTAGCCAATCGTCGTTGCGTACGGCAGCGAACCATGGGTGAAAGGAAATATTCCGCCGCCGAGGCCGACCACTGTCACTTTGCCACGCTTGCGCACCACTGTGGCTGCCAGTTTCATCGTTGCGTCGATTCCAACAAAATCGAAGACGGCTCGGACGCCGAGCCCGCCGGTTGCCTCTTTCACCGCCTCGGCCGTGGTCTCGTCCGAGTCGAGTACCAGGTCTGCGCCGAGATCGGTGGCCATTTGCCGCGCTGCATCGCTTCGGTCGACTGCGATGACAGGTCCGCCGGTGAGTTCGCGCAAATATGCTACCGCCATGTGACCGAGTCCACCGACGCCGATCACGAGAGCAGTGGAGTCGGGTGTCAGCACATCGAGCGAATGCTTCACCGCGTGGTAGGAAGTCATCCCGGCGTCAGTCAGGGGTGCAGCCTGGGATGGCTCCAGGTTCTTGAGAGCCACAAGTGAGCGGGCAGGCGCCACCATGTGCGAGGCTAGGCCGCCATCGAGACCAAGCCCCCCACTAACCCCCATCGAATCCTCGCAGTACGCATCGTCGCCAGCACGGCATGCGGCACAGCGACCACAGGCCCACACCGGCGAAATCACTACGGCCTGGTCGACCTCCCAGCCCCGCACACCAGGGCCAATCGCCTCGATCCAGCCGGCGTTCTCGTGACCCAGGGTGAAGTCTGGCTCCATATTGGCTAGATACGGCATTATCTCCGGCGTCCACTCGTGCATTATGTGGAGATCGGAGTGGCAAATGCCCGCACCGTCCATCCGTATCAGCACGTCACCCGCGCCGGCCTCCGGCTTGGCCACGTCGACATAGTGTCCGCCTTGCTTCCACCCGGCCAGTTTGTACGCTTTCATATCAGGGTATGCTCACTCTTGTTGAGTCGCCAGTCCTCTATTCATTCGCGGTTACTCGCGAACATTTCCAGGATGCTGTCCGGGAATGGTCAAGCCACTGCGCGAACGCGGATGCCGGCCGAAAAATCCGGCTCGACCCCGCGCTACCACTCGCTACGGCCGCCAAACTCGGACAGGTCCCTAGTCGTCGTTATCACCGCCGCCCTGATTTCCTCTTACACCATCCCGGACCTCTTCCTGTTTACAGTCGCGCTTATCTTTGCCGACATAACCTTCGTCCCGCCGACAATCCCTTTTATCCTGACGTTCATCCGACCTGCCACGTTCCTGGCGTCTATCCTGACGATCATCATTGTCTGCAAGCTGCAGGTACCCCCGGGTATCGAACATCGATCCCGCGAATGGGCCTGCATCAACAGCGGCGTGGACCTGCGTCTGGATTGATGCTAACAGGATGCCTGATGTCATTGCGCCTATAAGTTTCATGTTACTAAGTTTCATATTCCTTTCTCCTGTGTTTTAGTAGCTTGCTACTCGAGCGAGGACCCGAGGTCAAGAAGTCTTGGCATTTACTCCTCCAGCAGTTCCTTAACGGCTTCGCTTTCCTTTATCTCCTGGGCTACGTCACTCTCCCGTACTGTGTGATAGCGCTCATAAAAGTCCAGTTCATCCGGGCCAATGGTACATCCGGGCATTTCAATACAGCGATCAATGAGTTCGATCTTGCCTTTAGATCCAAAGTGCATCTGCACGGCGTTGATAAACTTCGGACCCCCAATACTGATTCCTACAACGAACACTGCAATGATGCAGGTAAGAACGACCAATTTGACTTGATTTGAAACACTCATACTTTTTATTCCTCAGTGTAGTGAGGTCCAGGATGGCGGCACGCTGTTTAATCTACTCATTGATTATTTACTCTCGGTTGGGGGTTGCCGAATCCAGCTAACGCTGCGGCTGCAGCGGACGGCGCGCTAACGCGCCGCCATTAATTCGCAGCGTTAGACGGGACTGCGTCAGACAGGCCCTACTTCACATCTTTTACCGCAAGTGTGATTTTGTGAATTTTGCCGGTAAAGCGCGTCTCGTCGCGCCCGATGCCGATCCCCTCCGCGACTGGTGTCTGGTTATCGAGACCAACATCAGCCGTCTCATCAGCAGAGAAGATCAAAGGCTGAGTCTTTTCAATTCGACCCTCAGCGACGGTTTTTCCATTAACGGAAAGAGTCGCCATGCCACCCTTGCCAACACCGCCGCCATCGTAGGCAAAATCCAGCTCAACAGTAGCGGGTCCTGCGGAAACCGGGCTGGATGATGCGACAGTAAAGCGCTCAAGTCCGAGGAAGTTGTAGGTATAAATCGGTTTACCTTCTTTCATATACAGTGACCAGCCTCCGAACCGTCCACCCTGGGTGAGGATCACGCCATTAGCACCGCCCTGGGGAATTTCGACCTCGGCCGTGACCGTTTTGGAGCGGTTCTTCACATTCATGAAAGAGTTCTCCAGCATGCCATCCATCCCTTCGTAGAGCGTGAGTGTCATTCTGTCACCCATGATATCCGGACGACCTGCAATAGCAGGATTCATCCGCTCGATCACCCGGTCATCTATCGGCAAGGCATGGTATTTCTCAGCTTCGCTCATGAACAGCGCCTCCATCTCGGCAACCTTCTGCGGGTGCTTGTCAGCCAGATTGTTGGCAAGGCTGAAGTCTTCGCGGACGTTGTATAAATCCCAGATGTCTTTCTCCAGGGGAGGCATGTTGATGGCCATCCAGGGCGCCCGGTGTATGGTCCTCGCGAACCAGCCATCTTGATAGACCGCCCGATTGCCAAACATCTCGAAGTACTGGGTTGTGTGCCGTTCTTTGGCATCTGCATCATTGAATGAGTACAGCAGGCTGGTCCCTTCGATCGGCGTCTGCGGTGTGCCATTGACGCTTTTTGGCTCGGGGAGTCCGGCCGCTTCCAGAATGGTTGGCGCAATGTCGATGACGTGACCAAACTGGCTGCGCATTCCACCCTTCTCCTTGATGCCGTCCGGCCAGTGAACAATCATTCCGTTGCGGGTGCCGCCAAAGTCCGAAGCAACCTGCTTGGTCCACGTAAAGGGCGCATCAAAGGCCACCGCCCAACCGGCCGCCATGTGCGGAAAGGTCTCCGGGCCACCCCACTCATCGATCAGCGGCAGGAGATCTTCCACCTTCTCGGTGACATTGTTGAAGTAAGTCATCTCGTTGTACATACCAACGAAACCACCTTCGGCGCTAGTACCGTTGTCACCGGCGATGTAGAAGATCAGGGTGTTGTCCATCTCACCGATTTCTTCGATCGCTGCGAAGACGCGACCCACTTCGTAGTCCGTCTGCTCCAGAAACCCTGCGAAAACCTCTGCCTGGCGGATGAACAAACGCTGTTCGTCGGCGGACAGTGCATCCCAGTCCTTAATGTCCTCCGGCTTCGGTGGCAGCTTGGTGTTGGCGGGGATAACTCCCATCTCTTTCTGCCGTGCGACTGATTTCTCACGAACGTCATCCCAGCCTGCGTCAAACTTGCCCTTGTACTTGGCGATCCACTCCTTGGGAACATGATGAGGCGCATGAACCGCGCCGGTCGCAAAGTACATGAAGAAAGGCTTGTCCGGTGTCATGGACTGCTGAGCCTTTACCCAGCTGACTGCCTGGTTGGTCATGTCAGTGGTGAAGTGATAGTTGTCTACCTCCGGGGGCGTGACTCGGGTGACACCATCGTAGATCAGCGGAAACCACTGATCCGTCTCCCCGCCGATGAAGCCGTAGAATTTGTCGAAACCCTGATGGGTGGGCCAGCGATCGAAGGGCCCCGAGACGCTGGTTTCCCAAGCTGCGGTTTCGTGCCATTTACCGAACGCGCCCGTGCTGTAGCCGTTGAGCCGAAGCATCTCGGCCAGGGGCGCTACGCTATTCGGAACCTGACCGGTGTTCCCGGGAAATCCGGTCGAATTTTCCATGATGCCGCCCGTGTTGGCCGTATGATGATTCCGGCCGGTCTTGAGCGCATTCCTCGTCGGCGAGCAGAGCGCCGTGGTGTGGAAATTATTGTACGAGATACCCTCAGCGGCGAGCGCATCAAGGGTAGGTGTCTGAATCGGGCCACCAAAGGTACTGGGGCCACCGAAGCCAATATCGTCAATCAGCACGATCACGACGTTAGGGGCCTTCCTGGGCGCCTCGACCTCAAATAGGGGCGGCGCTTCTACGTTTCGCACATCGAGTTCGCTGTATGTGGGTCGCTCCGGTGCCTGGATTGGCATGGAATCGGCACTGTCTTTCCTGTTCTACGGCGCAGGCCTCTTCGTCCTGCCGGTGATACTGAT
>JAYENI010000176.1:0-28436 GCA_034722015.1 Pseudomonadota bacterium
AGCGGAAGTCGCCCCGCCGCCTGCCGCGGCCGCCCGGTCGAGGCGTGACATGCCGATCGAACAGACACCACAGCACAAGTTTCAACCGCCCCCCCCGCCGGCTCTCAGGTATCAGGCGATGCCGCGTGAGGAGTCGTTAGCGGACGACTCGCCCCCGGCCGCCCTGCAGCTGGAAGAGATCGAGCGACTGATTGAGACCGGCGAAACGGCGCGGGCGCGCGCCATGCTGAAAGGTTTCGTGGCGCGTTATCCCGAATACCCGATCGCACCCGAGATTCGGACATTGCTCGAGAATTGACGGCCGGGGAGACGTCAAAGCCTGCCCCCGGGATGCGACAAAACATGCGGATCTCACCAAAATCTACTGTTAGTATAAATAGTGCATCAAGAAATGAGGGCCTCCGCGACCTCCCTAGGGAATCCGGCAGGGTCCACCTTACCGTTGAACACACGAACGGAAGCAGACACGGCGATTATGGGAACATGCCCTGCGGCACGGTGCTGATACACCGCCGTAAATCACTCATGGTTGCCTGCATTGAATGTCGCCATGGCATACGACATAGCGAAACGCCGCAATTCCAGCGCCGGAAGCCGTCAGGGCGAACTGGACGTAGATACCGGGTCGGTTCGTGAAGAATCCCCGCCCTCTCCCCAACCCCGCCGCGGGGCGCCGGAGGCCGACGCGACCAACGGCGCAAGCGCTACCGGAGCCTGCCGAATTTACAGACGAATCCTGCACATCGACATGGACGCCTTCTTCGCGGCGGTCGAGGTACTGCGCCGACCGGAGCTCGAAGGCGACCCGGTCATCGTCGGTGGTCGTGGCAACCCGTCGAGACGGGGGGTCGTGTCGACCGCATCCTACGAGGCCCGCCGCTTCGGCGTGCACTCCGCGATGCCCTTGCGCACTGCGTACCAGCGCTGTCCGCACGGCGTATTCCTGCCAGTGGACATGCCCCTTTACGTGGCCTGGTCACGGCGGATCAAGACGATTCTCCGGGAATTTTCCCCTGTCGTGGAAGACACGAGCATCGACGAGGCCTTTCTCGACCTCACCGGCATCACGGATAGCCCCGAGGCCATCGCCCGGTCCCTGAAAAAGCGGATTTGGGAGCAGACGGGACTCGCCTGCTCGGCGGGAGTGGCGCCCAACAAGTTGCTGGCGAAGATCGCGTCGGACCTGGAAAAGCCCGACGGACTGGTCATCCTGGGGCCGCAGGACCTGCAGACCCGCATCATGCCGCTTGCCGTCAGGAAACTATGGGGGGTAGGGCCGAAGACCGGGCAGAAGCTCAACGCGGTGGGTATTCGCACGATCGGTGATCTGGCTGCGGTGCCGCAGACGCGCCTGATCGACTGGTTCGGCGGGTCGCAGGGACGCTACCTCGCCCGCGCCGCGCACGGAATCGATGAAAGACCCCTGGTCACCCAGCGGCAACAAAAATCCATCAGCCGGGAAACGACCTTTGAACACGACGTCTCGCAACCGGAACGACTGGCGGCAACCCTGGAAGAACTGGTCCGGTCAGTCACCGACAAACTGTCCAGGCATCAACTCGAGACCAGACACGTGACGGTGAAGCTGCGTTACGCGGATTTCGAGACCCGCAGCCACGGGACCACCCTGGACGATCCCACGGACCGCACCCCGGCGATTCGGGACGCCGCGCTGAGGTGCCTGCAAAGATTTGAATTGCGGCGCAGCGTGCGGCTGATCGGGGTTCGCGCGGGCGAATTGAGGGTACGGCCTGCACACCAGCAGAATTCCTGACGGCGGACTACGGGCTGGAGACACGGGAAACAGGGTCTCGAACCGAAACGCGCCGATACGACTCCCCCCGCGAGAAATGGTCAACCCGGTTCGGGCGCCACCCGAACCAGGTCATGCCGAACAAGCGGACTAGCGTTCCCCGGGTCGCTCCCCCTGCTGCTGACGCATCTGCTCCATGCGCTTCTCCATCTCCTTCTGGAATGCGCGGGCCTCATCCTCGCTGATGAAACCGTCTCCATTCTTGTCCATGCTCTTGAACTGCCCCTCGGCCTGTGTCTGTACCGGCATCATGAATTCTTCCATGCTGATCTTGCCGTCGCCGCTGGTGTCAAGCTGCTTGATAAACATCACGGCCGGTTCCTCCTGCGGGGCCTCGCCCTGGGTCTGCGCAACGGCCAGGCCGGACGAAAACAGAAGTACCGCGGTTAGTGCCATATTCACTTTCTCTCCCTCCACATTACATCCAGTTGTCATAAGAATGGCTAGTGCTCTATCCAACTGAACTCGCAATTATCAGTTGGATAGAGCACTGGGGCATCGTAACAATGAATCGGGCCGCGTGAAACCAACGGCCGGAATATAAGTTATTCGTCACTTTCTAATTCTTCCGCGTTATTCCGCATCGGGAAAGAACTCGTCACCGTAGTCGATCGTAATTTCTTCGTGCGGTTCGATGCTCCTTGTCGCGTAGAGGTCGTAGTCCGTAAACTCGGCGCAGGGTGCATCGCTGTGGTTGATATAACGCAACAGGTTCTTGCCATCGCGCCCCACCCACCGGCCCTGCTCGTCCTCCACCCACAGGACATAGGTATCATTCTGGTCCGTATCGGGCCCGTCGTAGGTCCCGATCCATTCGCCGGCATCTATCGTGATCCTGGCAAACAGGCCATCGCCATGGATCCCTGATCGGTCCACATAAAAGTATTCTTTGAGTTCGCTGAGTGAATCCATTTGATCCTTCCTCTTCGGGAATCATGGCATTGAAAACAGGCTTCGCGATAGCTTCCGGAGCGGATCACTGGCCGCCCGGAGCAGGCCGGCCCGCTCGTACCGGATGCCCCGTACCGTTTCCGAAATGACCAACGCGAATACATTGCCCGACTACCTGCGCGACGGGCTGCGCCTCGTATCCATCGGCCTGAACCCGTCCATCGGTTCGGTGACGGCGGGATACTATTTCGCCAACCCCCGCAACCGGTTCTGGCGGGCGCTCAATCAATCGGGGTTCGTAGGGGAGGCCCTGTTACCCGGCCGCGAAGCCATCGAGCAACTGTATCGCGAGCACGGAATCGGCTTTACCGATATCGTGAAGCGACCGACACGAAACGCCGCCGGACTTCGCACGAATGATTTTCGCCGGGGTGCGGCGGACCTGCGCGAGAAACTGCTGCGGTACCAGCCCGCGGTTGCCTGGTTCCACGGGAAGATCGCCTGGCGCAACCAGCTGAAATTTGGCGAGGGAATCACCGACCCGGTACCCTGGGGGGCCCAGAAACACCGGATCGGGAATACGCGTGTCTTCGTGACGCCCAATCCCAGCCCGGCCAACGCCGCCTACACCCTCGACATCATCTGCGGCTGGTATGCCGAACTGAAGGCGTTTATCGAAGAACCTCCCGCCTGAACCTCGCTCCCGGCCCCCTTCCTGCAAGCCACCCCGAACCGCGCGATTCAGTACGTCAGGGTCTTCGGCAAGGCCTTTGCCTGGGACACCCAGTCCTCCACCTCGGAGGCCGTGGGTGCCCGTCCGGCCAGCTTCTCGCTGTTGTTGACCTCGACGATTTTGGCGTGCAGGTTGTCGGGGCGCCTTGCAGCAAGTTCCTTGACGGTATCGACCCCCGCCTTTTCCAGCAGGTCGGAAAACACCCCCGCGACACCCTTGACTCGCGAGAGGTCGGCGCGGTTCGCGAGTTCGAGAAGATCGCGCTCGGCCGCACCGGTACTTGCCGCCAGGGCCTTGCGTTCACCCGGACCTTTGGCCGCTTCAAGAAACTGCTCGCTGTTACCGATGCCCTGCTCCTTGAGGGACTTTTCGATCGAGCCGTTCATCCCCTTGAGTTTGCTGACCGGAATTGCCATAACGTGTCTCCATTGAAAGTTCGTGGCTGAAACCGGATCCTATTCTAGTCGACGACCGGTCGCGCGTAATCCGGATCGTGCCCCGTGAGGTTATTTCAACTTAACAGGCCGTTAAACCGAATCCTCGGCAAACGTGTCGCAGCTGTCGAGTTCCCCGGAACGTATGCCCTGCGTAAACCAGCGCACGCGCTGTTCCGACGTGCCGTGCGTGAACGACTCGGGTGTGACGTAACCCCTCGACTGCTTCTGCAGACGATCGTCGCCGATGTTGCTGGCGGCGTTCAGCGCTTCCCTGATGTCCCCGCGTTCCAGGATCTGGCGTGTGCGGTCCGCGTGATTCGCCCAGATTCCGGCAAGACAGTCCGCCTGCAGTTCCAGCATCACGGAAAGCCGGTTCGCGTCCGTCTTTCCCACACGGCGTCTCAGCTGCTCAACCTTGTCCGATATCCCCAGAAGGTTCTGGACATGATGCCCGATCTCATGGGCAATCACGTAGGCCTGGGCGAAGTCTCCCGGTGAGTGATGACGGGTCTTCAGGTCGCGGTAAAAACTGAGATCGATGTAGACTTTCTGGTCGCCGGGGCAGTAGAACGGACCCATGGCGGCCTCGGCGAATCCGCAGGCGGACCGCACTGACCCCGAAAAAAGGACCAGCGTGGGTTCCTCGTAGCGCATCCCCCGCTCTCGAAACAATGCGTGCCAGGTATCTTCGGTATCGGCGAGGACGACCGAGACAAACTGCGCCAGTTCGTCCTCCTGGTCCTTCCCCGCCGGGCCTGGCGCGACCGCCGGCGACCCCTGGGTGACGACGGCGCCCTGGTTGAGGAACAGCGAAGGATCTATCCCGAAGTACATCGCGACCAGGGCCAGGATGATGACGCCCAGTCCACCGCCCTTCATCCCGCGTGACACGCCACGCCCCCTGCGATCCTCAACGTTTGAGCTACTGCGTGCCCCTTTCCAGCGCATGATTACCCTCCCCTTGCGATCGCCAAAACCGGATTCTCACGGCCCCGTGGCGCCGATCCAGCACGGCACTCTACCTTCTGATCAGAGAGGAGTAAAAGCACGACATGCCGGCTTCGGGACACCACCGAATCCGAAAACGGAAAGCCCCGCCGCGGGGACAGGTTCGTGAACCGTTGATATACTTCCTTCCCCATCCTGGCACCGTGCGACGACACACCGTTCAAGTTAAGGAGATCTCTTGAAAGACAGTGGACGGCATTCTCCGGGGCACGGTGTTCTGTCCCCTCACGATCGTAACCGGGACAGCATCCTGAGGAAGCTCGTTCCCATTCTGATTTTCGGCACGATCGGGCTGATCATCCTCTACAACGCCGTTCCTGCATTCCGGATGCGTGTGGAGCAGTTGATCGATCCGGATGCCGCGGCGGCCCGGGGGGCATGCCTCGAAACGGCGCTGGCGGCTACATCGGATCCGGGGTTCGCCAGGGTGCTCGACCCAGGCGAGGTGGACGGGACACCAAAAGGTCATATCGTTCGCGGTGTCGTTACCGGGGAGATGGGACCCGAGGGGGGAGAGATCGAGTTTTCCGTCGATTGTCATGTCGATGCCGCGGGCAGGATCGTCAAGAGCCAGCGCAGTCCGAGAATGGCCGCTGCCCCAACCGGCGCTCCCTCGGCGACGGACTCGGGAACGGCCGACAGACCTCCGCCGGTCCGGTCCGAAGAGCCGTAGCAAGCGGCGACCCCGCAAGCACCGCCGAGTTTCCCTAACTTCAACGACACCCGAACGGGAGTGAGAAATGCACCAAAATTCCTTTTTCGGCGTTCTGGGACCGGCAGTACTGGTCCTTCTGACAGCAGGCTGCGATTCCCCGGACGGGAGTGCCACCGGACCCGAAGACCTGCAGGGTACCACCTGGATTGCCGAAGATATCGGGGGCCGAGGTGTTATCGATATGCTGCAGTCCACGCTCGAGTTTCAGGAACCGGGACGGGTCGGCGGTAACGCGGGCTGCAACCGCTATTTCGGCGGCGTGACACTGACCGGAAACGAGGTCACGTTCGGCCAGATGGGCTCTACGCGCAAGATGTGCGCCCCTGCGATCATGGACCAGGAGCAGAAATTCCTCGCCGCACTAGGCGCCGCGCGCACCTGGGAAATCCAAAACGGCCTGCTTTTCCTGCGGGATGATGCACAGGACGCGGTGCTTCGTTTCTCGGCGAAATAGAAACCCGCCTGTCCTTAACAGGTATAAAGAAGCATACGCCCGGCGAGCAGAACCGCTGGATATCCACTGACTAATTCCTGACCGGCACCACCTTCCAGTCCGCATCTTCCACACGCGGGATGACCCGCGCCGACAGGCGCTGGAAGCCATTCATCAGCCACATCGCGTCGCCGCCCGTTGAATAACTGCGCCAGAGGATGTCGGCCCTGCCGTCGCCATTGTGGTCGCCGTTGCCCACGATACGCCAGTTCGTGCCGATAGCACCCGAGATACTGCCGGCCGCCAGGCGCACATGACCGTCCATCAGCCACATGATATTTGTCCCGGTCACGCTGTTCCGCCAGAGCAGGTCGGTCTTGAGGTCTGCGTTGTAGTCACCCAGCCCGACGATGCGCCAGCGCGGATCGGCATTGTTTCCGATCCCGTCGCCGTCGGTGTCGCGCGTCTCATCGGGGTCGTGGGGGAACGCGTCGGCGTTGTCACCCACCCCATCGTCATCGCTGTCCTTCGTCTCCGACGGATCCTTCGGGCCAGAAGGCGTTGTCCCCGCCGAGGGTGAAGTCGAATTCGATCTCCCGGATCACGTTCCCCGCATTCAGCAGGGCCACGGCCTTCGGCCCGGAGCGACGCAGGGCGAGCGCCTTGTCCCGGATGCGGGCATCGCCCTTGACGACCTCCCAGTCGCGGTCGTTGTCGAGGATATCCGGTGTCCAGCCGTCGAGGGTGGTGTCATCGGAGGCCGTGAAGCTGTCGATGATGGCGAAGGGAGAAATATCACGTACGAAGACATCGGCTCTGCAGATACAGCGCCCGTGGACGGACTGCCGAATTATTACGGCAGCCACCTGTCGCCATCCGTACCAACGCGTTGACAATCCTTTTGAGTCTGGATCCGTTCATCGCCGGTCCGCTTAATCGTCCTGTTGGTAGGGCTTCAAAGTGGGCCTGAGCCACCACCAACACATACCACGAGCTGTTAACTCTCAGCGCGGGCTAGTTCTGCCAACTTGGAGTCGAGCAGCGCTGGGATTTCAGCTCAGAATCTCGCGTGACGGGGGTCCGGAAGGTCGGCTCCCAGAATGCTGCGTGGGCTGTCTCGCAGCGGAGCACCACAGTGATTGTTTCTTATGAAATAAGCGAATCACATTATTAGATAGTTCGGATTGACTAACGTCAATCAAGGGGCAGTTTTTCGCGAAAATCTTCGTATTCGCTGGCTTGCGTGTTCTCGGAGCCGTCCAGGTGGTGATGGTAATAAACGGGTCGAGGGGCGAATGGCACTGAAAGGGGATGAATCTGCCTTGCCCCCACCTAAGGAGGGTGTCGCAAAAGTCTGGATTGTGCTTCCTCGCAAGGCAAAAACGCGCGCAGAAGCGCAGTTTACACGTAGTAAATGAGCATTCGAGCACGTTTTTAACACCGCCAGGGAGTGCAAGACGGGCTTTTGCGACACCCTCCCAAGGAGGTAAGGCCAGGCTGTCCCCTGCACACTCAGAATTTCGGTCGACCCTGCTCCGCCAACTGTTCCCGCTACTCCTGATACTTCACGTAGGCTCGGATTTTCTCTGCATCCAGCCCAACCGTATCCGCACAGTAGCCCTTGGTCCAGAAATGATTCCCCCAATACGGCAATCGCCTTAAACGACTGGTTCAGCCAAGGCAGAAATTTGAAATCCACCAATGCCTGGCGTTCAACTCTCGGACGCCCCTTTATTGAAGGCGCCAGCGGGAATCAACAGCAGCAAGAACCAGATCAGGGTATGCAGGCCGCTGCAGGCCTGTTCCGAAACCGCGTATGACACGACGCCTGTCAGCACGGCAATGCCGAGCACCGTCCACCAGCCCGGCAGTCCGGTATCCCTGATGCGCTTGGCCATGATATTGAGCCCGGCGAAGACAAACAGGGCGGAGACCAGTGCGAAAACGACCATGAAAGGCAACGTGAACCACTCACGGAGTTTGTCCTGCGCCTGTTGAAGATCCCCGCCGAGGATATGCTCTCCGGCCCCGATGGCCAGGACGATCCCAAGTCCGAAGCCCAGCATCAACAAACCCAGGAGCAGCGAGTAGCCAAGGTACGGCAGACGCATCAGGCGTCCGTGCGTCACGTCTGCAAACAAGGCCTTGAACATGTGTTGATTTCCTGAAACCAATTGTTGTCGGCGAATGGCGGGATTGTTCCCGGAAGCGAGTTCACGGTCTCAGGCCAATTTGGCACCCCGGGGCAAGGCGATTGCCGGGAAATAATGTACCGGATCACGTTCGTTTGTCTTCAAGGCGCGACAACGGGCACATAGTCGAACTATGTCACTGCTGCCACAACACAGAAGACGGGCGGAAAGACAAACAAGATGGTATGTCATTTTCCGGCAATCGCCTTACATGACGAGATGCTTACGCCGGCAAATAGAAGTAACACGCTTTCGCATGAATTGAGGGCGACGTATTGGGGAGAAGACAGCAGGACGTCAGGGGAAAGGGTTGCCTGCAACGCCCGCTTTCCAGGTGCATTCTCAGGAAACTCGCTGGCTATAAATCCATACCCTGTCTGTCCCAGTACCCATAACCACCTCGGTACAGAATCAGAATCATGCCTTTGCTTCCAGTTAGAAGTCGCGTGCCCGGATGAGAATAGATCCATCCTCTTCAAAGACCTGATTGTCGAGGAGCTTCCTCGCCGCATCTTGAATCGTCGGTCGATGCTCGACTACGGACCGCATGGGTTCCTCTGCCGAGGCACCAAATTTCTTTATTAATGTTTCCAGGGCGATCCGACAAAGAACGCGTTCTTTGTTTACTTCTACCGCAATAGTCGCCACTTTAGTTATCGGATTCCAGCACTCAAGCTTGGGGAATGAAATGACCGTGCCTTTTGATGCAGATGTTTGGTAGCGAGTCATTTATGCACCGAGTACCGTTCGCATGTGATTAGGAAATACATAAACTCAACTCGCTATTCTGGCTTAAAAAGATATAAATAGAGCTGATGACAATTGCAGCGAGTTTCCTGGAGAGAGATTGCGGGCGAAACTGCAGAAAAACTGAAGGGACTACCGAACTGCCTAGTATAACAACGTTACACTAAAATCCGGTAACAATCCACAAGAAATTGGCACTCATGACAGGCAGGATAGAGGTGCAGGCCTGTCGCTGACTTCGGTAGTGCGGGTGAATAAACAGAGCAAAATGCCGAAAGGGGCGTAGGCACGCAACTGATTCCCTGTAATTACTACGTCCGCTTTGAGGTCTTTGGCCGAGAACCTTAAGTGAGATTTAATGAATGACATGTGTTTAAGGCTTGTCAGTTCCATATCCGCGATGCTAACCAGACAAGAACCAAATCACTCTCAGATGTCTGGTTATGTGGGCACATCGGACCTCCAGTAATCGCGTTTAAAGATCTGCATCGGATCGTAAGCGGAAATTCAGGAGACGAAGACCTCCAAATGCCATTTTATCGTGGCAGTACGCATGCCTCTACCACCTGGAATAGGGGTTTTTGATCAGGTTGGCATTGTAGTAACGAGAATCTGTAGTGACCTCCCCGGCCACCCATTCCGGCCTTTCAAATGGCTGATCCTCACTTTCAAGCTCCACTTCAGCGACAATCAGTCCCTGGTTTTCACCGAAAAACTCATCGACCTCCCAGGTGTGCGCGCCGCAATCCACCTTGTAGCGGATCTTTTCGATCAGCGGCTTTTCGCACAGGCTGTCCAGCAGCTCGTCCGCATCCGTGGCGGGAATTTCATACTCGAATTCCAGCCGGGAGGCCCCAACGGTAATACCCTTGATGGTCAGGTAGCCTTTGTCCCTGATCGTTCTTACGCGCACGGTCCTTTCCTTGACCGTACTCAAGTAGCCTTGCCGGTATTTTGTTGCGTCGGCCTCGCGCCAAACGCCCTCCGATACCAGAAACTTCCGTTCAATTTCAGTTCCCATGATTCCTGTCAAACTCTCCACCACGTGCGTGATCGGGCACCATCGGTCTGCTATACACCAACCGGTTCCATTCCGATGATCCGCTTGATCGCCAACAGATAGTTGACGTTCTCATACTCTCCCAGGCCAAGCATTTGCATTGCTTGCAGCACGGCCCCGGCGTCCTCCGACTCCACTGCAACGGTTCTGATCGCTGCCCCGTTTATCAGTAGATCAGCAATCTCGGTGATGCATCCGTTAACTGCGAAACCGAAACGTCGCTTAAACACCCTCGCCGCGGTCAATTCTTTATGAGGCCGAACGAGCTCATGCTGGAACTGGTCCAGGGTATAACCCGACCGCTCGAACAGGGGAACAGGCACGCCGAAGGCGGGAAACACTTCGTCACGGATCGTCTCGAGCGTCATGGGAAACTCACCCTTCATGCGGGGCGCCCACTGCTCCAACCCCTGCGTCTCGTTCACCAGGACCTTGATGTCCATCTTATCGCCGCGGATTTTCGCATTGTTTTCGTTATTGCCCGCAGATAGGACATAAATCTCCCGACTCTCCCGATACTTTTCGCAGCGGGACAGGTTTCTTATCTTGTCCTCAACGAGCCCGAAATTCTGCGCGAACGCGCGAAATTCATATCGTGGGATTACAGCGTTCATTGGTCAGTCCTGGCTCACACGGCCTGTGCCGGGTCCTCTTCGACGGTCCGAACCCAGCCCGGCGACGCTTTTCCGTCTTCACCAACATACCACGGCACCCACAGCAGACCCACCCGGTCGATCGTAGTGTCCGTCTTGCGCGGGCGTACGATCAACTCCGAGATCCGGTCTTCGGTAAACGTCCATTTCGTACCGAGTTCATCCACGGCTTCCTCGAACTCCTGCCCCATCGCCTCGAGCTTTTGAGAGGACTGCTCCAGACGTTCGACCGCGCGCTCGACATCGTCACGCTCGCGACCCACGCGCCCCGCCCGGCGGGCCGTCGACGCGGCCCGACCGATGCTGCCCGCACTGACGGTCTTTCTCCCGAACAGGGCGCCGAGGATCGTCGTGCCGAGGGAGATGGCCGTGTTGAGTTGTTGCTCGCGATGCTGGGAGCGTTCCTTGTCCAGACTCTCTCTCGCGCGCTGTATCCGATCCTTCAGGGTTGCCAGCCGCGGGGCGTACTTCGCACGCAGCTTCTCCACCTCGATGTCCCGGCGCTCCCGCAGCTTCTGGCGCACGAGTTTCTGAAACGCCATCTCGTCCTGCCCGGGAACCGAATACAGCTTGAGGTCTCTGCAGTAGTAGAGGGTCAGGGGGTGATCCCGGTAGAGCGCCGTCTTCAAGCGCTTGCCCCAGGTCGTGTAGCTCGTCTTGCGCATGGCTCGAGGCGGCAAGGCCGCGAAGCCGGCCTTGGCTTCCGGCCCCTCGCCCGGTACCAGTGCGGCATCCGCGGGTTCGGCCCCCTCCCACGGGTCCGGGGGCACGGGGTCGGAAAACGGGACCGCCAGTCGAATCGACCGCCACTCGTCCACGCCGGCGCGCGCGTTGGCGTAGTGCAGCTGCGCGTCGCCGAACAGGCGCGGGCGATACACCAGACGCCCTCCGGCCGGATGACTCATGACATCCGCAAACCACTCGTCAACCCCTGAGGCCAGCACCGGGCGATCCAGGGGCGGCTGCGAGGCCGCCTCGCCCCGTTCCCGCTCGATCTCCGGTGCGACGCCCCCGGCCGGGGACACATCCGGCGCCACCCCCGCCACCGCCAGTTCGCGCACCTGCTCCCGCGTCAGCGGACCTCGCAGATAGGACAACGCCCAGCGCGTCTGGAAGACCTCGGGCCTGTCGTCGTGGACGTTGTTCATCAGGAAGACCCGCTTGCCCAGCCCGGAAAGCATCCGGTCGAGTTCGCCCCGGTCGAAGGCGGCGCCGGTGCTGCCCGAGGCGCCCTCCAGACCGTCGAGAACGCGCGCCTTGTCCCGCTCGGTCTGCAACCGCCCCAGGAACCAGGTACCCATGTTGGAGAGCCCCTTGTAGTCCAGGTCCACCGGGTTCTGGGTGGCCAGGACCACACCGAGACCATGCGCCCTGGCCTGCTTGAGCAGGGTGAGCATCGGGGCCTTCGAGGGGGGATTCGCGGTCGGCGGAAAATAGCCGAACACCTCGTCCATGTAGAGCAGCGCGCGCAGGCTGGACGTGCCGGGTTGCGACCTTACCCAGGCAACGATCTCGTTGAGCAGCATCGAGACGAAGAACATCCGCTCGCGCTCGGACAGGTGCGCGATGGAGATGACGCTGAGCCTGGGTTTGCCCTGTTCGTTAAAGAACAGTCGATCGACGTCCAGTGGCTCGCCCTGCATCCACGCGCTGAACCCCGGGGAGGCAAGGAGCGCGTTCAGTCCCATTGCCAGATCGAACCGGTCCTTCGAGGGAAAGAACGTCTCAAGATCCATCACCCCGAGACGTTCGAAGGGCGGCGACTGGATGTCCGCGATCAGACCGGCAAGCGTGTAGTCGCGCCCCTGTCCCCAGGCGTGTTCGACGAGATTCGACAACAGGATCTGTTCCCGACCACGCATCGGATCCGCATCGATACCCATCAGGGAGAGCAGCCCCGACACGACGCCCTGCACGCGATCGCGCGTCGCGTCCGGGTCATCCGCCTGCCCGGGACCGGGGGCCTTGAGCGAACCGAGGATCCGCAACGGCCTCCCGGAGGCACTCCCGGGTGTAAAAAGGGCGAGTTCGCAACCGTCCCGAAAACGGCCGATCCTCGAGCCGTCCTGCCCCCAGTCCCCAAGCCCCTTTGACCAGACCCCGGCCACGTGGCGCGCGTAGTCGTCCGTCGTCATTCCGTGGCGCGTCGCCTCCGCCTCGTCCACCCAGGGACGGAAATCATCGGGGCGCAATTCCGGAAATGTCAGGAACAGGTTCGGCAAGTCGCCCTTGGGATCGATCGCGATGGCCGGGATGCCATCGATTCCGGCCTCTTCCAACAGGGAGAGACAGAGCCCTGTCTTGCCGCTGCCGGTCATGCCGACGCACATTGCATGGGTGGTCAGGTCTCTGGAATCGTAGAGCAGCAGATCGTCCCTGACCTCGCCGGTGGGCGGATCGACCACGCGACCCAGATAAAACGCACCCAGCTTCTCGAATTCCTTCATCCCCCCCTCCCGATGCCATGAAGATTCCCGCCACCTCCGGTCGCTCACACACGCCTCGGAACCCGGCAGGATATGTGTGCAGTATAGGCATGACGCCTGGAATTCCCGAAACACCGCGGATGCCGGTGAAAATTTCGGCGTAAACGGCGCACGACCGCGCTCAGCGGTTGCGGCATGTGCGCACTCCTGACACACTGTTCGCCATTCTCCGTAACCGCAACACGCATCGAGAGTCAACCCCCGTGTCCCAGAGCAATCTGAAAATCAGGGTCCGGCTATCCGGAGACGAACCACCGCAACAGGATCTCACGGAGGCCCCCTACGAAATGCGGGCGCCGGAGCGGATGGTCATCTCTTCAACACCTCGTTCACCCGGGCGATACCTCGTGACGTCGCTGGTCGCGATCGCACTGATCGCCGCCGTATCGGCGTTTGCGATCTACCGGATTCTGGGCAGTAATCCCGAGACCGGCCAGCAGGCGGCGACCGGGACGGAAACGACGGCGAGTAGCGAGATCAACCCCCTCTCGAGCGAAGAATCCACGACGAAAACTGCCCTGGAAATTCCACCCCTGCCTGTCAGGGAGATATCGGAACCCGCACCCGCTGATATCCGGGATGAGGAAGCCGGGACCGGACGTGAGGTCGTTTCTACCCTTCCTGAAACGGAATCGGCGCGTGCACCCGAGCCTGCGGATGACGCACCCCCGCCGAGCGCCGGGATTGCGACGGCGCCAGAGACGGCAGCTCCAATCGAGGTTAACCCGAACGAAACGGACGCAGCCGATGCCGGTATGGCCGGCGAAACCGTCCCCTTAACTGACGCCGAAGCAATCGAGACGGCTTCTATCACGCCAGTGGTGCCGGCCGCGGCCGAAACCACCGCAGACGCCACGGAGTCCGAATACATCGCCCGCGCCGTCCTCACGTCCGGGATAAGGAATCGCGAGCCTGTCGACACGATCGGACCGAATATTTCCTCGAAGGAATCCACTGCCCGGCAGGTCTATCTGTTCACCGAGTTCCGGGACCTTCAGGGCCACAAGGTCGTCCATCGCTGGGAATACGAGGGCGAACCCGTGGTAACCGTCAACTTCCGGGTCGGTGGCGACCGCTGGCGCGTCTATTCGAGCAAACTGCTCCCCCCGCACATGACGGGCGAGTGGCGGGTATCCGTCGAGGATACGGACGGAAGCCCGCTCGGGACCTACACATTCCTTTACGAGTGAATTCTTCCCTTAGGCGATTGCCGGAAAATGACATACCAGATTGGGCCGGCTTTTCGTTCGTCATCAAGGCGCGACAACAGGCGCATAGTCGAACGATGGAACGGTTGTCGCAACACAGAGGACGGATGAAAAGACAAGCAGGATGGTATGTCATTTGACAGAAATCGCCTTAGGCGATTGCCCGGCAACAGTCCGGTGTGAAGGTCGGCCTGCGGGTAGCTGACGCCACCTGGCCTGAAGTCGCCCAGAGGCGCAGCGCCGGGGCAGTGGCGGTATTGCCGGTCGGCGCCGCCTGCAAGGCCCACGGCAGACACCTGCCGATGAACACCGACCAGATCCAGGCCGAGGCATTGAGCAATTTCCTCGCCGAAGCACTCGACGTCGTCATTTGGCCGACCGTGACCTACGGCCACTACCCGGCCTTCACCGCGTATCCCGGAAGCTGCAGCATCTCGGCCGACGGCTTTTCCGGCCTGGTCACCGATATCCTCTCGGGCATTTCCGCGAGCGGTCCGGGCGCCGTTGCCGTAATCAATACCGGCATCAGCACCATCGCTCCGCTGCGCCGGGCCGTTGCCGCCTGCCCCGGGAAACATGTTGCGCTCGTCAACATCTATGAAGGGGAACGATACACCGCGATGGCCGGACAGATCGCCGAACAGTCCCTCGGCGGACACGCCGACGAAATGGAAACCTCGATCATGCTGGCGCTCTGCCCGCGGCGTGTTGAGATGGGTCAGGCGCGCGCGTGGGACGAGCACCGGATCGAAGGGCGTTTGAGCCGACTGGATCCCGGCGACCCCAACTATTCTCCCGATGGCGTCTACGGCAATCCCGCGCTTGCGACGCCGGACAAGGGGCATCGCCTGCTCGAGGCGATTCGCGAGGACGTCCTGACAGTCATTCGCGGTCTCCTGAAGACCTGAACCCGACGAACGCGATATACCCGTCGCGGACAGGTTTCGATTTCCAGGACGCCGGGTTACATCACGCAGACCCGGTTCCGACCCTCGCGCTTGGCCTGGTAGAGTGCCTTGTCGGCACGCTCGACCAGGGTCTTTGGCGTGTCTTCCAGTCGCAGCTCACTCACACCGAAACTGCATGTCAGTTTTACCGCATCGTCAGTCTCGGCGTTTTCGACGATGACGCGAAGCTTCTCGGCCATGTCAGCGGCGCCCCCGGCCGCGGTTCCCGGTGCCAGAATCGCGAACTCCTCTCCTCCCCAGCGCGTAAAGATGTCCGGATCGCGAATCTCCGCAGCAATGATCCCTACCAGCCATTTGAGCACGGAATCCCCGACGAGATGACCATGCGTATCGTTGACCGACTTGAAGTAATCGGCATCAAAAATAATCAGGGACAGCAACAGCCCGTAGCGTTTCGCACGCTGCGTTTCATGGTCGAGCAATTCCTCGAACTTCAGCCGATTCCCGACCCCGGTCAGCACGTCCACCCGGGCCTGTCTTGAAAGCAGGCGGTTCATATTTTCGAGTTCGTGCTTCTTGGAGTAGTAGCTGAGCGAAAACGTAACCAGCGCAAGGGCAAAGAATACGGTTGGGGTGTACTCGGGAAACGGCGGAGACCAGGCCATCGGCCCCGCCGGCGCCTGTTTTCGTTCCGTGGGGACATCGAATTTCGTCAAAATACCCACCACCGAATAGTTGCTGTAGATGTCACCGCTGAAACCGTTCGGGCCGCCAGTCTGTGAAAATGCGTAGCGAACGATCGCCTCCCTGTCCAGCAGGTCTCGCCGGTCCGCCAGGGTGAACAGCCAGACCATCAGGTGCGTCGCCTTGAGTGAAGGGCTGCCGTCGCCGGGCAATGGATACCTTGTAAAAGCGCCCGCGTCGGGCAGATAGTGCTGCGCGAGCACGTGTTTGGCGAACTGGTCCACATCCATGGAGGCATCCACCGAGATCCGTCCCGCTTCCGGATTACCGGCGCCGAGCCACCACAGACTGACAAAAGCACGAAAATCATTGTAGGTATCCGTGGCGGCCCCACCGCGCCGGGCCCCGTAACCGTGGCCGCCGGGATCGCGACACGAGCTGACGAAGCGGGAAACCTCGGCCTTGAATGGCTCCGGAAAAGGCTCGTCAAGGTGCCTGTGGATCCGGCCAAGTGCACGCAGCGCGAACGACGTACACTTCATGCACGAGGTCCTGTCAGGATCCGGGTAATACTCGTCCCAGAATCCGCCATCCGGGTTCTGGTGCGCAAGGATAAACCGGCGCAGCGCTTGCAGGTCCAGTCCGGGATCGTCCAGGGCGCCGAGGGCATCCAGAACGATGATGGCATCCATGGTGGGCCTGACCGCGGGTACCGATTCTCCATCGACGCGAAAACCCGAATAGATTGCGTCACCGTAGCGTGGGTCAGCGGAGGCGCCGGCGACATCGGGGTCCATGTGTCCCATGACGAATTCCACCACAGCCTGCCTGTTGATCTGGTTCAGGGCACCGAGTTCTCCCAGCGTCAGGATGGCATAGCGGGTCGAACGCAGGGAACTGGAGTTGCGTTCCGAGGGCTCGAACAGGGTATCGGGGTTGGGAACGAAATACCCTGCGGGATGCAGCCGTTTGCGCCACCATGGCACGACCTCCTCCGGCAGGAAAAAAATATCCTCCCTCTGAAATTTCCTCAGGGACTCCTCGTAAGCCAGCCGCTCTTCCTGCGCCCGCGACGCCGACCTCACCAGCTCCAGGTGCGACAGGATTCCCAGGACGGTAAATACACCGACGAGCAGTATCAGGAAAGAATTGATCGGGAGGCGTATTTTCATTGCGCATCAATTCACGGGCCGTTGCCGTTAGTCGGGTGACACCAGGCAGGATCGGGAGTGAGGCATGGCATCGTACGAGTATAGTAAGCACTTTATCCGGACAAGCCCCGGGCTGGAACGGGAAAACCGATCCCCGGTCTCCGATTGTCGAGCTGGATTGATACCGGAAACGGGTTGATGAATCTATGTCCGCTGGAAAGCCACTGCTACTGATCGCGGCGGCCGTGCCGGCACTGACCGGCTGTGGAACAGGACCCGGGTACGCGGAACCGGGCCCCGCACAGGCGTCACGGACGGAATCGGTCGTATTGCTGCACGGTCTGGCGCGCACCACGCACGCGGTTTGGCTTCTGGCCAACCGGCTGGAGGGCGCGGGATATCACGTGGAGCGCGTCGGCTACCGTACCCTGCGAACCTCGCCGCAAGCCGCCCTGGAGGAAGTCACCACTCGAATCGACGCCTGCTGCGGAGCGCTCGACGGGCCGGTGCATTTCGTCGGCCATTCACTGGGCGGGTTGATGGTGCGCGCCTACCTCCGGGAACGGCCGGATACACCGGTTGGAAAGGTCGTGCTGCTGGCCACGCCCAACAATGGAACACCGTTCGTTGACACGTACCGGGATACGTGGTGGTTCGAGGCAGCGGGAGAGCTTGCGCTCGCGCTGGGGACGGACCCGGACAGCTTTGCCAATACGCTGCCACCGCCCGAATATCCGGTCGGGATCATCGAGGGGATACGCGGCGACAAGGACATTGAGTCAGGTGGCAGCGACGGCCTGGTGCCGGTCGACTCGACACGGCTCGAAGGCATGACCGACTTCATCGTCATCGATACCGGGCATTCCACTATGCGCTACGACGGCGAAGCGGCCCGGCAAACGATCGAGTTCCTGAAACACGGGCACTTCGCGCACTGACGCTGGCACCTGTCGGAAACCGGGCCCCGTCCGACACATTCAAGTGAATCCTAAGGTTCTTATTTCGATGCACTGCGTACAAGGACATTCAAAATCAGTTGCCGGCTCGCACCGTCACCCGCGACCGAGTAGATCTGGCCGGCGTGGTCAAACACATCATCACGACGGTTGAGGCGAAACAGGCGACTCAGTTCTACGGGAGACTGCGAGATCGTCCCGTCCGATCGCACACTCATCGCCCAGGTACCCGTGTACGCCTTTGGCCCCCACAATTCCCAAAGTATCAGGGCCTCGTTGTCGTCGAGCGGGTGCATTTTGACGCGGGAGGCATTCCGCGACGTATCCGCATAGTCGGTCAGCCAGACGACATTCGTATTGCGCTGCAGTTTCGAGTCGCCGGTGAACGTGAAATAGCCCCCCGTAACGGTGTAATCACTCTTGCTCAGGACCAGATCGTCCGCGACGACGGTCGGGTTTTCGGGGTCACTGGATGCATTTTCAAAGTCCCGGCGAACGATCATCAGGGCCAGATTGCGGGGATCGTTGTGCGCCTGAATCGCACGTCGATTGTCCAGGCCCGATCGCTCACTGGAAAAAACGGCAAGGATACCCCGCGGTGTGTCGACAACGCCGCCAAGCTCGGCATAGGTGCGGTTGTCGTTAGACCACTGGTAGAACGTCGTTCCTCCGTCACTGATCTCGTTAAAGACGTCGAAGACGGCGCCGGCCGGGTTGTTCGGCGTCTGCCCGTGCAGGGTCTTGTACGTGTAGAGGACCCGGTTACCCTTGTTCGCGGCGTCGAAGCGATGCAGATGTACCCCTCGCGGGAAATTGTCGCCGATGTCGACACCCAGGAAATTCGCCGCCGCATCGAGCGTCAGCACGTTCTCCCACGAGTGCCCCGATGTCTGGCCGTGGTTCCGCGACAATTGGAGCGTGTTGGCATCGAAGACCGCCGCGACGCCCGACTGATGGTTGAGCCCATCGGCCGTCATGTGGGTGAGTCGTGCGAGCATCAGTCCCAGGAGCCCGTTGGCGTATTGCATGTCCGCCACCCAGCGGGTCGAGACGATCCTGCCGAACTCCACCACGTCGAGTCCCGATGGACCCATGTCCGGGTTTCGGCGCATGATCTCGTTGCCGTTGGCATCGGCCTTGAACAGCGTGCCGACGCGGGTCACGTCATTGGTGCAGACCGGCGGTGTCGCCTCCCGGTCCTTTCGCGGACAGGCGCCATTTCCCGCCTGGATCATGAAGGTGTAGAGCGTACCCCCGGCATCGCTGGTGGCCGCGGCCAGCACCGCGAAGGGCTGCGCGGGCAGCGCCTTCGTCTCGAATGTCGCCGGGTCGGATCCGAACCAGGTGACGAAGACCGCGCCGGTGTCGCGGGATTGCCAGACCACGCCCGATCGCGTGCCGTCGGTGACCGGGAAAAAGGCGCGATTCTGCCCGTAGATGTTGAGGGGGTCCGCGGGGCCGGCGACGAAATCACGCTCCGTGTCGAAGGGCTTGCCGGGAACGGTATAGCGAATCTGTACGTGGCGTCCGACCGGCGTGTCGGCGATCGTCGCCCCTTCGACCCCTTCTCCCAGGGCGGAAAAAGGACTCGTATCCGTGCTTGCAGGAGCAATCACAAAGGTGACTGGATCCTGAATGTCATTGACCACCAGCTCACCGAGGCGTGTCCATTCGCCCGGTACGATATCATTGGCGCGAACCGTCAAAAGCGCGTTGAGCTTGCCGTCCCGGAACTCATGGACCGTGTGGTCTTCCCGCGTCGCGAATTTGTAGAACATGCCATGCCGGGTACCGGGAAAGCAGACTGCCTTACGGTTCGCCTTGTGAACGGTGTATGCCGAGGTCGCGGGCCCGACACCCTTCAATACGCCCTGCTCGACTTTCCAGTCGCCATCACTGAACAGTTGGAAGCCGGGTCCGTTACCGCACTCCAGGTTGAACACGAAATCGACCGTATTCTGATACTGTCCCACGCTATCGAGGAGGCCCGCCAGGGCGAAGTCGCCGATCGTGTCCGCGGGCGTGATACCCCCGTTGGGATCCGTTGCATCGTCCGTCGGGTCCGTGCCGGTACGACCCGGCAACACCTTCGAGGTGCCGGGGGTGATCGAGAAGGTCTTCAGCGGTGGTACGGCCGCGAACGGGTCAACGGGATCGGGTGACGGATTTCCGGACGAGGCAACCTCGATCCTTGCAAAATACTGCGCGGGCCTTGGCTGACCGTTCCACCACTTCGTCAACTTACTGCACGAAAATTCCTGCGCCCGGTCGAATGCGAGGGCATATGAACCCGGCTCGACAGGCGCCTTGATCGTGAAAGCGGTGCTGCCGCTGGCCCCTTTGGGGCCTGGGACTCCGTCGTAGAGACATTTCCCCAGGACCGGGTTGCCCGCTCCGGATTCGGCTGTCACGATGCCGTACTGGATTTGATCGATACAACCCGGGCACGAGACATCGATGATGGTGTAATCCAGCGTCACCGCCACGTCGCTGCCCGGCGGCACGGTTTGTGGACCCTGCCCGCCGTTGATCGTCACATTCCCGATTTTGGCGCCGGTCGTGGCAGACGGCCAGAAATCCGTCTGCGCCAGGGCCACTGATGTGGTCAGCGCCATGAGGACAAGGGCAGGTAAAAGATACCGGCCGTGCGCGGTTTGCAAACGGGAGGGCCTGTTCGACCTGTCGTCGTAGAACGCAGGTTGCTTCAGACGAGCGCCAGGCCACGGGTGCAACATCTTCAACGCCTTGTACAGCAGCCCTTTGCCCACACAGCACGGGCCCGGTAAATTGACCAACCTACCCATTTTCTCTTCCCGATTATGTATTAACGATTGTGTATTAACGCGTTTCGATTCTGGTTCTGTCGCTTCGTAGGCGCTCGAAAACGGCATTATGGCGCTTCTTGACGCGGCGTCTCCGATTGTTTGCGAGTATATACGAATAGCGAAGCACAGGATGCACGATAGAAAGCGGAATCAGGGCAAGCGAATAATAAAGGGTGAAAAAAGATAGGGTTGTGTAGCATACCTCCAACAATAACAAAGGAGGTTGGGGTATGTGCGCAGACTTGGTCTCTAATTTCTCGGTTATCAAGGATCCGCGCTCGGATAAGAATAAGCGCTATCCGCTGGATGAAATCCTCTTGTTGAGTATCTGTGCCGTGGTTAGCGGTGCGGAAGGTTGGGAAGGAATTGAAGCATTCGGGCGCGCCAAACTGAAGGAAAGGAAGGAAAGGGGCCAGGCTCGATTATTTCTGTTAAGGCGATTGCCGGAAAATGACACACCAGATTGCACCGGATTTTCGTTCGTCATCAAGGCGCGACAACCGGCGCATAGTCGAACGATTTTACTGTTGTCGCAACACAGGAGACGGACGAAAAGACCAACAGGATGGGATGTCAGTCGACAGAAATCGCCTTAGTGGACGGGGCTTTCAGCTACTTGTCGACCAGGACGTCGGGGTCCTGGGATGGGTGCGGCAGACGCTACGCGAGAACTAGCGTTGATCCGCCAGTCGCCCGTAGAGATCGTACTCACCCGCCTCCTCGACCGTGACGCGCACCATGTCCCCGGACTTCAGTCCACCAGAATCCCGGATGTAGACTGCACCGTCGATCTCCGGTGCGTCGGCGTAACCGCGTCCGGCGATCCACCCGTCTTCCTCCCCGTCCACGAGCACCTCTATCTCCCGGCCGACCTTGGCTTGCAGGGCCTCCGCGCTGATCTGGGACTGCAACGCCATCAGGCGCCCGAACCGGTCCTCCTTGACCGCATCGGGTACCGGGTCGGGCAGGTCGTTGGCGCGCGCCCCTTTCACCGGCGAATATCGGAAACACCCGACGCGCTCCAGCCGCGCCGCCTCCAGGAATTCGAGCAGGCGGCTGAAATCCTCCTCCGTCTCCCCGGGGAATCCCACGATGAAGGTGCTGCGCAGGGTGATGTCGGGACAGATCTCCCGCCAGGCGTGAATTCTCGACAACGCATTTTCTGCGGCAGCCGGTCGTTTCATCGCCTTGAGAATCCGCGGCGAGGCGTGCTGCAGGGGCACATCGAGATAGGGGAGAATGCGACCCTCCGCCATCAGCGGCACCACGTCATCGACGTGGGGATAGGGATACACGTAATGCATACGCACCCAGACGCCGAGTTCTCCCAGCGCCCCCGCCAGGTCGAGAAATTTTGTCCGCAGGGGCCGGCCGCCCCAGAATCCCGTCCGGTAACGGATGTCCACGCCGTAGGCGCTGGTGTCCTGCGCGATCACCAGTAGTTCCCGTACACCCGCCTCGACCAGGCGCTCGGCCTCGTCCATGACCTCGCCGAGCGGACGACTCACCAGGTCGCCGCGCATCGAGGGGATGATGCAGAAGGTGCAGCGGTGATTGCAGCCTTCGGAAATCTTCAGGTAGGCGTAGTGGCGCGGCGTGAGCTTGACACCCTGGGGGGGCACCAGGCTCGTGAACGGGTCGTGGGCGGGGGGCAGGTGCGCGTGGACGGCCCCGACCACCTGCTCGTAGGCGTGAGGGCCGGATACGTCGAGCACCTCGGGGTGCGCCTCGCGGATTCGTTCGGCGTCGGCACCCAGGCAACCGGTCACCACGACTTTGCCGTTTTCCCTCAGTGCCTCGCCGATGGCGTCGAGGGATTCCTCTCGCGCCTCGTCGATGAACCCGCAGGTATTGACCACCACGAGATCGGCGTCGTCATAGGTCGGGACGACCTCGTAACCCTCGCTGCGCAGGCGGGTGAGGATGCGCTCCGAGTCCACCAGGGCCTTGGGACAGCCCAGACTGACGAAACCGATCCTTGGTGACGTTTCATGCATGTGGAATTGGAGGACTTCGGGAAGGGGATTCGCCTATTCTACCGCAATGTCCCGTACCGCCCCCAAACAGGCCGCGAGCGGCAACACGACAAGGCCGACCGGGGCTTCATCGTGACTGCCGGCCCCGACGAGCCGTTTGCGGCGGTCGAACGCCTCGCGGCTGCGCTGTCCGCGAATGCCCGCCCGGCGCGTCACCGGTGCGCCCTGTGCCTCACCGGCGATCCGCAATGGACCCTGGGGGCGGCGCAGGCCGCGTTGCGGGCTACCGGTGTCGGGGATGCGCTCTGGATCTCGACGCGGGCGCCCTCGGGAGTGCGTGCGATCCCGGCCTCGGAGGCGAGGGGCATCCTCGGGGCCGAGGTGGACCACGTCGTCTTCGATGCCTTCAGCGGATTCGACCCGGATGCGTTCGGGGCGGTGGGCGGCACGATTCGCGCCGGGGGAATTCTGATTCTGCTGACCCCACCGCCGATGGAATGGCCTGACTTCGACGACCCGGAGAACGCCAGGATCACCGTCCATCCTTACCCGCCGGAAGCCGTGACGGGCCGGTACCTGGAACGGTTCGCACATATCCTTGCCCGGGACCCGGAATGCCTGGTCCTCGGGAAAGAGGACGCGCCTGACACCCTGGCTTCGCCGCCCGGTGGCTCGGCTCTCACCCGGCCCGAAGAGGCCCGCCCCGGACCGCACACGATTTTCCGCACGGACGACCAGCGCATCGCCGTCGAGGCCGTCCTGAAGGTCGCCACGGGTCACCGCCGGCGCCCCGCGGTGCTGACCTCCGATCGGGGCCGGGGAAAATCGGCCGCACTGGGCATCTCGGCGGCGTTACTGCTGGAGAAAGGAAAGCATCGCGTCGTGGTCACGGCGCCGTCGCTGTCCACGGCCTCTCCCCTGTTCCGGCACGCGGCGGCCCTGCTGCCGGATTCGAACGTCAAGCGTGGCCACATTACACTCGGTGCCGGTGAGATCGTGTTTTCCCCGCCGGACGAACTCGTCGGCACACTGCAACCGGCCGACCTCGTTCTGGTGGACGAGGCCGCCGCCATCCCCGCGCAAATGCTGGAGGCCCTACTGGTCCGCTATGCCCGGATCGCCTTCGCGACCACCGTACACGGCTACGAGGGCACGGGCATGGGCTTTTCCGTGCGTTTTCACGAGGTCCTGAACCGTCGCACGAATCGCTGGTGTTCGGTGCGGCTTGAGACCCCGATCCGCTGGGCGGAACACGACCCGCTGGAACGACTCGTGTTCCGCGGACTCCTGCTGGATGCCGACCCCGCCGATGACGAGGCACTGCGCTCAGCCACCCCCGGCGCGTGCACCGTGGAGCGTCTGGACCGGGACGCGCTGGCGAAGGACGAAAGGACCCTGTCCGAACTGTTCGGGCTCCTGGTGCTGGCCCACTACCAGACCCGGCCCGCCGACCTGCGTCATCTGCTCGACGGACCGAACCTGTCCGTCTGCGCGATGCGTTACCGGGGCCGGATCGCTGCCACGGCACTGATCGCCGCGGAAGGCGGTTTCGATGCGGAGGAGGCCGGCGCCATCTACGAAAACCGCCGCCGACCTCACGGGCACCTGCTACCCGAAACCCTTGCCGTACACCTGGGCTTCGAGGAGGCCCCCTTGCTGCGGGGGGCCCGCGTCATGCGAATCGCCGTGCACCCGGACTGCCAGGGTCGCGGCCTCGGCACACACCTGCTGGACGCGCTCATCAAACAGGCCGGCAGGGAAAACCTCGACTGGGTCGGCGCCAGCTTCGGGGCGACACCCCGACTGTTGGGTTTCTGGGAAAGAAATAGACTTCGCCCGGTGCGGCTCGGTTTCCGGCGCGGCACGACCAGCGGCAGCCACTCCGCGGTCGTGATGCGCGGACTGAGCGTCGGGGGATTGCAGCTCGTCGACGAGGCACGCACGCGATTCGAGAGATTCTTTCCCCTATGGCTGTCCGACCCGCTGCGGGACCTCGAACCGGACTTGACCGCGATGCTACTGATCCGCGATCGCCCCCTGCATCCCGTCCTGGAGCCACGCGACTGGCGTGACCTTGTGAGTTTCGCCTTCGGTGGCAGGGGCTACGACGTCAACATCGGTCCGATCCGGGAACTGACCCTCACCGCACTTTCGGGCGCGGAAGGACATGCCCTGCTCAATGTTCCCTCGCGAAACGCATGCATCCTGCGCGTCATCCAGCAGCGCGGTTGGTCGGAAACCGCCGAGACGCTGGACCTCACGGGACGTGCGGCGGTCACAGAGACGCTACGAAACGCGATACGGATTCTTGTACGGCACTACGGCGGGGACACGTAGAGGGGTCCACAACCGGGTGAGCGTTGCACCCTGCAACCCGGCGAGGGCGGGATAAGCCCGCCAACACAGGGGAGGAATCCCTATTGAGCGCCCAATAACCCCCCCCACAAATCACACATAAATATTGATGAATAACGCTCTACCCTCTATCCTCCTATTAGTCTCCTTAATCTCCTTAGTCTCCGGTCAATGGAACCTCTACCGAATCACCCGATAACAGGAGATTGTATTGCGTATCAATCGATGCCCGTGGCTCATGACCGGCGTCGCCTTCTTCGGTTTTGGCATTCTGTTCTGGGCAGGCTTCAACATGGCAATCGAGGTGACCAATACGGAATCCTTTTGTATCTCCTGTCACGAGATGAAGGATAACGTCTACGAAGAATACAAGCATACCATTCACTACACGAATCCCACCGGAGTCCGCGCCACGTGCCCCGACTGCCACGTGCCCAAGGAGTGGCCGCACAAAGTGTTGCGCAAGATTCGGGCCACCAACGAGTTCTTCCATTGGATACGCGGCACCATCGACACCACGGAAAAGTTCAGGGCCAAGCGCCTGGAATTGGCCGAGGAGGTGTGGCGCGTTATGGAGACCACCGATTCGAGGGAGTGCCGCAACTGTCATGGGTTCAACTATATGGATCTCCAGGAACAGGGCAAGGTGGCGAGCGAGAAACACCATGAGGCGAATCTCGAGGGCAGGACCTGCATAGAGTGCCATTACGGGATCTCGCATGAACTACCGGAGGTGTTTCTCGATGAAGTGCATGATCGTTACGAGCGCGATAACGTGCCCTGCAGCGATTGCCACGAGGACATGGAGGAACCTCCGGAAGGCGAGGAGTGGGATTGGGACGCGGATGAGTAAGGCGCCGGTTCCCCCGGCAGGTCCGTGGGTAAGTAACGTTTAATGAAGAAGGTACCGATGGGAGGTGACTATGCGTAACGCAAGACGTACTGCATTCCTGGTGGCAGTTATTGCCACGTGGGCGACGTTACAGCCAGGGGCCGCCATGGCGGCGGACGAGGCGCAGATCAAACAGGGCAAGGAGCTCTTTGTTCAGAATTGCGAGGCCTGCCATCAGCCCGATGGGATCGGCAAGGCGGGGTTTGCCCCCTCCTTGACCAATCCGGAACTCCTGGCCACCTCCTCGAACAAATTCCTCATGAGCACCATCCGCGACGGACGCAAGGGCACCGGCATGCCGCCCTTCGCCCATCTTGGACGCAACGGGATCAAGGCCATCGTGGCCTATCTGCATTCTCACTCGAATCTGCCGAATCGCGCGGCCGCGATCGATGCCCAGCCCCGGGCGCAGGGCGACCCGCGTCTCGGTGAGGTCTGGTTCCGGGACATCTGCGCCACCTGCCACGGCCCGAACGGCGATGGCTATGGGGCGGGCGGTACCGGCACGGCCATCGGCAAACCCGGTTTCCTGAACAAGGCCTCCGACGGTTTCATCCGTGTCACAGTCAGGGAAGGGCGCTCGAATACCCGCATGCGGGGCTTCGCTGGTGCGGGTCCCGGGTCCCTGGCCAATCTGTCCGACCAGGAGATCGATGACATCATCGTTTATATGCGCGCGTTGCCGCAGCATCAACGTTAAGGAGGGGGGGGCTATGAAACGCACCAAGATCACTCGACGCAATTTTCTAAAGGGTAGCGCCTTTATCACCGGCTCGGCCGCCGGTACCAGCCTGTTTGTGGGGGCCAACCCGGAGTTGGAGGCCGCACCCAAAGAGGCGCCGACGGGTTCGGCCAATCGCAGCACGGCCCTGGCCCAGTGCCCGTACTGTGGGGTCGGCTGCGGCACCGTGATCCAGGTGGAGAACGGCAAGATCGTCTCCATGCGCCCGGACAAGGACCATCCCACCAACGCCGGCCTGCAATGCATCAAGGGCCTCACCGCCGCCGAACCCATATACGTGGACCGCATCGACGGCGACCCCTATGTGCGCAAGGACGTGTGGGCGGAATGGAACAAGCCCGGCCACGGGGATTTGGACTATGTGACCAAGACCAAGGGCTCCTTCGACGAGGAGCACTTCGTGCGCGTACCCTACGAGAAGGCATCCGAAATGGTGGCGCACAAGATCGCCCACTATGCCGAGAAGTATGGTGGCAATTCCATCGGCCTCTATGGTTCCGGCCAGCTCACGATGGAAGGGCAGTACCTGGAGAACCTGTTCATGAAGGGGGTGCTGAGCTCCAACACCATCGAGGCCAACGCGCGCATGTGCATGACCTCCGCGGTGACCGGCTATTTCGCCACCCTGGGCTCCGACACACCGCCGCTGGCGTACGAGGACATCGAGCTGTGCGACATGATCGTGCATTTCGGGCACAACGCCCGCGAGTCGCACCCGATCATCTTCTGGCGCGCCGCCGACTACAAGCGGAAGACCGACATCCCCACCGTGGTGGTGGATCCCCGCTATACCGGCACGGCCAAGGGCTATGAGGACATCAATCCCGAAAACTCGCTGCACGTGCCGGTCCTGAACGGTGACATCAGCTTCCTGAACTCTATCGCCCATGTGCTGCTCAAGGAGCACCCGGACGTGATCGACTGGGAGTTCGTCAAGGCCCACGGCACGGGCTGGGAAAAATACGTGGAGGGCGTGAAAAAGCGCTACAGCCCCGAGCAGGTGCAGGACCGCATGGGCTCCGACCAGGTCACTCCGGAGATGATCCGCCGGGTGGCGGGCCTGTTCGCCGATGCCACCCGCAAGCGCCTGGCACGCAGCCAGGATGCGGCAGCCGCCCCGGGGGTGCCCGGCGCGGAGTACGGCGGCGTGATCATCATGTGGGGCATCGGCTACAACCAGCACATCCATGGTCAGCACAACATCATCTCCATCGTCAACCTGTTGGCCCTGACCGGCAATCTGGCCAAACCCGGATGCGGGCCGTTCTCCATGACCGGACAGCCCAACGCCATGGGTGAGCGCTTCACCGGCGGCCTCACGGGACGTCTGCCCTTCAACGAGCCCCTGAAGAACGACAAGCACCGGATCAAGATGGCCCAGGCCTGGCGGGTGCCCGAGCAAAACCTGACCAACGCCATGAACTCCCAGAACCCGGGCATGGCCGTGGGTATGATGGAGCGGGCCATGAAGGGCGACGTCAAGGCCATGTTCCTGATCTACGCCACCCATATCGACCTCCCGGATCAGCACAATCTGGTGCGCCCGGCCTTGTCCAAGACCTTCACGGTGG
>JAYENI010000177.1:0-8031 GCA_034722015.1 Pseudomonadota bacterium
CGCAGGATTATCGTTCGTCTTCAAGGCGCGGTAACAGGCGCATAGTCGTTCTATGCAACCGTTGCCGCAATGCCGAAGACGGACGAAAAGACAAGCAGGATGGTATGTCATTTTCCAGAAATCGCCTCAGCTCGTGGACGATGTCCTCGACTGGCCTGAGCACGTGAGAGCTGTGATGGAAACTCTGTACCGCACAGAATTCGCAGCGAAACCGACAACCTCGCCCAGCCTCTACCAGACCGATGGGCAGGTAGCGTTTTCCCCGGAAAATGCTTCGGTCGTAATGCTGCCGCTCAAGGCTTGGCCGTGAGCTCGCCTGATACCTTTGCTGAAGCCTGCCGCTCCGGAAATCATCGACGAGCGTTTCCCAGGTGTCCTCGGCTTCTCCGACGACGATGGATTCGGCAAACTGAAGCGCCTCTTCCGGACACAGAGTCGGATGGAATCCCCCCATGACCACGGGTACGCCTCGACGTCGATACTCGCTGGCGATCTGATAGGCGCGGCGCGCCGTGTAGGTTTCGACGCTGATGGCCACGAGGTCGGTGGGTTCGTCGTACGGGATCACCTCCATACGATCGTCATAAAAACTGATCTCGACGCCGTCAGGCGTAAGCCCCGCGATCAGCGCGGGTTGCAGGGGCTCCATCTGCCAGGTGCGAATGTAGCGCTGGCCCACGCGCCTGCCGATACAGGGATGTATCAGGGTCAGTTTCATTGCGCCCGGGGGCGGGCTCGCCAGTCTCGACCGGTCACCCAGTCACAGTTGTAGAACCGGTGGAGATTGCGGGCATAGAAACGGTACCCCAGATTGGCCATGACACCGAGAGGCACCTGGGTCATTGATCCGGCGATTCTCCTCGCCATGGAAGTCCATCGATAGGCGAACCGCCAGGCCCTTTCGTGTCCTTCCAGCAGCTCCTGGACGGACATTTCGCGGGGCTCAAACACGACGTGCTGTCCATCGTACAGCTCCCAGTTTCGCGTCAGGATCCGGCCCTCCTCTTCAAGTCTCGCAAACAGGGGCGTCCCGGGAAACGGTGTAACGATGGCGAACCGCGGGAGGTCAATCCGGGCCTCGACTACGAACCGCGCGGTTCGATCGAAAACCTCGCGGGAGTCGTGGTCCAGGCCGAACACGAAGCATCCCATCACGCTGATGCCGTGGCGGTGCAACGTACCAATCAGATCCGTATAGCCTTCCGGGGAATTGAATCCCTTCCTCGACTGCTTCAGCGCCGCTGTCGACACGGATTCGAACCCCAGCAACAATCCGCGGCATCCGCTACTCGCCATCAATCGCAGCAGTTCGGGATAGCGGGATATCAGGGTTGTCGAGAGACCGAACCACTTCACCTTCAGCGGCACCAGTGCCCGGAACAATCTATCCGCGTTTTCGGGTCGGAGATCAGATTGAGATCGACGAAGATAAGTTTCCTCGCTCCCTCGCGGCGGATGTCCTCTACGACGTACTCGACGGGTTTCTGATAGGGATGTCGCCCCCAGGCCGCCGGCGCGACGCAGAAATCACAAGAGTGACTGCACGAGCGGGTGGCCTCGAATACGTCCGTGGTCAGAAAGTGTTTTCGGTCCAGTAGATTGCGTTTCGGAAACGGCAGATTCTCCAGCGTGAAGTCAGTCTGCTGCGTATACCGCGCTCGCATCTCTCCGGCCGCCAGATCAAGCAACAATTCCGGCCACGACGCTTCTGCATAACCGGTGACGATGCTGTCTGCGTATTGTTGCGCCTCGTCCGGGACCAGTGTCACGTGTGGCCCTCCCAGAACGACGGGAATGCCCCTCTCCCGATAACGGGATGACAACTCATAGGCCCGACGCGTGGTGCCGGTAATGACCGTGATCCCGACAAGGTCGGCTTCCACATCGAGGGGGATCTCCTCGACACCCTCGTCGAAGATCCTGACGGTCGCATTCAGTTCCTCGGGGATCAGTGACGCCAACGTGGTGAGGGTCAGCGGCGCATAGCGCAACGATTTCCTGAAGATACCGGTCCGGTGTCGGTAAAGAGGACCTTTCGGAGACAGCAGGACAATCTTCATCGTTCCGGTTTCCATACGACACCTCGCTGCGGACCATCGGTCGCGCACGGGTCAATGCTCAATGACCGTCCAGCATCTCCAGACATGACGACTCCGAACACAACACCGGCGGCTTGATATCCCCCAACCGTTGACCACGCTGCATCGCCCACCTCGCGTAGACATCCATGGGGCTGTTGCAAAGGCGCGGCTCTATCGGCCCCAGTTGCCGCATCCGGCGCGCATACCGATACTGCGGGTTGTTTTCGAGCAACTGATCGACGTGCTCCGCCAGCATTCCGGCCTGATCCTGGTCGTACCTGTCCCGGTCAACGTAGAGACGGTAGTGTGGCGAGCCGTTGATCGAGGGGGCCAGCATCGAAAACCCCTGCCGGGTCGACAGTGCAGAGACGACCTGTTCCTCGGTGAGCTTTTCACCGCACAGATCACTGGTCCGCTCGCCACGACCGACGAATTCCAGCATCGGTGTCTGCCTGATCCAGCCCTGGACACGGACCCTGTCTCCGATGTCGTACCGGTACAGGCCGCCGGGCGTGGTCAGCAGCACACGATAGGTCGCCCCCGCCTCCACTTCGTGGGCGAGGCGGGACCGGCCATTTTCGTCCAGGAACTCGTAGAAGCCGCTGTTGACCGCAAGCACGGGACAGGGGTGCCCCGTCAGGGGGATCGTCACGACACCTTCGGTCGCGAGGAGCCCCTTGCCCTGGATCGCCACGTCCGGGAACGTGTGCCGCAATCCAGGGATGAACCGTGCAGCAGAACCGGATGTCCATGCGCTGATCAGCGCCAGCCCGGGCCAGAGGCCCGCGGTATCGGGGACCGGCCCCGACAGTGACTGTTCGATAATGCGGGCCCTTTCCGGCCGCGGCCGGAAAGGCGACCCTGACGATTTGACCCTGAAACCCGGCGGGGCAAGGGTTCCCTGCGCCACGTCACGGACCAGGTCTTCGCTGTGCGCCAGACCGCCTTCAAGAAGCGCCGTCAGAAACGTGGGGCTCCAGACCGAGATCATCGTCAGATCCTCCGCGTCGAGGAGGAATCGCAAGGTCACGTACCGCCACGTGTCCACGTCGGGAATGCCGGCGATATCCGGTGGCACGGCCGACAGCCCGGCCAGGAGCGGCATGAGTTCTTTCCCGAAATAAACGAGGTCGTTCTGCATGCCGACCGGGACATCCCCTGCGCCGGGAGAATGCCTGCGCGCGGCGGGGCTGATCGCCCAATAACACTTTCCCGCACCGAGATTCGGGGTGTTTTCGACCAGATCGTGCAACCAGGGGTGGATCGCGCGCCGGAACGCCCCCAAGCTGGCCTCCGTGTGCGGGATCGTCTTGGGACCGGACGTGCTCCCGCCGGTCCGCTCGTAAAGTATCACCGGACCGGCGCAAAGGATATTCCCCTTTCCGGCCAGCATGTCCTCCAGCGCTTCGGTAAGGTCTTCGTAACGTACGACGGGGACCCTGGCCCTGAAATCATCGGCATCCCGAATCGATTCGAACCCGTGTCGCCGCCCGTAGCGAGACGTCGTGTTGGCGTCGAGGATCTGCGTCAGCAGTGCGTGTTGCGCCGCGCGCGGGTCGGACAGCGCGCAAAGGAACCGTTCGTGCTCCCCCCGGGTCCGGCCCCGGATTTTCTCCCACGGGTTCACGTGGAGAACCCCTGAAGGAAGATTCGCCGGGCAAGCGGGCGCAGATTGGTCGAATGAAGCTCGGTCAGACAGACGAGCTCGTCTCCGCAGGTGTAGCCCGGATTCCGTTCCAGGAAAAACTGTACTTCCGGTCGCCGGGTGCCTGCGTCTTCGGTAGTCGCCCACTCCGCAGCAAGGTGTCCCCTCGATTTCGGGAAATGCACGATCCCCGTATCCGGCCGGTAGAAGCGACCAAATCGTTCGAGCGCCAGGGAGTCCATGATCGATTTCTTGTTCGAGGGTGTGGCGAACCGCCAGTGCGGGTAGTACCGTTGCGCAAAGGCCTGCAGGTAACGGTACGTACGGTGCCCCTTGACGATCAGGAACCAGTACAGCGGCGTCTCCGGGTCCTGGGCCTTGATCCGTCCCGCCAGCCGGATCCAGGTAAACGCAAGACTTTGCTCCCCCCAGTACCGGTGATGGATAATCGTGTCTCCCGAATAGATCGCCCTCAGCGGCTCGTTTCCAAAATCCGCTTCGAGCACCTTGAGCGTGGAAAAGCCGCGTAGTACCCGTTCGGCATCCCACAGCAGCAATACCTGGTCCTTGTCATTCAGATCACTGGCGAAAAGCTGTGCGTCGGTGCCCTCGTAGTAACCGCGGTAAAGTGAATACATCCCCTGGCGCGTTCGATCGCAGAGTTCGTCGCGACGACACACTTCGGCCTGGAGACTGCTCATAGCGACAACTTCATTTCCGAGAACCACGCATGCGCTACCCGAACAACCCCTATCCTTCAAAGTTCACAACAAACCGTGGATCGGGTGATTGATGTCGATCAATTGAGGCGAAGTGACGGCGGCCAATGCCGACGTTGCGTGTGCAGTCCGCTGAAACGATCAGTCAAAGGGCGTCCTTTCATTAACCGGACGACTACGATCCCACAAACCATTTTTGATGTACAACGGGCTTGCCAGGACGGGGAGCCTCCGGGACTGTTTAGGCGATTTCAATCAAATGACATGCCATCCTGCTTGTCTTTTCGTCCGTCCTCTGTATTGCGGCAGTCGCTATGATCTCACCCTCTCTCCCCGGCGTTAAGCCTGGTTTAAGCCTGCCTGACTAGAATCCCCCTACCTTTTAGATCAGACCGGGACACACGGGACAATTCGCTCATGCAACCGATTCCATTCATCTACACCGCTGCAGTGGCGGCAATTCTGTCCGGGCCGCTGTCCGCGGCCGGACAGCCCGATCAACTTCCGGACCTGGGGACCGCGCCACAACAGGAGCGATACCAGGGCATGGGTGAAGGCGTCCGTCGCGCCGACCAGTCCGAGTTGCAGGAGCGCATGCGTAACATGACACCTCAGGAGAGGCAGGCCATGGGAATCGATGGCAATCGTGGCACGCAGGGTGCGGGGGATGGTCGGGGCAACGCGCAGCGCGAGCGCAGCCGCAATGAACACCACGCCAGCCGGGACGGAGGACATGGCGGTGGCGCGGGTGGCGGTTACGGACGCGGGGGCGGGGGCGGCCGCAACCGTTGAGCCACACACGCATGAACCGAGGATGTATTAAGGCGCTTAAAACAGCTCTTCTATTGCCGCGGAAAGCGGACTTTCTCCATCTCCCAAGCACCACGCCCACATCTGTGTCAACGCGTTGGTCTCCGCTGCCGTCTGGTGGATCCTGCCAAAGGTGCTGTAGAGGGGGAAATCCGCGAACTGCGCCAGCCCACCCTCCGCCTGACCCCGGGCAAGGGCGCCACGCAACGCCGGGTCACGAATCCTCTCCTGCCAGTCGTTAACCCGTGAGTTCTGCACCCATAGCACCGTCACGGGATCGGACCGGGCCGGTACACCGGCAAGCGCGTTCTCCACGATCGTCAGGGATTGACGGAAAAAGGCGGGAGCGGTCTGCGCGCCCGAGCCATTGGCTCGGTACAGTCCCTCGCGAAGGTCGGAAAATTCATCCGCGCTGTTATCGAAGACCCGCAGGAAGCCCTTCGGATCGACGAATCCGGTAAACGGATTCACGCCGTCCGCCCCGTAGGGGGCAAAGGCGTTCGAGGCGCTGTCCGTAGGCGATGCCGAACAATGGGGACGCCTGCGCGGCGGTATTGATGACACCATTGTGCATCTCGAGCTTCACGCTGGTCTTCACGAAGGCGATCAGGTCTCTCAGCAGGACGATGGTGAGGAACCCGGCGATGATGTTTCGGAACGGATCCGGATCGCAGAGGTTGGCGAACCGTTGGGGAACGCTTACCAGTGCATCTGCCCCCATCAGGGACACGTCCATCCCGCCCTCCGGCGACGTTTCGAGATACAGGTCTTGCGGGGAAAAGCAGGGGACGAAGAATTGCTCGTCCGCAATTTTTTCGGGAAGGAACGTGTAGAGCACCGAGGCACAGGAACCGCCCGAGACCGAGGAGATGTAGCGAATCCGGTCCAGTAGGGGCTTCCCCCCGGTGTCGCGCAGCTGCCGCAACCCCATCATCTGCCCCCAGGCACAGGTCGGGGCGCGCGATCCGCCGCCCGAGAAACAGACGCCGACGCCCGCGCGCCCCTTGTCTGCATGGGCGATCGTCGGGTTGGGCATCGCCTTCGGATGGGTGTTCAGGTCGTACACGGGAGCACTCATACCGATTTCCCTCGTCGGAATGAATCAACCGGTCTTTTCGGCATTGCTTCAGGGCGCCACCGGTCTCAGGCGCTCCACCCACTGCGTGCTGGCCTCGCGGGTCGTATCGATGACGACCGAGGGATACAGACCGACCATCAGGATCAGTGCGGTGAAGGCAACGGCGATCCACAACTCACGCCGGCGCAGGTCCACGGCCCCGGCAACCACATCGTTGCTCACCGGGCCGTAGAACGTGCTCCTGTAGCTGTCCAGCACGTAGGCGGCCCCCAGCACCATACCGAACAGCGCGGCCAGTCCGGCGCCGGTATGGCTCTTCAGCGTGCCCATCAGGATCAGGAATTCCGCCGGAAACCCCGCAGTGCCAGGCACCCCCAAAGAGGCCAGCGCGAAGACGAAGAAGAATGCCGCGAGCAGCGGCATGCTGCGGCCCACCCCGCCCAGGTGAATCAGCTCGGTGGTACCCATGCGCTGATGCAGAAAACCGGTCAGCAGGAACAGACCGCCCGCCACCACGGTGAAGTTGAGCAACTGGAACAGCGCCCCCTGCACACCCTGCAGATTGAACGACGCGATGCCCAGCAGGACCAGCCCGACGTGGCTGATCGAGGCGTAGGCGAGCATACGTCTCAGGTTGGTCTGCGCAATGGCCGCCAGCGCACCGTAGACAACACCGATGACACCGAGCGCCGCCAGCAGCCAGTGCATCTCCTGCGCGGCTGCCGGCGCCAGCGGCACGGCAAAACGGATCAGGCCGTAAGCCCCGAGTTTCAGCCCGGTCATCAGCGCCGCCACCGCGACCGGCCCCTCCATGGCCACCACGGGTAACCAGGTGTGCAGGGGAAACACCGGTGTCTTGACCGCGAAACCCGCCAGCAACAGCAGAAAAATCACCACCTCGACGTGGTGCGGCACGGGCGTGGCCAGCAACTCGGTGTAATCGAACATCAACGCACCCGGCAACGCGCCACCGCTGAAATCGGCGTGGTTGAAGGCCAGCAGCAGGAAGGCGAACAGTAGCGGCACACCACCCACCAGCATGAACAGGGTGTACTTCACGGCGGCATAGCGGCGGTCCGGCCCGATACCCCACAGACTGATCAGAAAGTAGAGCGGAATCAGGGTCAGCTCCCAGAACAGGAAGAACAGCACCGTATCCAGGGAGCAGAACACGCCGAGGGTGACGCTTTCCAGGAGCAGCAGCAGGGAGTAGTAAAGGCGCGGCAGGCTTCGCACGGTGTTCCAGGAGGCCACCACGACCCCGAGAACGAGCAGGATGGTCAGCGGAAGGAACAGCACCGAGATGCCGTCCACACCCACCCGGTAGTGGACGTTCAGGGAGGGGATCCAGCTGGCTTCCTCCACCAGCTGGAATCCCGCCAGCGCGGGATCGAATCGGGAACTGACGACCAGTGAAAAGACAAGGTCCAGCATCAGGGTGCCCAGTGCGACCACACGCGCCTTGCGCGGATCCGGCACCAGCCAGATCAGCAGCGCACCGACCGGCAGGGTGAGCATCAGCAGACTGAGCAGGGGCAGATCGGTGTCACCTGGCATGATCAGTGCCCCCCGTAGAGCTGGCCGAGCCCCACCAGGGGCCGGTCGATCAGGGCAATCCAGGGTTCGGAATAGAAACCCGCGCCCAGCAGCACGGTCAGCAGCAGACCGACCACCAGCAGTTCCGACCGGCTGGTGGGC
>JAYENI010000178.1:0-8007 GCA_034722015.1 Pseudomonadota bacterium
GGCTTCCGCAACGTGGCGGTCCATGCCTATCAGGAGCTGAGTCTTCCCATATTGAGATCCATTCTGGAATCCCGTCTGAATGATTTCCGTCAATTCTCGTCGTGGTTGATCCGTCAGGGATAGAGGATAATGTAGCGTTGTGATCGCCAGGTCCAGGTGCTACGGCTTGCGGGCGGAATCGACATCGATCACTCTCTGGATACTCATATTCCAACCTTTTCCGAGAGCATCTCCACATGACCAACGCCACCGGGGAACCAGACTTTCTTTCAGCGAAAGATATCGCATCTAGCGACCGCCTGATCTTCGCGCTCGACGTATCCGGGACGGACGAGACGAAGCGACTCGTCGAACATCTCGGGGACAGCGAGCCGCTTGCGGGACGGGGTCAACTAGAGGCTTGTGTTTCTGGAAATCTCACGCAATATCTTGGGATGCGTCATGGCGATTTTCAGTAGGGATTGCGCGGCGCCGCTGGGTTCCCGCCGCCCTTGCTCCCAATCTTGCAGTGTGCGTACCGATACGCCGAGTAGGTCGGCAAAACGTGATTGCGAGAGTCCGGTTCGATGGCGCGCTTCAACGATCAAAGGTGCCTCCACTTGGAGGATTGCGCCCTTCTTTCCCGCTTTCATCTCGCGGACGGACTGCAACAATTCCTCACCAATGTTTCGCTTGGCGTCCCGTTTCAGCAATGCTTTATCAGACATCGACACTTTCAATTTCCTCCGCAATCGTCCGCAAAATGTTTGCCGGGATATTCTCATTCGCGCTCTTTGCATAAATCGTAAGCAGCCAGATTTGGCCGCTGGCAATCCGGTTGTAATACACTACGCGGACACCGCCGCGTTTACCCATTCCTTTTCGGGACCAGCGCACCTTGCGAATGCCATTCGTTCCGGGTATCACATCTCCGGTTTCCGAGTTTTTCGCCAGCCATGACGCAAAATTTCCTCTTTCTTCCTCCGTCCAGTAATCGGACCACAGTCGTGTAAAGGTCGGGGTCTCGATGATCATGAACATGGGGTTATTATACGGCAATGCCGTATAATCTCAAAAATGAAATTTCGCCAATATTCACTCCCGTCGATCCTCAACGTGGTTGATCAAATGCGAATAGTCGATAATGCGACGCGTTGACCGCAACGCGGGTCTCCCGCTTGCCGGCCCGGATGACATCATTTTCCATCGCGGTGCCGATACCCCGGAATTGCCTGAGAGAATTTCCCGATGAGCGACGATCCCGCGGAAGCAAGCTTTCTGTCGACGAAAGACATCTCACCGAACGAGCGCCTGATCTTCGCGCTCGACGTACCCGGGACGGAAGAGGCGAAGCGACTCGTCGAACACCTCGGGGACAGCGTGACCTTCTACAAGATCGGTCTGGAACTGTTCATGTCGGGCGGCTATTTCGAGTTGATGGAGTGGCTGGTCGAGCGGGAGAAGAAGGTATTCGCGGACCTGAAATTCTTCGATGTCCCGCAGACGGTGCGATCTGCCGTCAGGGCCCTGAGCCGGACCGGGGCGACGTTTGCGACCGTACATGGCAACGACAGTATTCTCAGGGCCGCCGCGGAGGACAAGGGCGACCTGAAGATCCTCGCGGTCACGGTACTCACCAGCCTCGATCAGGGGGACATGGAGGACCTGGGGTTCCAGGCCAATATTCGGGACGTCGTCCTGTCGCGTGCGCGGCGGGCCCTGGAGGTGGGTTGCGACGGTGTCATCTCATCGGGTATCGAGGTCCCCTACCTGCGCGAAGCGCTGGGTCCTCGCCTGGTCGTGGTCACGCCCGGGATCCGGCCTGTCAAGAACACCGACGACCAGAAACGCACCGTGGATGTCGAGGAGGCGTTCCGCAACGGGGCGGACTATATCGTGGTCGGTCGGCCGATCAAGGAACCGAAGGATTTCGATTCCCCGCGCGCCGCGGCGGAAAGTATCCAGGCCAGAATTGCGAGACTGTTCGCCGGGTAGCGTGCTGGTTAGGCGATTGCCGGAAAATGGCATACCAGATTGCGCCGGATTTTCGGTCGTCATCAAGGCGCGACAACAGGTGCATAGTCAAACTATGGAACGGTTGTCGCAACACAGAGGACGGACGAAAAGACAAGCAGGATGGTATGTCATTTGACAGAAATCGCCTTAAATACCGGTAACCAGGAAATCGATCGCCGCATTGATGTTATCTCTAAGGTGCATGAGCGAGGCGACAGGTTTTTTCAATGCGGAAACGGGAACGTTGGTCATCTGGTGCGTTAGCAATGCGTAACTGTTGTCATCAACCGTAATTTTCGGGCAAAGATTCGATATGGCCGAATCATCCAGATATGTGGAGGGTGTGAGCGGAATGACGAGCCGGGAATTCAGCGTGTCGAGCAGGGCATTCTGTATATCAACGAAATACGGGTATGCCTCTCTGGAGTCCTGATTTTGATTTTCATACAAGGTAAATTGGGCCATTTTTTCGGGACGTCCCTAGATCATCCTGTAGGTGTCGGCAAACAGGCCACTTCTCTCCACCAGCCTGTTCGAGGCATCGATCGCTTTCTTGTTATCTTTCAGCCACCGGGCGCGCTCGGCTTTGCGCACTTCAGTTGCCAGGGCTGATTCGAGGGTCGCCGAAAGGTTCAGGTTCAGACTTCTCGCCTTCGCCAGCAAGTCGCTGTTGATGCTGAGGTTCGTGGATTTTTTGGGAGCTGATTGGTTATAGGTTGGTGTCATTGCAAGTCTCCTGGCCGCACATCGATGCGCATATCGTATGCGCATCGATGATAGTCTAGATGGTGACGACGCATTTCACAAGCACTTCCGGCGGACATGATTGGCCTGGATTCCCCCTGGTTACTGACCGCGTAACCACTCGGGTTATACTCCCTCGTCGCCCGCGAACCCGGTTACGTTCTTGCCGGCTGTGCGCCAGGACGCCGGTTTGCCAACGCCAACGGAATGATCGAGGGGTATCACATGGATGCAAGCGGGAGAGGCTACGTAGCGGAATCCTCCACAGAGCGCGAGAAAACCAGCAGGAAATGGATCGCCCTGTGGCTCTACGTCTGCTGCGCGATGATTTTCGCCATGGTGGTACTGGGCGGTGTGACACGCCTGACCGGGTCCGGACTCTCGATGGTGGAGTGGAACCCGGTGTTCGGTATCGTGCCTCCGATAAACGAGGAGCAATGGCAGGACGTCTTCGACAAGTACAAGGTGTCACCCGAGTTTCGCAAGGTGAACCTCGGCATGGACATGTCGGGATTCAAACAAATTTTCCTGGTCGAGTACGCCCATCGCGTGCTGGGGCGGCTCATCGGGATCGTATTCTTCATTCCACTGGTATTTTTCATCGCGACCCGCCGGGTCCCTCCGGGACTGGCGCCGAAACTGGTCGCGATGTTCGTCCTGGGCGGCCTGCAGGGACTGCTGGGCTGGTACATGGTGAAGAGCGGGCTGGTCGACAATCCTCACGTCAGCCAGTACCGGCTCACGGCCCACTTCATGCTTGCGGTGGCGATCTACGCCTATATGCTTTGGGTGGCCTTCGGGTTGTGGCCCGGGCGGCCAGCGGAGGAACCGGCCCGGGGTATTTTGAGGGGGCTGGCCTACGGACTGGTCGCGTTGTTGTTGCTCACCCTTACCTCGGGTGGTTTCGTCGCCGGGCTCAAGGCCGGTATGACGTACAACACCTTTCCGCTTATGGACGGGAAGCTGGTGCCGGATGGCCTGCTCACACTGCAACCGTGGTACCTGAACCTGTTTGAGAACACGACCACGGTGCAGTTCAATCACCGCCTCATGGCGACGCTGGTGTTCCTGACCATTCTGGATCTATGGTCGATGACACTGGCCATGGATGCCCCGCGCCGGGCCCGCATCGCCATTCACCTGTTGCTGGTGGCCGTCCTGGCCCAGGTAACACTGGGGATTACGACCCTGCTGTTGCAGGTCCCGATCCCGCTGGCCTCCGCGCATCAGGCGGGGGCGCTGGTGTTGCTGACCATCACGCTCTTCAGCGCTCACCAGTTGCGGGGAGAGCCGGTCTGACTCGCTGGTTTTGATGGTGGACTGCGCTGCGCTTGTCCACATATGGACAAACGAAGTGCAGTCCACCATGACCCTACTCACGCTCGCAGCTCCGGTCGATCTGTGTATTGGTCGAGCACCTCCGGGTTAGCCAGCGCGTCGATGTTGCTTACGTGCTCGCCGTGTATCGTCGCGCGCACCGCCAGTTCCGCGACCTTGCCGCTGACGGTATGTGGTATTCCGGTCACTTCCATGATCCTGGCTGGAGCGTGATGCGGTGAGGCGCCGTTGCGCACAGTCTCACGAATCCTGGTGCGCAGTTCATCGTCCAGCGAGATTCCTCCCCTCAACGACACGAACAGAACAATGCGCTCGCCCTCCAACCAGCGCTGCCCGACCGCACAACAGTCGATGACCTCGGGCACCCGGAGCACCTGCCGGTAGATTTCCGCCGTGCCGATCCGGATACCGCCAGGGTTGAGGACTGCATCGGAACGCCCGTAAATGACAAGACCTCCGCTGTCGGTGATTTCGGCGAAGTCGCCGTGCGCCCAGACGCCGGGAAAACGGTCGAAGTACGTCGCGCGGAATCGTCGCCCTGCGGGGTCGTCGAGAAATCCGAGTGGCATGGAAGGAAAGGGAGCGGAGCAGACCAGCTCGCCTTTACGGCCCCGTATCGATCTGCCGTTATCGTCAAACACCTCGACCTGCATCCCGAGTCCCGGTCCCTGCAGTTCCCCGCGCCGCACCGGTTGTATCGGGTTGCCCAGTGCGAAGCACGACACGATGTCCGTTCCACCGGAGATCGAGCACAATTGCACATCAGGTTTCACGTATCGATAGACATAGTCGAATCCCTCGGGTGAAAGCGGGGAGCCGGTCGAGAGAATGGTCCGCAGGTGTGACAGCCCGCCACGGGTGACCGGCCGGACCCCGGCCCTTGCCGCGGCGCCCAGGTACCCGGGGCTGAGACCGAGGACCGTTACGCCCTCCGCGTCGGCGACGTCGAACAGCGCGCCGGGGTTCGGGAACACTGGCGATCCGTCGTAAAGGACGATCGTCGTCCCGGCCGCCAGGGCTCCGACTAGCCAGTTCCACATCATCCAGCCGGTCGTCGTGAAGTAGAAAAGCGTGTCGCCCGGGCCGAGGTCCGTGTGCAGGACATGCTCCTTGAGGTGCTGCAACAATGTGCCACCGGCCCCGTGGACGATGCACTTGGGCGGCCCGGTAGTGCCGGAAGAAAACAGGATCAGCAGTGGATGGTCGAACGGATACGCTTCGAAGGGGAATACTTTCTCGATAGCTGTGCCGAGGAAATTCTTGTAGGTGCTCGACAGGGGGATGTCCCGAATATCGGGTTCGTCCGACAGGTAAGGGATGACAACCACGCGCCCGAGTCGTGGCAGCTGACCGGCCAGCTCAGCGACACGACCCAGCGTGTGGAATGCCCGGCCTCCGTAACGATAGCCATCGGTCGCGAAAAGGATGCGCGGAGCTACCTGCGCCAGGCGGTCGAGTGTCGCCGCCGGACCGAAATCGGGAGAGCAGGCGGACCATGTTGCACCGACCGCGACGGTAGCGAGCATCGCGACGACGGCTTCGGGGACGTTAGGCAGGTATCCCGCGACGCGTTCACCGGGTTTCAGGCCGGCCGACCGCAGTGCGTTGGTGAGACGGTCTGTCTCGGTGCGTAGTGCCCCGAAACTGAGGAGCCTGCGCTCGCCGGCTTCGTTGCGGAAGATGATCGCCGGTTCGGGGTCCCGACGCCGCAACAGGTTCTGTGCGTAATTGAGGCGACTCGCCCCAAACCAGACAGCGCCGGGCATCCGGTCCGCGTCCTCGAGGACGCCTACCCCGGCGGACTCGCATACCACACCGCAATCTTCCCATACGAGGCGCCAGAAGCGATCGGGGTAACGCACCGACCAGGCGTGCAGTTCAGGGTAATCGGATAGCGATAACCCCCGCGTCCGGTTGATGGTCTCCATGAACCGGAACATTCGGGAGCGTCGAACGCGTTCCCTTGACGGATTCCAGAGTACGTCGCCCATAAAAGTTCGACAGGTCCTCGGGCCATCCCGCACGGGTTGTGGATACGGAGTGGCGCGAAGCGCCGACCCGGATATGTGGTTAGGCCTCGAACAGGGCGATCGGTTCCAGCCTGCTTGGAACCGATCGGGGGGGAGTGTAACCCGTTGCTCGTGAATTGCTGTCAGGGGGGAACTACGACAGCAAAATTGCGCTGTGATGTCGGGTGCATCGTACTCCCTTCAATCGAGTGATCCTCGATCGCGGGGCAACAGCTACAATCCTGTGGTAGTCCGTTTGGTCAAAAAGGTCGAGTTGTTATTTTGAGAACCAGTTGTAACGTGATTCAGGGTTCATGCGAGATCGGTTGAATCTATTTTTTAGTCATCGGGAAAACAAGAAAAATGTCTACTGGAAAAGAATATCTATTAGTGATTGCAAGTGCTGTTGTGGCTGCAGCAGCCGTATTGGGTATTGTGCGTTGGCTCGCCCCCGGGTTGCTTGGTGTTCCTTTGGATCTACAGCTGGTAGGGCTGGACAGAAAGGTGCCGCCGTTCTTTGAGAACATATTCCGCAGAGAAGATCTGAAGTCTCCGGACTTTATCATCAAGGACCCGCTGACACGTGTGCGGGCAAAGCCGTTTTATCCCGATACTCAGTCCATGGGTCCAAATGACATGCTTGGATTTCGCAATCGGGAGATTCCCAATGTTGTTGACGTTGTTGTAATCGGAGATAGTCAGACATATGGAAATAATGCGTCCATTGATAACAATTGGCCCGGTCACATGAAATCGGCGCTAACGAAGAAAGACGTCAGCGTCTACAACATGGCGGTTGGCGGGTGGGGGGCGGTGCAGTATCTGGATATGTTCACCAATGCGACCGTATTTGAACCTCGCGTTGTGGTTGTCGCTTTCTATTCGGGAAACGATCCGCTCGAGTCTTTTCAGATGGCTTACGGAGTTCCAGCCTGGGCCGAGCTGAAGCCGAATCGAAAATTGACTAAATCAAGCGCGCCAAAGGTTCCGTTTCCCCCGCCTCCTGAAGAGTGGTGGAAAGTGAAATTCAGTGACGGCATCGAGACAACATTCACCCCTGCACTCAGGCTTTCATCAAATATGAACCACGTCGCAGTCGATGCGGGTTATGAGATCATGGCCGACGTTGCACGTCGAATTGCCGAAATGTCAAGTTCTCGGAACATAAAGATTCTGTTCATGATAGTGCCAACAAAGGAACTGGTATACGCCGAAAAGGTCCACGAAGAAAATATTGTTTCACCAGAGTCATATCGAACCCTCGTTGAACGAGAATCGGAGAACATCGAGGCGCTCGCGGCAGCAATCAGGTCAATACCTGATGCCGAATATGTGGACGTCGTGTCTCCTTTGCAGAAAGCTGCGCTGGGTTCAACAATATTATATCCGGCGGACATAAATGGACATCCGCTATCCGCAGGGTATGAGTTGATAGGCGCGACAGTCGTAGACCATCTCGCAAGTCATATCCCAGGCAAACCTGCGGGGCTTTTCGCTCAAATGCTGGATATAGGAAAATATTCTCTTCTGTTGGTCAATGAGGAAGGAGTGTGGCGATTCAAATCGCAAGAATTGATCGAAGCAAACGGCTGGCCCGCCGGAGACGTGCCACTGATTGAACGTAGGGATCTCATCGGCTTGGTGAACATGGGATATGTCGAGGAAATAGATCCCGAAAGGTTTGGGCCACCTGAAAATTGAAGTCGATATATCACGCCGGAACGCCTCTAATTATCGTCACGGCTAGTGGGATTCATGCTTTCCCACAATACAATGACAATGCTTGTCATTTTTTTGGCTATATCCGGAATTCCCAACCAGTGAATTGCAGTGATATAGCTGTTGCATAGGAGTTTCGACCTGTTTCACAGTGTACGCAAATCGCTGGGAATCCGTGCAGGGATATCGAGGTCGCCAACGG
>JAYENI010000179.1:0-7978 GCA_034722015.1 Pseudomonadota bacterium
CGCGTGCGGCTGGCGATCTCGGTATCGCCGAAGCGCCGGTTTTCGAGCAGGCGTTTCAGACGTTTCCGTAGTGGCTGGATGGCAGACGTGAGAATGCCGGGTTCGACAGCTGCCAGCAGTTGCTGGCTGCTGAGAAGCGCATAGAGTTCATCAGCGTTGAACCACAGGCCCGGCAGTTCGCAGGGACGTTCGCCCGCCTTCGTGTCGTAGTAATAGCCGTTGGCCTGTCGGTCGTACACAATCGGCGCGCCCAAAAAGAGCCTCGTGTTCTCGATGATGCGCTTGATGGTCGCTCGGGAACATTCGAGTTCCTCCGCAAGGCGTTTACGCGGGACCGGGTAGCACGCGACCCGGTCCCTGGTGCAATGCATAGATGCTTTCAAACCTGTCCATCATCAGGGCCACCAAGACTCCCTATGCATTGTAGTCGTTCGGCCGGGATTCACCGTTCGACCCTGCTTCTGGTAAACCGAGGTCAAAGTCCTTCATCCATTACCTCGCACCGGAGCTCAGCCGCCATACTGAAAGTTGGACATGGCCTATACGCTGGTCTTTGACCGTGTTCACGCCCACTCACGGCAGAGCCGTAATGACGGGGTGCCGGGACAGAGCCCCGGCACCAGGATAAATAGCCTCGATTTCTTCGCCGTGATGTACCAGGGTGGCGGCCATCAATTGGCGCCGGTTCGACACCCGACGAATTTGTGCCTACCCTCCTTTGTGTCCTATTCGCACCGAATCTTTACATTGTCGCTCTGAATATCCGGCGCCAGAAAGTTTCCAAACTCGGCATAGACATCGTACTCGTCCTCTTCTTCGGACCGGTCGTCGTCGCCGACCAGGATGCCCCTCCTGCTGACGCAAAGCAGACGAAACGTGCCCGTCGCGGTGGTCGAACCCGCGCTGTAACTGACCAGGACACTCTTGTCGAGAACCTCATCGAACCAATCGTCTTCCCGCACCACGATCTCCTGTGAGCCGGCGGCGCCGGCCGTCGAGCCGTAGGTGGCTGTGAGGGTATAGTCCCGAAATCCTCCGTTTGACGCGATGACGGAATCCTCGGGTTTTATCGATAAAGTGGTTGGCGAAAAAAAGAAGTAGGAAATCGCCGACGGTATCGAAATCACCGCAACAACAAGCGCCGCGATGACAGCGAGTGCGACCAGAATCTCGATCAGCGTAAATCCGCCTTCCCGGGACCTGACGGGGTCTGTTCGTCCTCCGTTGTGGATAATTCCATATGTCGTGACTGCGCCTGCCGATGAGTCCGTGGCTGCGCGGAAAAAGGTATCTCTCAACATGAGGTGCTCCTCTGATCAGCGAATCGGAAACACTGTCACCCGAATGTGTCGGGTCGACGTGTTACTGAACGATACGCAGTGAAAGGAACTGTCGGATTGCCTCGTTTTCGTGAAATATTTCACACTTCGATAGCAATATGTTCACGGTACCAACCGTGAGGGTGGCATCAGTGTCAACCCTTGAAGTGGCAGGCAGCCTGGTACGGCACATGGGGCCAGAGGGAAGGGGAACTGAGTCATTCAAACCTTCGAACTGTCATCGTTTCGCCGTTTCCTGAAACAGGATTGAAACGATCCATTAACAAAATTCCGGGAAAGGGAAATTTGTTTGATACAGGCGGCTTTCATGATGGGCCCACGAAGAAAGATTGGCCGCCCGGTAAGGGACGACGAAGGCCAGACCGGTGGAGGGTTGAACGATGTTACAGAAACTGCTTGTGTTATCTGCGCTGCAAATGCTTTCAATGGCTGCGAGTGCTGCCCAGATCCTGCGCCTGGACGTTGAGAAAGAGGCCGATGTCTACGAGATTCGCGTGGAAATGGAGGTCGATGCGCCTGCCGAGAGTGTGCGCGCCATCCTGACGGACTATGCCAATCTGGACCGCCTCAATGCGTCGATCACTACCAGCGAGATCATCGGCACTGATTCCAATGGTACCGTGCGTGTACTGACACGCATGAAGAATTGCGTTCTGCTTTTCTGCATGAATGTTCAGAAGGTTGAGGAAGTTACCGAGGACGAGCGGGGACGTATCCTGGTCACGATAGTGCCCGATTCCTCCAGTTTCCGATCCGGACAGGCATCATGGGAGCTGCTGAGCACCACAAACGGCACTCGTGTGATTCACCAGGCCAGGATGGAGCCGGACATGCTGATTCCCCCCCTGCTGGGAACCGCCATCCTGAAGAACACCTTGCGCAATGAGATTTTGGAAAGCTTCAGGAAACTGGTCTGCCTGGCAAGCAGAGAGTGCGGGCCTGGTTTCGAGATCTAGTGCTCTATCCACGGACAACCATCCGCGACCCCCTTCGCTGAATGAACGTCAATCGACCTCGATACGGGCAACGAGTTCCAGTACCTGTTCCGGTGTGAAAGGCTTCTCCAGCCACGGAAGGCCGGTCTCTTTCAGGAATGGTGCAATGCTCGCCGAGAGCGTGTCCCCGGTGATAAAGGCCATTCGGTTCGCCAGATCGGGGTGTTGTTCCCTGAGAGTCCGCCATAGTTCCGGTCCGTCCATACCCGGCATACGAATATCGGAAAGTATCAGGTCACAGGTATTCCGCTCGAACCATTGCATCGCCTCGTGCCCATTGTGTACCAGCGTGGTCTCCAGTCCGGCCGACTTCAGGATATCCGCCAGCAGCTCCGCCACTTCCGGTTCGTCATCGACGATCAACACACGATCCGCGTCAATTTCGTTCTCCGATTTCCGGTCTTCACCGGAGCCCGACATACCGAATGTCGAATCCAGAGGCAGCCAGAGTACGAACGCCGCACCGCTGTCGCCATTCTCCAGCCTCAATTCACCACTGTGCTCCCTGGCAATACTCCGGCTGACGGACAACCCGACACCCGTGCCGATATCGACGTCTTTCGTCGTAAAAAAAGGATCGAATATGCGGTGGTGCAATTCGGGTGGTACACCCGGTCCGTTGTCGGAAACCCGGCAAAACACTCCACCATCCATACGCCCCGTCTCAACAGTCACACTGCGTGGTTGAGGCTGCTCCGCAAGCACATGCTGGGCATTGACCAGCAGATTAATCACGATCTGGCCGATCTGATCGGTATCCATATGCGGTTCGGGTAATGAATCGGCAAGCAGAGTATTCAGTTCGATACCCGAGGTATCCAGACTGTACCCCAGAAGATCAATCGCCCCTGTCACCACATCGTTGAGACTGGAGGGCCTGCACTCGAGAGGTTTCTGTCTGGCCATGGAAAGAAACGTGCGAACGATACGGCCGCAACGTTCCGCCGCGGCACTGATCTTCCCTACGTCCGCCTGAATCGTGGGGTCCGACGCCTTGTTCTCGAGCAGGGCCGCCCTCCCCATCAGGATTGCCAGCGGGTTGTTCAGCTCATGGGCCACGCCGGCCAGCAGTTCCCCCATGGCTGACATCTTCTCACTCTGGCGCAGGGCATCCCGCTGGCGTGCTAGCTCCTCGGCCGAGCGTTTCTGTTCGGTGATGTCCCGTGTGATCGTCAGAATATGCGGTTCTCCCCTGTACGGCATGGGGACGCTTCTCGATTCGAGATCGATGATGGTGCCGTCTTTACGGATTACCCGTGTTTCGGTAACGGCCGCCTTGACCGTCGCAACGTCGTGCTTGAATTTCTCATAGCCGCCAAGGGATGACGGGTGGATGTGTTCGTCGAATGGCTTTTTGATGAATTCTTCCCGTGTATAGCCACCCATCTTCCAGGCCGCCGGGTTGACATCCACCATGTGCCCTCTTGCGTCCCAGAGAATCATGGCGTCACTGGCTGCATTGAAGATCGAGCGATACTGCTCTTCGCTGGCGCGAAGCGCCGCCTCCGCATCTATCTTCTCCGTAAGGTCCGCGAGAAAGGCGGTGAAGTAATTCGCATCCCCAACCCGGTTGACCGAGATGGAAAGCTCGATGGGAAACTCGCTGCCGTCCGCGCGTAACGCGAACAATTCGAGCCGTTTCCCGATTACCCGCCTCTCGCCCGTTTCCTGATAGCGGGCCAGTCCGTGACGATGCGCCGCACGGTAACGCTCCGGAATGAGCAGGTTCGCCAGATCGCTGCCGATCGCCAGTTTCCTGTCATGGCCGAACATGGCGATGGCGGCCGGATTGAAATCAACAATACGCCCCGCCGCATCGATGGTAATGACGGCCAGCAGCGCGTTCTCCACAATCGATGTCTTGAAGGCCTCGCTTTCCCGCAACCTGCGGTTGGCCTCACGGTACTGCTGCTCGCTTGCGCGCAGCTTCTCATCCGCCTCCTTGCGTTCCGTGATCTCCCGGGTATGCACGAGAATCCGGTCGTGTCCGCCTATCGGTACGCGCCGCGCGTAGACCTCGTCCCAGTGCAGGCTGCCATCCTTGTTCTTTCGCTGCCACTCGAAGTTCAGGTGTTCACCCGCAACGGCCCTTCCGATCAGACGAGTTGCGTCTTCCTGCGTATAGGGCGGAACCCCTGAACTCAGGTCACCGACCGTGGCCTCGAGCATCTCCTCATAGCTGTACCCATAGGTTTCACAGGTCTTCTGATTGATGTCGAGGATGCGCCCCGTTTCCAGATCATGCACGAAGATGGAATCCTCGGACGCCTCGAAAATCGCGCGATAACTCGCCTCTGATGCACGCAATGCCTCATCGGCGCGTTCACGTTCCAGTTCGCTGGCGGCACGCCCGGAAAATATCTGCAGAATCGACTCGGTCTGCGCCTCGTCCTCCAGTGGATGGGCATCGAGGATGGCCATCAACCCGAGCACACCCCCCGTGGAATCGAACAAAGGGATCGCCGCGTAACTCTCCACACCGATCTCTTTCAGCAGATCATCCTCCGGGAACCGTTGCTGAATCCTGTCCGGATAGAATCGAAACCGCTGCCCGACCACGTTCTGACAGGGGCTGCCTTCGAGGCTGTAGGTAATGTTTTCCGCGATGGCCCCGTGTGCATACAGTGCGCGCGTTCTGATCCGGTCAGTGCCTTCGAGAATACCGATGAAACTGTAGTCAGCGCCGGTGGCCTTGGCCAAATGCATCACCAGGGAATTGAATACCTCCTCCCCCCTGGCCTCCGAGATTCCCAGCGCGGACTGACGCAGAATTTCCTCGGTCTTCTTCCGGGCGGTGATATCCGTCGAGAACCCGCAAACAGCGTAGATCTCCCCGTCCGTATCAAACAACGGAAACTTGCTGGAAATGTAGGTGTGCACCCCGTCTTTCTGGGTGACATACTCCTCGAACTCAATCTGCGCGTTCGTATTGAACACACGCATGTCATTGGCGCGGAACTCCGCCGCGGTCTCCGCCGGAAAAACTTCCTCCAACTGCTTGCCGACAATTTCACTCTGGGTTACGCCGATCAGGCGTTCGAAAACTTTGTTGACAAGGAGAAAACGCTCCTCCTGGTCCCGCACGTAGACCACGGCCGAAGAATTATTCAGGATCTGTTGAAGACGAGCCTCGCTCTCCTGGAACTTTCGGGTCGCCTCACGATTTCTGGTGAATGCCTGTGAGACCACTTTCCCCCAGGTTTGCCAGGCCCACGGTAATCGTGGCTCCGGAACCGAGGCATCACGTGACGCATCACGGATATAGTGCACCAGGTCCAGCGCCGGGCTGATGAACTCCCTTCTCATCAGATACAGCGCGATAAAAACGGTGGCGGCCAACACCAGAAGAATGATGGCGTAGGGAAACAGGCGGGACAGCAGCAACCCCGTGATCTCCTCGGCCGTGACCACATAGACGAGGTTCCAGGGCGCGTGGTCCGATCGACCCGCCACGAGAAAATGGCCATCGATCTCAACCGCTTTCCCCGGATCGTCCAGCGCCCGGGACAGTGACTCCGCGCCGAACACGCCCGGCATGACATTCTTCGCCGCGTGAATCTCATCGCCATGTGAGGTGGCGGTATCGGCAAGCATCATTTGCTGATCATTCAGGATCATCAGCCTTCCGGTTTCAACGGGCAGTCCTTTCAGGAAGTGCTCGAGTGTGACAAGCCTGACATCCGTCCCGACAATGCCGAGAAACTCGTCCTCGACATAGACAGGCGCCCCGTGCGACACCATTGCCCCCGTCCCGCCGGCATCGATATAGGGTGCGGTCCAGTAGGGTTTGCCTGAAGTATTCTGCTCCGGCGTCCCCCCCAGGTAGATTTCGTATTGGAACCAGTCATCAATTGCGGTTCTCAGGGACGCGTAGTCTCCCGCCTTGATAATTTCCTCCGCACTGAACCAGGGATAAACCGCAACGAAGTCATTCCTGGCTGAAAAAAAGTAAGACCACTGAAAATGCGGCGTCACATCGTGTGTCAGGCGGGCAAGGGAGAAAAACTCCAGTGCCTGGTCCAGGGCGACCTCTCCAACCTCGGGTTGGCGTGGATCACCGCCAAGCCAGACAAGCTGTCCAACGTATTGCCGCTCGCTGTCCGGGACCTGATCGAGGGTGTAGCCATCGAGGCTGCCGTTTGAATATCTGGGCTTGTAATAAGCACGCAGATCGCTGGGATGGCTGGGTGGGCTTCGGAGATAGTTTTCCGACCAGGCCCGCATCTGCAGCACATGGTCGTTGGCCAGCTTGGCGATCCCGTCAAGGGCGATGGAATAGCTCGAGGTGTTCTGGGCCAGTACGTGCATTACCTGGGCACGCTGGTCGCGGTACTGACTGACCGCCAGCACCATGATGACAATGAACAACGGCAGCGTGACGAGGAACAGTAACCGGCGATAGCGTTTCGTCAGATAAAGGTCAGGCCGGGCCTCACCGCTGTCGACCTGCGCGGCGGACACACCGGAATCCGGGTCGTTCACGATTTCACGTACATGTACCCGACACCGCGAACGGTCTTGATCACCTCGGGCTTTTCGGGATCCCGCTCGATCTTTCGCCGCAGACGCATGATGCGCAGATCGATGGAGCGGTCGTAGACCTCCCAGCCCCGGTGATGGGCGAGTTCCATGATCTGGTCGCGATTGAGCGCGCGGTTGGGATTCTCGCTGAATACCCTGAGCAGGTCGAACTCCATATGGGTCAGCGGCAATTCCCGACCTTCCGCGTCAAACAGTTTGTGCATCCCCAGGTCGAGCTCACACACGCCGAATCGCACCCTGCCCGATGTGCCGGAAGGTTGTGCGGATTCATCGCGGCGTCGCAGTACGCTCTTGACGCGCGCCAGCAGTTCCCTCAGGTCATACGGTTTGGGCACGTAGTCGTCCGCGCCCATTTCGAGGCCCACCACCCTGTCGACGACATCCGCGGCCGTGGTCAGCATGATGATGCCGACCCCTTTGTGCTGGTCCCGAACCCAGCGGGCCAGCGACAGACCATCTTCACCCGGCATGCGGATATCCAGGATAGCGAGGTCCGGGACCTGCCGTCCAAAGGCCTCACGGGCCGCAATCGCATCGCCGGCGCTGTCAATGACAAAGCCCTGGCCGGTGAAGTATTCAACCAGGATTTCGCACAGCTCCGGCTCGTCATCCACGACCAGCAAGTTGGCAGTCTGCTGCATGGTCACTCCCCGTCATTCCTTTCAAGCCTGCTCGATTGAAGTATGACAACCGGGCAATCGAACAGAAAGCGTTTTGAAACACTTGAAACAAAAAACCGACAATATGAAATACGGTAATCGTGCGCTTATAACACCCATATTACAAAGAGTAATGACACTATTCTAATGCAGTATATGAATATTTACAGGAAGATGGCAGTCAACAGACGATGCGGGAAAGGACGTCAATCGCCAGGATTTCGGCAGCCCTCCCGGAAACCCGATGTCGAATCGATGCGCTCTTGTGAAGCATCGCACAGATCCAAACCAAAGTAGTCACGACACATCCCCGGATTGTTATGACCTCCCTTATATCAGGGAGAACAGCCTCATTTGTCCCAGCGTATATGCGAATCAATTGAACCATTTGCCCCTGGTAAGAGTGGGATAAATCCCCAGCATTCTAGATTTGAATAGGCGT
>JAYENI010000180.1:0-28055 GCA_034722015.1 Pseudomonadota bacterium
CGAACCCAGCAGCGACGTTTTTGTAAGCCATTGATTCTGTGGTTCGAAGATCCATCCGAGCGTGCGAGTTGCCCTGGGGCGTAGCTTAGACACGTATATAATCAGGTTTCTTAATGGCTATGGTAGCGTATTGGCTTTTTTGGTGACAGTAAAACTGTTAACTACTTTCAGTAGCTAATGAAGGATGCCCGTATTTGCTTGATTTAGATAAGAAAAAAGCGCCACTGAGGGCGCTTTCTTGTGAGTTTTCAAGGCCTTGAACACTCGTTGATGGTGGAGGCGGCGGGAATCGAACCCGCGTCCGCAAATCCTCCGCCCTCGGCTCTACATGCTTATCCGCGCCTATTGTTTTAGCCGAACGCTACCCGGCGGGCAGGGAAGACGGTTGGCGATCCCGGATGAGTTTTAACGGATCCACGCCGGGAGCGCTTCACCGCGATCTTGTGAGATATGACGCCTGAGGCTCGGGCGCACAAGCACGGCCCCGGTCAGACGGCACCCTACTGGGTTTTAAGCAGCGAGTGCGTACTTGTCGTCGTTGGCAAGTATTGATTTGCCGCGTGTTTTACGAGGACAGCGACATCCTCGGCATGCACCTCAGGTTTCGCAACCCACGTCGAAGCCAGGTCGCCCCCAAAGTCTTAGTACACAGACAGTATATTTCGGGGATCGTTCCCTGTCACTGTCCGTGAATGCGGCGCTGCCTCGGGCGATTCGCTATGATTCACCCGTCGGGAGGCACGTCCCACGAGGACCGCAGGGCCGGTAGTCGCCGGTGGGTCGCGGAACTATCCATCTTTTTTTCTCCTCACAACCGGGAATACGGATCGATGCTTACCCTGTATGGCGGACCGGCCTACTCCGAATTCCGCCTTGCCCGTCTGCTGGACGCGCTTCGCGGGGTCAGCCCGGGCATCCGCGACCTTCGCGCCGCGTATGTCCATTTCGTGGATCTGGCGTCCGCCCTGGACGGTTCGGAGCATGCGATCCTGGAGCGGCTCCTGCACGACGGGGAGGACGTGATGACGCCACCCGGGGATGCCGTGTTGATGCTGGCCATCCCGCGACCCGGGACGATCTCGCCCTGGGCGAGCAAGGCCACCGACATCGTGCACAACTGCGGCCTGACGACCGTCCACCGGATCGAACGCGGTATCGCGCACTTCATCTGGCCCGATCCGGAGGGACTCGGGCAGGACGAATGGCTGGCCGCGGCGGCGGTGCTGCACGACCGTATGACCCAGGTGGTCGCCCGTGAGACGGGTGACGCCGAGGCGCTGTTCCGGGTGGCCGAGCCGGCGCCCGTACGCAGGGTGGCCTTGGGTGACGACGCCCGTGGCGCGCTGAAGATCGCCAACATGGAGATGGGCCTGGCGCTGTCGGACGACGAGATCGATTACCTCGCCGACAGTTACACCTCGATCGGCCGCAATCCGACGGATGTAGAGCTGATGATGTTCGCGCAGGCCAACTCCGAGCACTGCCGCCACAAGATTTTCAATGCCGACTGGGTCATCGACGGCAAACCGCGCGAGCGTTCGCTGTTCCGGATGATCCGCAACACCCACGACCACCACCCGGAGGGGATCCTGTCGGCCTACAGCGACAATGCAGCCATCATCGAGGGCGACATCGCCACGCGTTTCATGCCGGATCCAATAACGGGGCTCTACCGGGAGACCCGCGAGCAGACGAACATCCTGATGAAGGTCGAGACCCACAATCACCCCACGGCAATCTCGCCGTTTCCGGGTGCGGCGACGGGTTCGGGCGGCGAGATCCGCGACGAGGGGGCGACCGGCACCGGCGGCAAGCCCAAGGCGGGTCTGTGCGGGTTCTCGGTGTCGAATCTGCGCATCCCGGGGTTCGAGCAGCCCTGGGAGTTCGACCACGGCCGGCCCGGGCGCATCGTCTCCGCGCTGGATATCATGATCGAGGGGCCGATCGGCGCGGCGGCATTCAACAACGAGTTCGGGCGGCCCAACCTGGCGGGGTATTTCCGTACCTTCGAGACGCGGGTGCCGGGGCCGAACGGCGACGAGGTGCGGGGGTATCACAAGCCGATCATGCTGGCCGGAGGACTGGGCGCCTCGCGGGCGATGCATACGCACAAGCGGGCGCTGCCTGCGGGCGCGCCGATCGTGGTGCTGGGCGGACCGGCGATGCTCATCGGTCTCGGCGGTGGCGCGGCGTCGTCGATGGCGAGCGGGTCGAGCGCGGAGGACCTGGATTTCGCCTCGGTACAACGCGGCAATCCGGAGATGGAACGGCGCTGTCAGGAGGTGATCGACCGCTGTATCGCGCGCGGCGAGGGGAATCCCGTCCTGTCGGTCCACGATGTCGGCGCCGGCGGCCTGTCGAACGCGATACCGGAGATTATTCACGACGCCGGACGCGGCGGGCGGTTCGAGTTGCGGACCGTCCCCAACGACGAGCCGGGGATGTCGCCGATGGAAATCTGGTGCAACGAGGCCCAGGAGCGATACGTCCTGGCGCTGCGACCCGGGGCGCTGGAGGCATTCGAGCAGATCTGCGCGCGGGAACGTTGTCCGTACGCCGTCGTCGGCGAAACCACGGAGACCCGGGACCTCGTTCTCGGTGACGGATATTTTGACAACACGCCAGTCGATATACCGCTGGAACTCCTGCTGGGCAAACCGCCGAAGATGCTGCGCGAGGTGCACCACGCGCCGTTTCACAAGCCGGGGTTCGAGACGGCGGGTATCGACATTGCCGAGGCGGTGCATCGCGTACTGGCTCTGCCGACGGTAGCGGCCAAGACCTTCCTGATTACTATCGGTGACCGGACCGTGACCGGCCTGGTGGCGCGGGACCAGATGGTGGGGCCGTGGCAGGTCCCGGTCGCGGACGTGGCGGTCACCCTGAGCGACTATCAGGGTTATCGCGGCGAGGCCATGGCCATGGGTGAGCGCACGCCCGTGGCACTGGTTCACCCCGAGGCATCGGGACGCATGGCCATCGGTGAGGCGCTGACCAACCTCGCCGCGGCGCGCATCAGGGACATCGGCCAGGTGCGCTTGTCCGCCAACTGGATGGCGGCGGCGGGGCATCCCGGCGAGGATGCGGCCCTTTTCGACACGGTGCGCGCGGTGGGTGAGGCGCTGTGTCCCGCGCTCGGTATTGCGATACCTGTCGGTAAGGACTCGATGTCGATGAAGACCGTCTGGCAGGAGGGCGGCGAGTCGCGCTCGGTGACCGCCCCGCTGTCCCTCATCGTCTCCGCCTTCGCCCCGGTGAGCGATGCGCGCCACACGTTGACCCCGCGGCTGCGGACCGATCAGGGCGATACCGATCTGATCCTTGTCGACCTTGGCGGCGGCGCCAATCGGGTGGGGGGATCCGCGCTGGCGCAGGTATACGGGCAGATCGGCCGGCACGCCCCGGACCTGGACGACCCGAACGCCTTTCGCGCTTTTTTCGGCGCCGTTCAGGAGCTTGCGAGCGATCAACTCGTTCTCGCCTACCACGATCGCTCGGATGGCGGCCTGCTGGCGATGGTTTGCGAGATGGCGTTCGCCGGTCACACGGGCGTGTCCCTCGTTCTTGACGACCTGGGTCCCGATCCGGTCGCATCGATGTTCGCCGAGGAACTCGGAGCCGTGATCCAGGTGCGGCACGGTGATACCGACACCGTCCTGCAGGTCCTGCGTGAAGCCGGTCTCGGCCGGCATGCCATTCTGATGGGGCGACTGGCCGAAGACGACCGCGTCACCGTGTCATACGGGGGTAAGGTTCTGTGGTCCGAGGCGCGCGAGGTCCTTCACAAGCGGTGGGCCGAGACCACTTACCGAATGCAGGCCCTGCGCGACGACCCGGACTGCGCGCTGGAGGAATTTCAGGGGACGGGCGATGCAGCCGACCCGGGTCTCGGCGCGAGTCTGGATTTCGATCCCGACGAGGATATCGCCGCGCCGCTGATCGCTACCGGCGCGCGGCCGGCGCTGGCTGTTTTGCGCGACCAGGGTGTCAACGGGCAGGTAGAGATGGCTGCGGCGTTTCACCGTGCCGGATTCGAGGCCGTCGACGTTCACATGAGTGACATCGTGGCGGGGCGTATCGGTCTGGAAGGCTTTAAAGGGCTTGCGGCCTGTGGCGGGTTTTCCTATGGCGACGTTCTTGGCGCGGGTGGGGGCTGGGCGAAGTCGATCCTCAACAACGCCCGGGCGCGGGAACAGTTCGAGGGCTTTTTTGCGCGCGACGATACCTTCGGGCTTGGCGTGTGCAACGGTTGCCAGATGCTCGCGCTGCTGAAGGAACTGATCCCCGGTGCGGACCACTGGCCGCGTTTCCTGCGCAACCGCTCGGAGCAGTTCGAGGCGCGTCTGAGTCTGGTGGAGGTCCTGCGTTCCCCGTCGGTGCTGCTGGCCGGCATGGAAGGCGCCGTGATACCCGTGGCCGTGGCGCATGGCGAAGGCAGGGCCGGATTCAGCGACGCGGCGGCGCACGAAACCATCGAAAACGGCCTGGCGACCCTGCGTTATGTGGACAATTCGGGCGGAACGGCGTGCGGATTTCCCGCAAACCCCAACGGGTCGCCGCTGGGGATCACCGGTCTGACCAGCCGTGGCGGTCGTTTCACCATCATGATGCCGCACCCCGAACGGGTCTTTCGTACGGTGCAGCATTCCTGGCACCCGGACGACTGGGGCGAGGACGGTCCGTGGATGAGGTTGTTCCGCAACGCACGGGTCTGGGTCGGATAGGGTGAAGCGAAAAACCGTTTGATTCCCCTGAATCTTTCCAGGGATGAAAACCTTCGGGTGAGGATGCAGTCTTTATTGATATCCGGTAATTTGCGGACCCGCCATGTGCGCCATCGACCCGGTTGTTGCACTTCCCTATTGGGTATCGAATTCCGCACGACAACAGGGAACAAAGGATGAGCCGCAAGCGCTCGCTGCACACACGATTCAAGGGGTCCCACGGCCACCTGCTGGACGGACGGGTCGACCTTCCGGACGCGGACGACGCACCACGGCTGTTTGCGCTCTTCGCCCACTGTTTCACCTGCAACAAACAGTATCTGGCGATCTCGCGCATCAGCCAGGCACTGGCGCGGCACGGGATCGCCGTGTTGCGGTTCGACTTCACCGGACTGGGCGCGAGTCAGGGGGACTTTTCCCACACGACCTTCAGCTCGAACGTCGAGGATGTGCTCGCTGCGGCAGACTACCTGAGACGCCACTATCAGGCGCCCGGATTGCTGATCGGCCAGAGTCTGGGCGGTGCGGCGGTACTGGCTGCCGCGCCTGCAATTCCCGAATCACGGGTGGTGGCGACGGTCGCCGCACCGAGCCGCCCGGGTCAGATCCTCGATCACCTGGCCCATGTCGCCGATACCATCGCGCGGACCGGCGCGGCACCGGTCGCCATCGGCAACGAAACCTTTACGCTGCGGCGCGCGTTCCTGCAGGACGTGGCTGGATACGACCTGGAACCGGGAATCAGGGACCTGGACCGGGCACTGCTCGTGTTCCAGAGTCCAACCGACCCGGTCGTGCCCCGTGTCCATGCCGAACGCCTGGTCGGCTGGGCGTCGCAGCCCAAGGCGCTGATCGAACTGGACGGAGCGGATCATCTGTTGACGTCGCGTGACGACGCGCAGCTGGTGGCGGACATGACCGCGGCGTGGGCATCCCGGTATGCCATGACAGATTGGGGTGTCGGCGGGACCGAGCGGCGGCGGGGACAGGGCAAGGGCGGATAGCAAAGCCTCAGGTTATTCCGGCGACGACGTTGCGCAGGCGTTGTTCGAAGGTCCCGAGCGGTTCGCCGCGTTCGCCGACGATGGCCGCGGCGCCAACGGTCATGGGAAGGATCACGCCGGTGAACCGCGTGTCCTCGAAGACTTGCCGGCCGCCCACCCGCTCGCCGGGCATGACGAGCACCGTGATCGGACCGCGTTCCCCCTGTACCACCAGGTGCACCCCTTTCCGTTTGCGCATGGCGCAGGCGCTCGCAAAGGAGACCATCCCGAGATCGCCGTGCAGGCTCGTACCGTAGTCGGCGAGCAGGCGCGACAACCGTTCGGGGGAGACATTCTCCTGGTCCGAGAGGTGGTGTAGCTCGCGGTTGACGTGGCTAAGCACCACGTCCCCGATCGGGTCAGTGCCGGCGGGGACCCAGAGCATGACGCCGAGTAGTGCGACGATACCCGCCGCCGAGGCCAGGGCGGCAGAGACCCGACGGCTGCGCTTTGGTCGATGTGCTTCGGCGACGCGTTCGCGGATGCGGGCGTTGAGTCCGGGAGGGGGATCGATATCGTTCGCGACACCGCGGATTTTGCGGTCGAGTTCCCGGCACGACCTGAGTAGCGCTGCATTCTCCGGGGTCTCCCTGGACTTTTGCAGAAACTCGGGGTCCTGACAGTCAGGATCCTCGAGGCAACGCTGTCTGAATTCGGAATCGTCCATCATCTCATTTTCATTTCGACAATCCCCTTCCCCCTGGCAGGGGGGAGGTTTGGAGGGGGGCGAGACCCTCAACCTGCGCCGAGCCGTTCCCGGGGTTCTCACCCCCATCCCGGCCTTCCCCCTTTAAGGGGGAAGGAGAAATACTGCCGAGCCCGTTCCTGCAAACGATACAAAGCTATATCAATTAGACCGGGATCGCCGGGGTTTCTTGCACGCCCCGACGTCTTAAAGAACTATGTTCGAGGAATCCGGGATATCTGAGGAGTGGCTCACAGAACGTGTTTCTCCCGGTTAACCGCCTGAAGACGGCCGACCCAGTCCTGTGCGAACTGACGGGCAACCCGGCCGCTGCGCGACCCGCGCGACAGTGCCCAGCGCAAGGCCTCGGTCCGGCGTTTTTCCGTTTCACTGCCCCGGCCGAGCCGGTTGCACCAGTGGTCCACCACGGCGAGGTACTGGTCCTGGTTGAAGGGGTGAAAGGCGAGCCACAGACCGAAGCGTTCGGACAGGGAAATCTTCTCCTCCACCGACTCGCCGTGATGGATCTCGCCGTCGACAATCCGCGCCTCGAGGTTCTCCCGTTGGAACTCGGGCATCAGGTGGCGTCGGTTGGAGGTCGCGTAGATCAGGACGTTGGGGGGTGCGGCGGCGATCGAGCCGTCGAGCATGGCCTTCAGCGCCTTGTAGCTCGCGTCGCCGGCCTCGAAGGAGAGGTCGTCGGCAAAAAGCAGAAAACGCTCCTCGCGTCCCGCCATCGGTTCGACGATGTCGGGGAGGTCCACCAGGTCGTGCGGGTCCACCTCGACCAGCCGCAAACCCCTGTCGCGAAATTCTGGCAGCATGGCCTTGACCAGCGAGGACTTGCCGGTCCCTCGTGATCCCCACAACAGTGCGTTGTTGGCCGGTGCGCCGGCGACGAACTGACCGGTGTTGCGACGCAGCAGTGCTTTCTGCTCATCGACGTGGAGCAGGTCGTCGGGCCGGATTTCGTGGGGCCGCGGCACCGCGCGAAGCGCGTTACTGCGCCAGCGAAACGCCGACGCGTCCCAGTCCGGGCCCCTGTCGATAGCCGGCAGTCGTTCCTCGACGCGATCCAGCAAGCGGTTGATGCGTTCCAGGATGTCTTTCATACCCCGCGACCCACGAAAATTGCCGGACGACCCGGCGCAAAGATTTAATGATACGTGAACATGAGGAACGAAGGTCCGTCGGGGGAGACAAGGCGATTTCTGTCAAATGGCTCCGCGGGTCCAGTGATCGGGAGCAAAAAGCCGAACGGGGGGCAAGTGATGGTTTGGGCAGGATTCGTCGCCCGGCGTGAGAATGAAAAACCCACCTCCGTCCGCCAGTGGACGGGGAGGTGGGTTCGATAATCAGTTACGCGACGCCGACATGTCTCTCAAGCTCATCCGTAAGCGGGACGATGACCGACAGGTCGGGGTGAGCCTACTTCCTGGCTTCGCCCAGCATCTTGCGGAAGTATTCCGGGTCAGGCATTTCCTCGACCGTGGGGGCATCCTCGTTCATCACCGGTTTTTGTGTGGCGGAACGCTCTGCCTGGTCTTCCATCTGCCGGATCTTCACGCTGATGCGGGCCTTGAGGATCTGGGTGTCGATGCGATCGGACATTGGTTGTCTCCTTGGTGCAGTGATCTGGTCGCTCTGGGTTCGGGCGCGTGCGGACTCGCGCCGCATGAATCGCACTATAATCAGCTTGTGTCCGCCGATCCGTGATGCGCGTGGCGATTTTATTCGGACCACCGGGCGGGCCGCGTTCGGCAGGTATGAACGCATTGAATTCACCGATGAATGGACTTGAGGCGATTGCCGGAAAATAATGTACCGGATCACGCCGGATTTTCGTTCGTCTTCAAGGCGCGGTAACGGGCGCATCGTCGAACGATGCAACCGTTGCCACAACGCCGAAGACGAACGAAAAGACAAGTGAGGTGGTACATTATTTGACAGAAATCGCCTGAGGTGCTCAGTATGACCAAGCTACACGTCCCCCGCGCCACTCTCCTTCTTCAGCCCGGCTGTGAATTCGACCACCCACCCGACGCGCCCGAGCTTCTGCATCCGGACAGCCCCGCGATCGAGGCGATGACCGATTTTCGTGAGGTGTGGCCGATATCGGTTTCGCCGGAGATGAACATCGACGACGCCCTGGAGCACATGAAGCGGGCCGGGGTGCGCATGCTGCTGGTGGTCGACGAGGACCGCCGGATCATCGGCATCGTAACGGCCGAGGAATTCATGGGAGAGCTGCCGATCAAGCTGGTGGAAGGGGAACGCTCGGGTCGGGATGCGGTCACCGTCTCAATGGTAATGACGCCACAGGACAAGGTGCGGGTGCTGGACATGATCAGCGTCAAGGACGCTCAGGTGCAGCACATCGGGGAGACCCTGCGTGAACTCGAGAGTCGCCACGTCCTTGTCGTGGATTCCGACCCGGATACGGGTGCACAGCGTGTCCGGGGACTTTTCTCCCACAGCCGCATCCAGAAACTGCTGGGTGGAAATCCCGTACAGGACGTGCCGGCGGCCCACTCGCTCGCCGAGATCGTGCACGGGAGTGGTTGAAGCGCGGATCGGTGGACTGCGCTGCGCTTTTCCACCAGCATTGAGTGTCCACACCCCGCCACCCCAGGGATGAAAAGTCATTTATGGCGCCCTCCCCGCACGTCGCGAGTCGCATGGCCGACATCGCGCCTTTTCATGTCATGGACCTGCTGGCGCGCGCCCGCGAGATGGAATCGGCCGGCAGGCGCGTCGTGCACATGGAGATTGGCGAACCTGACTTCGACACCCCGGACCCGATCATCCGGGCCGGGATCCGGGCGCTGGAACAGTCCCTGACGCATTACACCCCGGCGGTCGGGCTGTCGGCGCTGCGTGAGGCGATCTCAAGGTTCTACCAGCGGCGTTACGGCGTCGATGTCGACCCTGCACGCGTCATCGTCACGCCCGGCGCCTCGGGCGCGTTGCAGCTGGTCATGGGGGTGCTGGTGGATCCCGGGGACGAGGTGCTGATGGCGGATCCGGGCTATCCCTGCAACCGACATTTCGTGCGCCAGTACGAGGGTCGCGCACGTTCGGTACCCGTTGACCGGTCGACCGCGTACCAGCTGACGACGGAGCACCTGCGGGAGCACTGGAAACCACACTGCGTGGCGGCGATGGTGGCCACGCCTTCCAATCCCACCGGCACCCTGATCCCGCCGGCGGAACTCCGGGAGATGGCGCGTTTCAGCTCGGATCGCGGCGCCGTCCTGATCGTCGACGAGATCTATCATGGTCTGACCTATGGCGAACCGCCGGCGACAGCCGCTACGCTGGGCGACAACGTCTTCGTGGTGAACAGCTTCTCGAAGTATTTCGGCATGACCGGATGGAGGCTGGGCTGGATCGTGGCCCCCGATGCATGGGTGCGTGAAATCGACAAGCTGGCGCAGAACATCTTCCTCGCCGCGCCAACCGTTTCGCAGCACGGGGCGCTCGCCGCGTTCGAGCCCGCAACGCTGGACATCCTGGACGGTCGGCGCGAGGTGTTTCGCGAACGCCGCGATACCCTGTTACCGGCGCTGGAGCAAATCGGGTTCGACATTCCGGTAAAGCCGCAAGGGGCGTTCTATCTCTACGCGGGATGCGGCGCGTTCACCGATGACAGCTACGAATTCTCGCACCGCCTGCTGGAGGAGGCCGGTGTCGCGATCACGCCCGGTATCGATTTCGGCGGCTATCGTGCCGCATCGCACGTCCGCTTCGCGTACACGACCTCCAGCGAGAATCTGGAGGAAGGTGTCATGCGCCTCGGACATTATCTGTCCTGATCACGTCACGAAGGTCAGACGTTCGGTGCGGATACGTCCTCGCTCTCGTCCCCGAAGGCCTGCGAGCGCAGGTGTTTGACCCACATCCCCGTCGCCCCCGCCACGCCGACCGGCATGGCGAAAAAATTGAGTACCGGGATCATGGTCATCAGCAGGATGCCGCCCCCGAATCCGAGCGACAGGAAGCGGTTTCTGCGCAGCAGCGCGCGCTCGTCGCGAAACTTCATGTCGTAGTTGCCCATCGGGTAGTCGGCGTACTCGATCGCCATCATCCAGGCCCCGAACAGGGCCCAGATGAAGGGGGCCGCCACGTTGACGACGGGGATCAGGAAAAGGAGCAGCAAGGGGAGGGTCCTGACGAGCATGTAGAGCAGCTTTCGCAGCTCGTTGCCCACGGCGACCCCGGCGCTCGCGGCGATGGCGCGGACGCCGCCCACACCCCCACCCTCCGGGCCCTTGCCCGACAATTCCCGCTCCAGCTTCTCGGCAAGCAGGGCGTTGAAGGGTGCGCCGATCAGGTTGGCCACCGGCGTGAACAGGTAGAAGACGATCAGCAGGGCGGTGAGGATAAACACCGGGTAGAGCAACCAGGTCAGCCAGTCCAGCCATGAGGGCAGGTAGTTCGTGATCCCGTTCAGCAAGCGCTCGAACTCGCTCCAGCCGAACACCAGCACGCCGCCGAAGATCAGGATGTTGATCAGCAGGGGGATCGCCACGTAGCGGCGGATGCCGCGCCGGTTGATCAGCCTGAATCCGCTCAGGACGTGGCCGAACCCGCTGCCCAGTTTGACGATCATGGTATCTGCTTCCTTCCCGGGAAAGAGTCCATTTTCCGGCGCCACTTATTTTTGCCGGGATTTGTGCATTTCACGGATCCAGCATTATGCCACGACGTGCGAGCAACGCGGCGCCCAGGGCAGCCCCGGTGTGCTCGGGAGTAGAGACCTCGATGCCGAGTCGACGGGCCCGTATGCAGTTCCATGCCGGGTTCTTCGCACCCCCGCCGACACTGAGGACACGGCGCGGATACGGGGCGCCGAGCGTGCGCAACCGGCGATAGCCCTCTGCCTCGATCTCCGCGATGCCCTCGAGCATGGCCTGGAAAAACACCACCCGATTTTCGGGGCGGGGACAGAGCAAGGGTTCCCGCGCGGGGTCGTTGAAGGGAAAGCGCTCGCCGCGCGAGGGCAGCGGGTAATAGGAAAGGCCGGTGGGCCGGTTGGGCTCGAGTCGAGTCGTCATCGTATCGAGTTCCTTTCGCGTGAAGTATCGCGCGAGCACCGCGCCGCCGCTGTTGGACGCCCCGCCAGCGAGCCATCGATCCCCCAGCCTGTGACTGTAGACACCGTACTCGGGCGCGAAGACGGGTCGTGGCGAGAGGACCTTCAACGCCAGGGTGCTGCCCAGGGAGGTCACCGCGTCACCGGGATCCGACGCGCCGGTGGCGAGGAATCCGGCAATGCTGTCGGTGGTGCCTGCGACGACGGCGACGTCCAGCGGCAGCCGCAGCATCGTGGCGACCGACGGGTCGAGAGTCCCGATCGGGGTTCCCGTCGGCACCACGCGTGGCAGACGGGAACGCGCGACGCCGAGTTCGTCGAGCCATCCGGGCCACACGCGATGCACCGGATCGTAGCCAAGCTTGAGACAGTTGTTTTCGTCACTCACGCCGTATCGTCCCGTGAGCCGGCCGGACAGCCAGTCGGCCGGGTGCAGGGCGTGGCGGAATGCCGTGGTCGGAAGCCGCGACGACAGCCACAGGAACTTGGCCAGTCCCGACGTTGGACCGAGCGCCCCGGTTTCCGGCGGCGCGGCCCGTGCAATTCGCCCGGCTTCGGTCACCGAGCGTGCATCGTTGTACATCATCGCCGGCGCGAGAGGCCGGCCCAGGGCATCGGCTGCGATCAGGGTGCCCGAGGTACCGTCCACCGCAATGGCGCGAACCGTGTCGTCGGGAATGCCGGCGGTCAGGGCGCTGAGGACCTCACAGGCCGCCGACCACCACGGGTCCGCGTCCTGCTCGACGCGGGGCCCGTCGGGGGCCGGGGGGGGCAGCGTCGCGGCGTGCTCGGTGACCACGGATCCTGTCTCGTCGATCGCACAGGCGCGGCAGCCGGATGTCCCCAGGTCCAGCCCGACGAACAGCCCGGGGCCCATTCAGGGCAGATCGACACGTGAAGGCGCGGTCCAGCCGGGTCGATGGTGTTCGGCGACGACGGTGGTGTAGATGCCGCCACGGACGTTGAAGTCCGCGGTCAGGCGCATGAACCTCGGCCGTGTGACGGCGACCAGGTCGTCGAGCATACGGTTGGTGACGACCTCGTGGAATGCACCCTCGTCGCGGTACGACCACACGTAGAGTTTCAGCGACTTGAGTTCCACGCACAACCGCTCGGGCACATACTCGAGTGTGAGTTCGGCGAAATCGGGCTGCCCGGTTTTCGGGCACAGACACGTGAACTCCGGAACGCGGATACGGATGGTATAATCCCGTCCAGTCTCAGGATTCTCGAAGGTTTCGATCTCTTTTGAGGGTTCGCTGGGCATATAAAGTGATAGGCGCGGCGGCGTCTGTCGAAAAGAAAACGCGGTAAAAAAATTATAACATCCGGCAGCCCGGCCGGAACCGGACGATCCCGGGTCGCCACTCCCCGTGGCGGCGACGGGTCGTCACACACCAGGGGAAAAACCAGCGCAGATGCGCCTGCACAAGATCAAGATGGCGGGGTTCAAGTCCTTCGTGGACCCTACCACCATCCATATCCCGAGCAGCATGGTGGGCGTCGTCGGGCCCAACGGCTGCGGTAAATCCAACATCATCGACGCCGTGCGCTGGGTCATGGGAGAGAGTTCGCGCCATATCCGGGGCGACTCCATGGAAGACGTGATCTTCAACGGTTCTTCCTCCCGCAAGCCCGTCGGCCAGGCCTCCATCGAGCTTGTGTTCGACAACAGCGAGGGTCGCGCGGGCGGGCAGTACGCGGGATTCGCGGAGATCGCAATACGACGCCAGGTGTCGCGCGACGGCCAGTCGAAATACTCGCTCAACGGCTCGCGCTGCCGGCGCCGTGACATCCTCGACATCTTTCTCGGCACCGGTCTGGGGCCGCGCAGCTACGCCATCATCGAACAGGGCATGATTTCGCGCCTGATCGAGGCGAAACCCGAAGAACTCCGCGTGCATCTGGAGGAAGCAGCCGGCATCTCCAAGTACAAGGAACGCCGCCGTGAGACCGAGACCCGCATCCGTCATGCCCGGGAGAACATCGAGCGCCTCGACGACCTGCGAGAGGAGATCGACAAGCAACTGGCGCGACTCAAGCGGCAGGCGCGCACCGCGGAGCGCTACAAGGAGTTGAAGGTCGAGGAGGCCCGGGTGAAGGGCGAGTTGCTCGCGCTGCGCTGGAGGTCCCTGGACGCCGAGGCCGCGGGGCGGGAAAAGGCCTGCAGGGCAGCGGAATCAGAGACCGAAAAAGCGATGGCGATACTTCGCGCGATCGAATCCGAGGTGGAAAAACTGCGCGAGGAGCAGGTTTCGACGCAGGAGGTCTTCAACGGGGTTCAGGCCGAATTCTACCGGCTGGGCGGGGAGATCACCCGAACCGAGCAGTCCATTCGACACGCCCGTGAGCAGCGGGAGGCCAGGGGACGCGAACTGGAGTCGAACCGCGCCGAGTACGCGGACGTCGAGGCCGAACGTGACCGGGACCGTCGCCGACTGAACGACCTGGAGACGCGAATCGGAACGCGCGAACCCGAGCTGGTGACGCTCAGGGCAAGGCAGCAAGCGGCGACGGAGGAATACAGTCGCCTCGAGGCGAACGTCGCCGAACTGCAGCAGCGTTGGGATGAGTTGAACCGGCTTGTCTCCGAACCGGGCGAAACGGCGCAGGCCGAGCGAGCGCGGCTCGAACAACTGGAAGGCTCACTCGTTCGCGACGGCCGGCGCGAGGCACGTCTGCGAGACGAGATGGAGGGTCTGGGCGACGACGAATTGCTCGGGGAAGAAGAGACGCTGGCCGCCGATGCGAGCGACAGGCAGCAGGCGGCTGAGAACGCGCGGGAAACAATCCGGACACTACTGTCGGGTATCGAGTCCGCCCGGGAATCCAACCGGGAACTGAATCGAAGGCTGAACGAGGAACGCGCGGCCGAGCAACACACCAACGGTCGACTGTCATCCCTGGAGACCTTGCAGGAGTCCGCACTTGGCAAGCGGCAGGAAGGCGTCAAGGCCTGGCTGGGTGATTGCGGCCTGGGCGAGGCGCCGCGACTGGCCGAGGGACTCGAGGTCGAACCGGGTTGGGAGACCGCGGTAGAGACGGTCCTGGGACAATTCCTGGAGGCCGTGTGCAGTGACGGGCTCGACGCGGTGCTGGATTCGCTGGGCGCACTGGAGCGCGGCAACGTGGTGATCTGCGACACGGCGCGACACGGTGGCACCGTGTCGCCGGCAGGCGGGGATACGCTCGCCGCCTGCGTAAGGGCGCCGTGGCCGTTGCCCGAAGCACTGCGCCAGGTACTGGTCGCGGACGATCTGCGGGGGGCCATTGCGTTGCGGGGGCGGCTCGGGCCGGGGCAGTCCGTCGTGACCCGCGCGGGGCTGTGGCTGGGCCCGGACTGGCTGCGCGTCGTGCGAGATCCGGACGAACATGCGGGTGTGCTGGCCCGGGAGGCTGAGATTCGTTCGCTGCAGACCCGTGGCGCGTCGCTGCGTGGCTCCATCGGCGAACTGGAGACCGAACTTTCCCGTGGCCGCGAGGCGTTGTCCGGCCTGGAGCGGTCGCTACACGACGCGCAGGCGGATGCAAACCAGGCGAATCGCGCCCACACCGAGGCCGAGCGGCGACTCGCCACCTTGCGCAGCCGGCTCGAGCAGAACGCCCAGCGGCGCGAACGCCTGGAAGAGGAGCTCGACGAGATTGCCGATCAGCAGGCGCGACACCGGGCGGACCACGCGGCGGCGCGGAAACGCCGCATCGAGGCGCTTGAAAGAATCGAGGCGCTCAACCAGGAACGGGATGCCCTGGCGGGCGAGCGCAACGACATGCAAAAGGCATTGATCGCGGCGCGGGAAAGTTCCCGCGCCGAGCGCGACGCCGCCCACGAAACGGCGCTGCAACTGGAGTCCCTGCGCACGGCGCGGGTCTCAACCCGGGAAGGCCTGGAACGTATGACGTCGCGGACTGAGCGCCTGGAAAGGCAGCGCGAGCAACTCGAGGTGGAAATGGCGAACGGGGAGGCGCCGCTGAAGGAGCAGGCCGAGGTGCTGGAGGCACTGCTGGAGCAACGTGTCGAGGTAGAGCGTTCGGTGACCGAGGCGCGGGCGCGGGTGCAGGGTGTGGACGCGAAACTGCGCGAACACGATCGCAGGCGCGCGGAGACCGAACACGGCCTGGACGACCTCCGGTCGCACCGCGACCGCCTGCGCATGGAGTGGCAGGAGGCCCGCGTGCGCTGCGAGACCCTGAGCGAACAGGTCAGGGAGGCGGGTTTCGGTCTCGACGAGGTCCTCGCCGGCCTGACCGAAGAGGCCGCCGAGGCGGAATGGCAGGCGGAAGCGGAGAAGCTGGCCGCGCGTATCGGGCGCCTGGGGCCGATCAACCTCGCCGCAATCGATGAGTTCCAGGAGCAGTCCGAGCGCAAGACGTACCTCGATGGTCAGCATGCCGATCTCACCGAGGCGCTGCAGACCCTGGGAAATGCGATCCACAAGATCGACCGGGAAACGCGTCAACGATTCCGGGAGACTTTCGATCGCGTCAACACGCGGCTGGTGGAGACCTTTCCGAGGCTGTTTGGTGGTGGTCAGGCGCACCTGGAGATGACAGGAGACGACCTGCTGTCGACCGGCGTGTCTATCCTGGCGCGACCTCCCGGCAAGCGCCTCAGCAATATCCACCTGATGTCCGGCGGAGAGAAGGCGTTGACCGCCGTTGCGCTGGTGTTCGCCATATTCGAGCTGAATCCGGCCCCGTTCTGTATGCTCGACGAGGTCGATGCGCCGTTAGACGAGAACAACGTTGCCCGGTTTGCTGAACTGGTCAAGGCGATGTCCGGGAATGTGCAGTTCATCTTCATCACGCACAACAAGACCACCATGGAATACGCCGACCAACTCGTGGGTGTCACCATGCACGAACCCGGCGTCTCACGTATGGTGGCCGTTGACGTTGACGAGGCGGCGCGGATGGCGACGGGCTGACATAAGGCGATTTCTGTCAAATGACATACCATCCTGTTGGTCTTTTCATCCGCCTCCTGTGTTGCGACAACCGTTACATAGATCGACTATGCGCCTGTTATCGCGCCTTGAAGACGAACGAAAATCCTGCGCAATCTGGTATGTCATTTTCCGGCAATCGCCTAAACCATGGCGGCGCGCTGGATCATTCGTCAAATCAAGACAAGAACCGGTGAGGGGCTGAGTATGCCGGGTGTAAATGCGATTTCCGATGCGATTGCAGGCGCCCCGGTTGCAGTGGACTGGCGGAGGAGGGTCGAACCATTATGATGTCCGCTTGGGAGTTTCGCTGGGTGTTGCTTGGCCTTGGGGTCGTGGTCCTGGTCGTTATCTACCTGCTCAGCCGCCGGGAGCACAAGCGGTCGGCCATGGACCTTTTCAGCGAGGAAGATCTGACCCGCGACTCGGTCAAGCTTCAGATGCACAGCATTCCCGGGCGGGGAGAGCCGACGACCGAGGAGATTCAGGACGGGCTTGGAGTGCTGCGCGACGCCGTGCGCGAGGAACGCGCCCAATCCGGACTCGATATTTCCGTAGGTGACCCAGGGGTCGCGCAGCGTTCCGAAAACCGGGCCGTGGACGGGTCCCCCGGACCCGCGGCCGTATCACCCGGAGAACCTGCCGCGACGGCGCCGCGGCCATCACCGGATGCCGGCCCGAGGATCTCCCGCATGCCCAACGGTGAGATGCGGCTGCTGGCTGTACTACACGTGGTCCCGCCCCCGCCGAAGCGGATTTCCGGTCCGGACATCGTGGATGCCGCGCAGCGCATCGGTCTGGACTTCAGCGCTGAAGGTGTCTTCGAGTGGAATGTGGAAATGTTCGGAAAGCCGCAGCCGCTTTTCGCGCTCGCGGACATCAATCCACCGGGCACATTCAGTGAAGAGTTGCTGAAGGACGGTTCGACGCCCGGTCTGAGCCTGTTCATCCTCCTGCCGGGGCCAAAGGAGGGGCTGAAGGCGTTCAATATCATGCTGGAGATTGCACAGACTCTCGCTGCCCGATTCAACGCGACGCTGCTCGATGACGCCCGCAACGAGTTGTCAACTTCGACCATCGAGCACTTGCGCGACCAGATCCAGCTCTTCAGTCTCCGCCACGCCAATGCACCCTCGCGGAAGGAGAACGGTTGAACGAACGGAACGGGCGCCTGACACGTTTCTGGTGGACTGCGCTACCGCTTGTCCACCCTACCGGTTGCTCCTCAATTTCGGCTACAGGTGGACGAGCGAAGCGAAGTCCACCAATCTGCTAGAGGTAGGGAGCAGGGCCTGTACCGAATCGAGAAGGGTTCGGGCAGGGACTCAGCGTTGGCCGCAGAGTCGAATCACCCCGTCCCGGTCCGTCCCCCGGCGGACTCGCCGCTCGCGGGGTCTGCACCGTAATGTGACTCGATGTACGCCTCGACGATTTTCTGGAATTCATCGGAGATGCCCTCACCCTTGAGCGTCACTGTCTTGACGCCGTCCTCGTAGACCGGGGCGACGGGACGTTCGCCGGAGCCCGGCAGGCTGATGCCGATATTGGCGTTCTTGCTCTCTCCCGGTCCGTTGACCACGCAGCCCATTACGGCGACGCTCATGGCCTCGACGCCGGGATAGCGGTTGCGCCACTGGGGCATACTGTGCCGCAGGTAGGACTGGATCTCTTCGGCGAGGCGCTGGAAGTAGTCGCTCGAGGTGCGCCCGCAACCGGGGCAGGCGATGACCATGGGGGTGAACGAGCGCAGTCCCATGGTCTGAAGGATTTCCTGGGCGACGATGACCTCGCGGGTGCGCTCGCCGCCGGGTTCCGGGGTCAGGGAGATGCGGATCGTGTCGCCGATGCCCTCCTGAAGCAGGATGGAAAGCGCGGCGGTCGAGGCGACGATACCCTTCGAGCCGATGCCGGCCTCGGTGAGGCCCAGATGCAGGGGGTAGTCGCACCGCGAGGCCAGGTCACGGTAGACGGAAACGAGGTCCTGCACGGCGCTGAGTTTGCAGGACAGGATAATCGCATCGTGTGGCAGGCCCAGCGCCTCTGCCCGGCGCGCACTGCCGAGCGCGGATTCGATCAGGGCATCGTGCGTGACCTCCCGCAGTTCCTTCGGGCGGGGTACCTTCGCGTTCTCGTCGAGCAGGCGGGCCAGCAGGTCCTGATCCAGGCTCCCCCAGTTCACCCCGATGCGCACGGGCTTGTGGTATCGACAGGCGAATTCGATCATCTGCGCAAATTGGGTATCCCGCTTGCGTCCCTTGCCAACGTTGCCCGGGTTGATCCGGTACTTTCCCAGCGCCTCGGCGCAGGCAGGGTACTTTTCGAGCAGTTTGTGCCCGTTGAAGTGGAAATCGCCGACCAGCGGCGCGTCGATGTCCATCTTGTCGAGCTGCTCGCGGATATACGGGACCTGGGACGCGGCTTGCTCGTTGTTCACGGTGATACGCACGATCTCGGACCCGGCGCGGGCGAGGTCCGCACACTGGGCCGCGGTGCGCACGGCGTCGGCGGTGTCGGTGTTGGTCATCGACTGCACGACGACGGGGTGTTCGCTGCCGACCCCGACCTGGCCAATGTGTACGGTGGGCGTAACTCGACGGGTGACGGTGTTCTCTTTTGCACTCATGATCCGGACCGTTTCGCGAAGCGGGATATAGTGGCGCCGCATTCTAGCAGGCTGCCGGTCCGGTTACCGCCCGAAGCGCCCCGGCCTGATCGGGCAATATCGCCCGGTCGACGGAGATCCGGTGATTCTCGCCGGGCAGCGCCGAATCCGGGCCTTTCGCGCTGGCCGCCGGCACGGACGGGGCAGGCGCCTCCTGCGTCGTGGATCAAAGGCAGGCGATGCTGGTCCTTAATGGCCCTGCTGGAGGCGCGGAGTGCCGGCGTCCACCCGTATTGCGTTACCATTGACACCGAGGCGCTCGATTACCTGCCGCACCTGTTTGGCCCGTCAGGATTTTCCATCGTTGACCGGATCGACAGGTTGCCGGCCCGCGTCTCGGAGATCTATCGCCGCCTGACACTTTGACAAGAGGCGCAACTGCCTCGCACGGAGCGTCCGAAATGCCTGCCGTGAACAAGGGAGAGCGAGGGGGATTCGGCCCTCGCAAGCGGCTGGTCGCCGTCGGCATCGTACTGGTGGCGGTCGTCGTGCTGACCATCGCCTTCATGGCGGTCTCCAATCTCGCATTCTCGCTTTTCGACCGACTGCAATCCTGGTCGCCCTGGGTGGCCGGCGCCTATGCGATTCTGCTGCTATTCGCCGCCGGCGCAAGCGGCATGGTGGTCTGGCGGTTCGTTTCGCCGCCGTCCCCGGATGACGCCAGGGGGCAGGAACCGCCGAGTGAGGAGAAAATTCGCGAAGCGCTCTCACGCCACGAGGAAAAGGGCGTCGAGGTCAGTGCAGCGCGTCTGGAACTGCGGGAGCTGGATCGCCGCCGCGAGAGCGGCGAGATCTATCTTGCCCTGTTCGGGGAGATCAGCCACGGCAAGACATCCCTGATCCGGGCGCTCGTGCCCGATGCCGAGGGCGAGGTGGACGTTCGCGGTGGCACGACCACCCGGGTGCGTCACTACACTTGGACGGCGCAAAGCGGCGATCGTGTCATCCTGGCCGATGTACCCGGCATGAATCTCGCCGGCGAGAAGCGCCAGGTCTCCGCGATGGAGGAAGCGCTGCGCGCGCATATCGTGATCTTCGTCTGCGACGGCGACCTGACGGCGGACCAGTGGGCCACGTTGCTGGAGCTGAAGCGATACGGCAAGCCGATGATCGTCGCGATCAACAAGATGGACCGTCTCGATCCCCTTGACCTGCAGCTCGTGAAAAAACGGATTTCCGAGCGGGTCGGCGCCGGACCGCCGGTGGTGTCGATCCGCAGCGGCGGCAACGAAGAGGTGATCCGGGTCTACCCGGACGGGCGCGAGGAGAAAGTCGAACGTCCGCGCAAGCCACAGGTCGATGCACTGATCGTCGCGCTGCAGGGCCTGCTGATGGAACAGTCCGGGCAACTGTCGCGGCTGCGGGACCACGCCATCTTCCTGCTGGCCTCCGGGAAGCTGGATGATGCCCTGGACGGTTACCGCGAACAGACCGCGGCGATGCTGGTCGAGCGCTACACAAAACGGGCGGTGATCGGAGGGTTGGCGGCGATCGCGCCGGGTACCGACCTGTTGATCCAGGGTGCCCTTGGCGCCGCATTGATTCGATCGATGACCCGGCTATACGACGTCAAGGTGCGGCAGGTCGACCTGGAAGCGTTGCTCAAGTCGGCATCGAAGACCGTCGTCACGAAGCTTCCCCTGGTGCTGGCGGTGGCGGGAAACGCGTTGAAGGCCTTTCCCGGGATCGGGACGGTGGCCGGGGGGCTGGCGCACGCGGTCGCGTACGGGTTGATTTTTCAGAGTATGGGAAGGGCGCTGGCCCGGACGCTGAAAGAAGACGGGACACTGAAACAGAACAAGACGATAGAGGCGTTCGAGGAGGACCTGAATGGCAATCTTGCGGCACGTGCAAAAGACCTGGCACTCATGGCGATCTCCCAAAGGGGAGCGAGATCCGGATCAGGCGGGTGACGAAGCGCAGCCCGCCGAGGACGATCCGCTCGGCGAGCTGAAGGGCAGCCTCCAGGCGCTGCTGGACGACGAGGCCGTCCCCGAGTCGGTGCGCCACGAACTCGCGCCCGAGTACGAGACCCTCGAGCAGATGCTGGAGAAGCTCGAGTACGGCCACGTACACATCGCGGTGTTCGGTCGCGTCGGGGTCGGCAAGTCTTCCGTGCTCAACGCCCTGCTCGGCGAGCAGCACTTCTACACCAGCGCGCTGCATGGGGCAACGACGACCGCCGAACGGGGCAAGTGGGTCTCTCTGGACGATGGTCACGTGGTGCTCTACGACACCCCGGGGATCAACGAGATCGACGGCGAGGAACGCGCGAGGCTGGCACACGAGGTAGCGGCGACCAGCGATCTGGTGCTGTTCGTGGTCGAGGGCGACATCACCGAAAGCGAAATCTCCGCACTGCGCGCCCTGATGGAAGAAAACCAGGCCATCGTCCTGGTGCTGAACAAGACCGATCGTTACACGACCCGGGAACTCGAGTTGCTGATGGAGACCGTCCGCAGCCACGTCGATGGACTGATCTCGGCAGAGAATATCGTCGCGGCGAGCGCCTGGCCGGCGGAACGGATCTACGTCGAAGTGGACGAGGCGGGCAACGAGAACGAGGTCCGGCGGCGTCCCGCACCGCGAATCGAGGGGCTGCGGGACTGGCTGTGGGAAATCCTGGAGTCCGAGGGCAAGACGCTTTCCGCGGTCAACGCCGGGATGTTCGCCGGGCGCGTCAGCGATCGCGTGACCGGGCGTATCATGGAAGTTCGCCAGGAACTGGCGCAACGCACCATCAACAACTACTGCCTGGCCAAGGGTCTGTCGGTGGCGTTCAACCCCATCCCGATTTCGGACCTGGTGGCGGCCGCCGCGCTCGACGTCGCACTGGTCCTCCACCTGAGCCGGATCTACGGACTCCCCCTGACACGCAGCGAGGCGACCGGCCTGATCACCGTGATCATCACCCAACTCGCGGCGCTGATGGGTGCGGTGTGGGCGATGAACCTGGTGTCGTCGGTCCTGAAGGTGAGCAGCGTGGGATTCTCGACCCTGCTGACGGCGAGCGCACAGGGCGCGGTGGCCTACTACGCGACACTGGTCGTCGGCCGAAGCGCGGAACTCTACCTGAAGAACGGCAAGTCCTGGGGGGAGGGCGGTTCAAAGCGCGCCGTCAAGCGCATCCTCAAAGGCATCGATCGTAACTCCGTCCTCGCAGAGGCGCGTGCCACCCTGCAGGCGAGGCTCAAATTCAGCGACTGACCGTCGTTCGCGGCGTCACCGCTCCTTTTCAGTCAGCCCGGGAACTACCTGTATCGCCGGCGTGTGCCGCAACCCCCGACCGGCATTCGTGGTTACCGCGAAAAACATTCGCAAGGCCCGCATGATTCGCAGCAATAAGATCAAATCCTGGTGCAAGCGATAGAATATCTCCCCCCCGTTTCCAGGAGCCCGGTATGTCTGACCAAGAACTTTCTTTTTTTTCCCGTCTGATGTTGGCCTTCGCCGCATTCTGGCGTGCAGTCACCGACCCGGATTTCGCTGCCGGGGTAGACCACTTGCTCCGGGGTGAGCCGTCCGCGCCGAGGGCAGAACCGGCCCCTCCGGCTCCCGGGCCGCCCCCCCTGCGTGAGACGAACACGGATTCCGCCTTGCAGCTTTTGGGCTTGTTCCAACAGGAAGGTCGCCTGGTGGATTTCCTCAAGGAGGACGTCGGCGCTTACTCGGATGCAGATATCGGCGGGGCGGCAAGGGTCGTCCATGAAGGCTGCCGCAAGACGCTCATCGAGCACCTGCACATCGTGCCCGTCCGGTCGGAAGACGAAGGTATAAGGATCACCCTTGAGGAGGGCTTTGACGCATCCGAGACCCGCTTGACAGGCAATGTGGTCGGCAAGCCGCCCTTTTCCGGGACCTTGATGCACCGGGGCTGGCGCGTGTCGGGAGTTAACCTGCCCAAGTTGGCCGAAGGGCATGAGGTGCGGGTACTGGCGCCGGCCGAGGTAGAGCTGTGAGCGAGCCGCGCTATTCGGTCGGTATCGACCTTGGTACCACCCACTGCGTACTGTCCTACGTGGACCTGGAGACGAGCGATCGGGATGAGGTAGCCCGGCACGACTTCGGTATCCCTCAGCTCACCGCGCCCGGTGCGGTGGAAATGCGGCTCGCACTGCCTTCCTTCCTGTACATCGCGCACCCCGATGAGCTGACCCCGGGGGATCGCAGTCTACCCTGGGATCCCGAACCACGGTTCGTGGTCGGCGAACTTGCGCGTAACCTGGGGGCAGGCACGCCCATTCGCCTGGTCTCGAGTGCGAAGAGCTGGCTCTGTCATCCCGCGGTGGACCGGCGGGCGTCCGTTCTTCCCGTGGAGGCCCCCGAAGAGATCGAGCGGCTGTCCCCCCTGCTGGCGACGACCCGCTACCTGGTGCATCTGCGCGATGCCTGGAATCACCGATTTCCCCAATCACCGCTCGCCGAGCAGGCGGTAACCCTCACGGTCCCGGCCTCGTTCGATCCTGCCGCCCGGGAACTCACCGCCGAGGCGGCTGCTGCAGCCGGGTTGCACGGCCTCATCCTGCTGGAGGAGCCACAGGCGGCGCTCTACAGCTGGATACTGGCGAGCGCGGGGGCATGGCGTAAGCAGGTCGATGTGGGCGACATGATTCTGGTCGTCGATCTGGGGGGCGGTACCGCCGACCTGTCCCTGATTGCGGTGACGGAGCGCGACGGGTCCCTGGAACTGACCCGCGTGGCGGTGGGTGATCACATATTGCTCGGCGGGGACAATATGGATCTGGCCCTCGCCCACGTCGTCCGCTCGAAGCTCGCCGCCGAGGGCAAGCCGCTCGATTCCTGGCAGCTACAGGCGCTCACCCACGGCTGCCGGGCGGCGAAGGAAACCCTGCTGACGGACCCGGACGCCGAGTCTGTCCCTGTCGTGGTGCCGAGCCGCGGCTCCCGGCTCATCGGCGGCACATTGCGCACGGAGCTTACGCGCGAGGAGGTGGTCAACACCCTGATCGAAGGATTCTTTCCCCTGGTCGAGTCTTCGGCGCGACCGGCTGTCCGGGCCCGTACCGCATTGACCAAGTTGGGATTGCCTTACGCCCAGGATGCGGCGGTGACGCGGCACCTGGCGGCTTTTCTTGCACGGCAACTGGGCGCAGCGGCGGATCTGCCGGGGTTCGAGACGGCCGAGGGTGCCTCTTTCCTTCACCCGAGCGCCGTGCTCTTCAATGGAGGCGTATTCAAGGCCGGTTCCCTCGCCGAGAGGACCTTGCAGGCGCTGAACGCCTGGCTGGAAGCGGAGAAGGCACCCGTGGCGCGGTTGCTCGCAGGGGCGGACCTGGATCTTGCCGTTGCCCGGGGTGCGGCTTACTACGGTTATGTGCGCAGAGGGCAGGGCGTTCGCATTCGCGGGGGCACCGCCAAGTCCTACTACGTGGGGATCGAAAGCGCCATGCCCGCTGTGCCGGGCATGGAGCCACCTATAGAGGCCATGTGTATTGCCCCTTTCGGCATGGAGGAGGGCACCGAGGCGGAGCTGCCGGCTCAGGAAGTCGGCCTGGTCGTGGGCGAGCCCGTGCGGTTTCGGTTCTTCGGTTCCTCCGTGCGCCGGGAAGACCGGGTGGGCATGGTGCTGGAGCAGTGGGCTCAGGGTGAGCTTGAGGAGCTGGAAGAGATCGAGGCGGACCTGCCGGCACAGGATCGGAGTCCCGGCGAGGTGGTGCCGGTGCGCCTGCAGGCGGTGGTCACCGAGGTCGGGACACTGCGCCTGGATGCGGTTTCACGAAGCGGGGACGAGCGCTGGAAGGCGGAACTCAATGTGAGAGGGGGGGGCTAGCCATCGCGCGCGCACGCAGGCCCCGCTTTCTGGTCGGGATCGATCTGGGTACCACCCACACGGTTGTGGCCTACGCGGATACCCGTGCTCCGGTTGAGACGGGAATCGAGCTGTTCGAGATAGAGCAGTTGGTTGCCCCCGGGGAAGTCGCACCCCGCCCGATGCTGCCCTCCTTGCGCTACCACCCCGCCCCGGGTGAGCTCGCCGACAGGGATCTGACCCTCCCCTGGACGCTGGCAGACCCGGCCGGTGTCCATCCGCTGGTGGTCGGGGAGCTGGCCCGCGAGCTTGGGAGCCGGGTGCCGGGGCGCCTGGTGGCGAGCGCCAAGAGCTGGCTCTCCCACACCGAGGTCGATCGTACGGCGGCCATCCTGCCCTGGGGGGCTGTCGGGGACGCGACCCGGGTCTCTCCGGTGGACGCGAGCGCCTGCTACCTGGCCTATGTGCGTGACGCCTGGAATCACCGCTTTCCGCGCAATCGCCTGGAGAAGCAGGAAGTCGTGTTGACCGTGCCGGCGTCCTTCGACGAAGCCGCGCGCGCCCTGACCGTGGAGGCGGCCCGTACCGCCGGACTTGCTCGATGCCGTCTCCTCGAGGAACCCCAGGCGGCCTGCTACGACTGGATACACAGGCACAGGGACGCGTTGGCGGAAGAGCTTGCGGGCGTTCGGCTGCTGCTGGTGATCGACGTCGGCGGCGGCACGACCGATCTCACCCTCATCCGGGTATCGGTGCCCGGGAACGAGCCGGAGCTGACCCGTATCGGTGTCGGCGATCACCTGATGCTGGGTGGGGACAACATGGATCTTGCCCTCGCGCACCTTCTCGAGCAGCGACTCGGGGGTGCCCGCCTTTCCGCGGCGGCCCTGTCCCAACTGCTGCAGCAGTGCCGGTCCGCCAAGGAGCGACTGCTCACACCGGATGCGCCTGCGCACACAAAGGTTACGGTCCTGGGCAGCGGGGCCAGGCTTGTGGGTGGCGCCCGCTCCGCGGAGCTTACCCGGGACGAGGTCGGCGCCATGATCGTGGACGGCTTTTTCCCCGAGGTGGCCATCGATGAGCGGCCCCATGGGCGCCGTTCCGCGATCGTGGAGTTCGGCCTGCCATACGCCCCGGACGCCGCCGTCACGCGACACCTGGCGTCCTTTCTCGGACACCACGCCCGGGTCTCCGGCGAGGCGCTCGATGAGGGAAAATCGGGCGTGGCCGGCACGCCGGTTCCGGATGCCGTGCTGTTGAACGGCGGGGTCTTCCACAGCGAAACCCTGACCGACCGGCTGTTGGGAGTGCTTGAGAGCTGGCGTGGGGGAGCCCTTGTCCGGCTGCACAATGCCGATCCCGCGCTGGCGGTAGCGCGGGGGGCGGTGGCCTATGCCATGGCCCGACAGGGGAAGAACCTGCGCATCGGCGGCGGCTCGGCGCGTACCTATTTCCTGATCGTGAGCGAGGAGGGAGAGCACCGACAGGGCGTTTGCCTCCTGCCCCGGGGAAGCGAAGAGGGCAGGGAGGTCCGGCTGACGGAGCGTACCTTCTCGTTGCGCCTGGGCGAGCCGGTCGGCTTCCACCTGGCTTCTTCCACGGGGGACAACCTGCGTAGGCCCGGAGACCTGATAGACCTGGACGGAGAGGGTGCCATCCTGCTACCGCCCGTGGCCACCGTTCTGGGGACCGGGGAGGAGACCGGGGAAGTTCCCGTGCAACTGGGTTTCACCCCGACCGAGGTCGGTACCCTGGACATGGGCTGCGTGGCGGTAGACGACTCTCAGCGCCGCTGGGACCTGTCCTTTCAACTCCGGCGCAAGGGCGCGGCGCAGCTTGAAGAGACCAGCCATCCCCGCTTCGAGGAGGCGGCGGGACTGATCGGGCGCCTGTATGGCACCCGCACCAGGAACGTGGACCCGAAGGAGATACGCGGCCTGCGCAACAATCTGGAGCGGATCCTCGGGCGCCGGAAGGATTGGGACACCGGTCTTCTGCGGCAGCTCTATGGCGAGCTCTGGGAGGGGGGCCGGCGGCGGCGCCGATCTGCGCACCACGAGCGTTTCTGGTTCAGCCTGACGGGGTACTGCCTGCGTCCGGGATTTGGTTATCCCCTGGACGATTGGCGCGTTCGTCAACTCTGGTCCCTGCATGCCCAGGGGGTACAGTTCGCGAACGAGGCCCAGAACTGGGCCGAATGGTGGACCATGTGGCGGCGTGTAGCCGGGGGTCTGGAAGAGGTGGCTCAGGTAGGTCTGCTGGACGACGTGGCAGGGGAGCTGGCCCGCGCCGGAGGAAAGTCGAAGAAGGCCACCAGGGCCACGCGCTCTCTCAGCCAGGGCGATATGCTGAGGCTGGTCGGATCCCTGGAACGTCTGCCGGTTGAACGCAAGGTTGCTGTTGGGGATGGCTTGGTGGGACGGCTGAAACGCAAGGGAGAGCCGACACAGACCTGGTGGACCATCGGTCGGCTCGGAGCCCGAATTCCGCTCTACGGGAGCCTGCACGGGGTCGTGCCCCAAGAAACGGCCGAGCGCTGGCTGGAGAAGGCATTGGCGGGCGATTGGAAGAAGAATCGGGATGCGGCCTTTGCCGCCACCATGCTCGCGCGCATGAGCGGCGACAGGGAACGGGATCTGGACCCAAAGTTACAACAGCGGGTGGTCAAGGTCTTGAGGGACGCCCGGGCACCGGTGTCCTGGGTGCGCATGGTGAGCCAGGTGGTTGAACTCGACGCGGCGGACGAGCAGCAGGTCTTCGGCGAGTCGCTGCCACCGGGACTGCGGCTGGTATCCTGATTTAGGCGATTGCCGGAAAATGACATACCGGATCGCGCCGGATTATCGTTCGTCATCAAGGCGCGACAACAGGCGCATCGTCGAACGATGGAACGGTTGTCGCAATACAGGGGACGGACGAAAAGACAAGCAGGATGGTATGTCATTTGACAGAAATCGCCTAAAGCTTCCGTATCCGGGCGGCCTGTGCCTCGAGTTGCTCCAGGGCGGATTGCATTTCCGCGGCGCGCGTCCGTTCCTTTTCGACGACGGCTGCGGGGGCCCGTTCAATGAAGCCGACGTTGCCAAGCTTGGCAACGCTTTTCCCGAGGTTCGCGCGGAGCTTCCCGGTCTCC
>JAYENI010000181.1:0-7959 GCA_034722015.1 Pseudomonadota bacterium
GGCGGTGTCTAGCACTTTTTGAGCAGGGAGTACTCGTGTCTTGGTCGTGGAGTGAGAATATCAAAACATGCCGCTATCTTTCATGATTAAATGCCGATCGGTCGCTAACTGGAGTGCGGAATGTAAGGCCGACATGAGCTCTGGCGCACTTTGGACAAACCTCCCGGGAGGACGATCGGAATCGTTTTTATCCAGGGGTTACAGCGAGGATCTGAAACGGTGGCGGGAGGGATCCTACAAATGTCTGTAGCGGGCGAGCCACCTGCGCCGGTTTCAGGTCACTTCGGGCTCGCAGAGTGGGGGAAACGTGGCGGAGAAACGACCGATCCACTCGCGGGCGGCCTGTTCCGCGCTGATATTCCTGCCCTGGGTGCGACTGATTCCCAACTTGTAGGACTCGATATGGCAGGCCTGCTCGAGCATGCGGCCCTCGAAGGCATCCGCGCGTGACAGAAACCCCATACCAACCTCGTACCCGACCCCGATATCCCTCAGCGATACGACGATCCCGCGCAACTGACGCCATTCACCGCAGACCCTGACATCCAGACCGACCAGGAGACCCGGCCGATACGGTTCCCGACAGATGAGCCGAACACCGCCCAGCCCGGGATTTTCGAGGCGTCGAAACACGGTCCCGGGAGACTTCCGGACAGTGACTCGAACTGGAATCTCCCGGGGGTGGAGGATGTAGGATTCGTAGCCGGCAAACACCGTCGGGCCCGGCCTCACATCCAGCGCTACGCCCCTGGATGCCTCCCCCGCGGTGCCCTGCTCGAACGGCATGGCCGGTTCCCCCGTGAATATCAGCCCTCTACGGGTTCGCGGTCGGTATTTCGAAACCAGCCCGCGAACCTTTCTTACTATCTATTTAGTTTGATTTTGGCAAAAGTCCAGAAATAATTCTCTTAAAATCTGTTAGTTACAAACTACTATTAACACTGAATATAAAAATTGACCCGCCTCGCTCACCCGGATCTTTCCCCTACCGTCCAGTCCGTGGGTATATCGTGAGCCCGGACCAGATCTCCCCTGGGGACATACTGATCCATCAACCGGTCCCAGAGGGCGCCGGGAGCATCACTGAAGACCGTTTCCAGCGTTGCCGGGGCGACGAGCCAGTCTCCACTGGATAGCTCACCCGCAAGCTGTCCCGGCCCCCAACCGGCGTAACCCAGATAGATACGCAGCTCCGAAACCGTCTTGCCCTGCGACAGCATCTGCTCGAGTGTGGACCGGTCACCGCTGAAATAGAGATCATCGAGAACAGGCAGTGCATGCTCGAGCGCGTCCCCGTGCCTGACGAGAAACATGACACGATTCAGACCAACGGGACCGCCAAAGTAGACCGGATAGTCGCGGGTCGCGACCTTCCCCACTTCCGGCAGCACACTTTTCAGTGGGGTTATCGAGGCCCGATTGATGATGATACCGAGTGAGCCGCCATCGTCATGGGTCGTCAACAAAATCACCGACTTGCGAAAGCGCGGATCGGTCATGCCCCGTCGCGCCACCAGCAACACCCCCGCGTCCGGGGGCGTCATTTCACGGACACGCGGCGCGATCAAGGCCTCCGAGGCGCTACCCCGGTCCGTCGCGGCTGCGTCAACGGGCTGCATCGCAAGCAGAAGTACCCCGAGCAGCCAGCCAGCACGGGAATAGTCAAATATTCGCATGATCCGCCGTACTCGAGTCCACTCCAAGTAACTGTAGTCCAACAGGACCCCCTGCGCCGGGGAAGGGGACCGGCCGGATTCGCCCTCGACCGCGAAAAATCTGCCGTTCGTCACGGCTTTGGTGAATTGGGGCTGGCCATCAGACAACAGAATATATTAGAATATTATGATATTACAAACTACCGCCCCAGATGACAATGAACGGATCGCAACTTAAAAACGCACTGACACGTTACATCTCGTTTACACAGATGGACACAAGACCGGACAGGGAAAAGGGGAAAAGGGACGGCACCCAGAACTACCCGGCAGCCGGGTCGAACGACCTTTCGCCCCACGAGCTCGAGCGGGTTAGCCAGGCCAAGGCGTCGATGTCTTCCTATTTCCGGCAACTGCACGATATGGAATCGCGCTTGCAGCAGGAAATATCCCAACGCGAACAGGAGCGCGACAACGGCTACCTCAGCAGCAAGGAGTCGGTCATCCGCGAGAAGGAGGCCGCCATCGAGAATCTCCAGCAGCAATATGGTCCCGGGTCCGAGACACACCATCAGCTGGCGTCGGATCTGGAGCATCGCGCCGAGGAAACGCGGCGAATCGAGCTGCTCGTCAATCGCCCCCTGCGCGCGCACTTCAGACGGTCGTATTTCGCGATTCTCGCTCTGCTGTCGCTGCTGGAGGTTCCGATCAACAAGCTGGCGTTCGAGTTCTTCTTCGAGGAGTCCCCGGTCATTGCCTTCGTCCTGGCGCTGACCGTGGGTGGCGTACTCATCGCACTCGCGCACTTTCTGGGGATGTGGCTGAGACAATGGGGCTACCACCGGAATTTCTCGGAAACCGGCAAGGCCAACACCGCCGGAATCGCCACGGTACTGCTGGTGGTGGGGACGCTCATCTATCTGGTCTCCGCGCTCAGGCAGCAGTACGTGGATTTCCTGTCCCAGGAACAGTCATCCAGCATGTCCTCGATGCTCATGCAGGACGGGATCACCGGATTTCTCGGCCAGTCGGTCACCTCGGGCCTCGGTTCCGCCGGCCTGACACTTCTGGTGGTCAACGTCGCGGTCTTCATGCTGGGCACCATGCTGTCCATGCTTCGGCATGACTCTCATCCGGACTACGAACGCGTCGTCGGGCTGCACGAAGTCGCCCAGAGCCGAATGAACCGCTTTCTTCGTCAATTCGAAAAGAAAGCCGCCGGCATCCAGGCGCGTTTCGACGATCGCATCGCCTATCTGGAGAAAAAGGGTGAGGAACTGGATGCGAGGATCGTTACGCTGCACAAGCAGGCCGAGGCACTGCGGGAGCAGCGCGAGCACGATATCGCCATGATCGTGGACGTCGTTCGTCAACAGATCCTTGCCTACCAGACGGCCAACGTCGAGTCTCGCTCGGACCGGGCGCCTTCGTACTTCGGCGAAACCGGACTCACGGGTCTTCGCGATCGCGTCGCGGCGGTATGACGGTCATGAAGTCGATGATCAGAATCAGCCTGCCAGGCGTCTTCGCGCTCGCGTTGCTGTACGCGACCTCCCCACCCGCCGTGGCGGCGAAACAGGACTACTGCGAGACGATGAAAGGGGATACCGTGGTCTTCGTCGTCGACCGGACAGAGGTGTTCGACGAGCAGGACCAGGAAACATTCGCGGATGGCATCGGAAAGCTCTACGATTCGCTTGAAAATGGCGATCACCTCGTCGTTCACACCATCGCTGAAGACCACTCCGCCAGCCGTCGGGTTTTCAACCAGTGCAAGCCGGGATGCCCGGACCTTTCCCTGCTCGACAGCCTCATCGGGACCTGTCGCGAGTCACGCGCCCGCAGGGATGCGATAACGTTTCAAACCGACTTCCTCGAAAGCGTGCAACCACTGATTCGAAACTCGGAGGAACACCCTGGCTCGGCGATCATCGAGACGATCCACACGGTCTCCGCTGAGTACGGGGATGCCGGCGTCGCCCGGATGGTGATCTATTCGGACCTGATCGAGAACTCCCGCTTCGGATCGTTCCACTCCCTGTCGGCCAACCGCGGGAAGACGACCCTGGAAAGGGTGAAATCCAGCGGTCAGGTACCGGAACTCAAGGGAACAGAGGTGGAAGTCTTCGGATTCGGACGCAACCACGGGCGCAACAGAAAAGGCCTGTCACCCGCCACCATGGATGCGGTCAGATCATTCTGGGAAGAACTCTTCAGAACCGCGGGTGCGAATTCCATTGATATTCATCGCTACTACTGACCGGAATCAAGGCCCGGGGAGCGCGCCTCAATAATGTAGATACGGACCATAGTAGTAGGGTCCGTAGTAGAAAAACGGATCCCTCAACACTGGATCGTAATAGTAGGGATAGTAGATCTCGGGCGGCCACAGATAGTATGCCTGCGCCGTGACGACCGGATACAGGTACCGGTATTCACCGATATCTCGTTCGGTCTGCCCCGACACCTTCCCGAAAACCGTCAGAAGCTGCCCCTCCTTGTACACTTCGGGGTCGATGAACCCCGGGATGCGGGCCAGAAATCGCCCGTCGCTCTCTCCACTCGCCCGGGGCCTGCCCCTGCGCTCAAGGGGCAGGGCCACCACCTCGATCCCGGTCTCCGTCTCAAGGTTCTGCACCTCGGCGATCTTGCCTCCCCAACGTACGGAGCGACCCAGAAAAGCATCGACGTCTGCCCTGACCGGCTGCAGCGGCGGGTTGTCGTCAGGTGATTTGCGGATCAGTGCGGGCACCTGACTCGAGCAACCCGAATCCAGGGCCGCAAACAACAATATGGCCAACAGCGGCATACTGCGCCGGGTCGTCAGCCTGATTCCTTCTCGAATCATGGCCATGGGCATTTCCGATAGTGCAGTGAAATCCGTCTTGTCCCTCGACGTGCGGACACGCGAGTAGCCGATCGCCGTGCGACGCCGGGTTGAGACGCCATTCTATCAAAGCATCGCACAGGGGCAGGCCGGGTCCCGAAAATCCTGGAGCCGGAGCCCACAATCGGGTAAGGCGATTGCCGGAAATTGACAGTCCAGATCGCGTTGGGTGAACTGCGATGAGCAGTGAACGGCTTGGGCAGGAAGCCCAAGACCGGTGCCCAAGCAGAGCAGGGACAGCGCAGCGCCGGGATCGTTCGTCATCAAGGCGCGACGACAGGCGCATCGTTGAACGATGGAACGATTGTCGCAACACAGAGGACGGATGAAAATGCAAGCAAGATGGTATGTCATTTGACAGAAATCGCCTAAGCTCTCCGGACGCGCTATGGTGACCCTGTCACTTCCCTGCGGACCAACCGGATATCCCCGCGTGCAAGAGACATTGATAGACCTGATCCGGCACGGACAACCCGAGGGGGGAAACCGCTATCGGGGTCACGGAATCGACGATCCCCTCAGCGACAGCGGCTGGGACCAGATGTGGGATGCCGTGGGCAAGGACGCACCATGGCAGAGCATCGTTACCTCACCGCTAAAACGATGCCTCGAGTTTGCCAATGCGCTCGCCAGTCGGCACGGACTACCGGTTAGCGTCGAGGATCGCTTCAGGGAGGTGGGGTTCGGAAGCTGGGAAGGGCGCAGCCGCCCCGAGATCCAGCGCGATTCTCCGGATGAGTACGAGGCGTTCTACCGCGACCCGGTAAACAACCGGCCCCCGGGTTCGGAAAACCTGATCGAATTCCAGCATCGCGTCGGCACCGCCTACGACGGGGTCGTATCGAATCACTCGGGGGGACATGCACTGATTGTCACCCATGCCGGGGTCATACGCGCCATCATCGCGCGCAACCTTCGTACCGACCCTGCCGGGATGTACCGGATTCGCGTGCCAAACGCGGGCGTCAGCAGGATTCAGCACGGGCGATTCGGCGCCTGCGTCGAGTTCGTCAATCGCAACTTGTCGTGAACCCGTTGCGACAAGCGGCCAAATCGGCAGGGGCACGCATCAACCTTCCAACGCGACAATCCCGGTTACACCGCATCGCCGCAGCGCTGATCCTCGGTTGCCATGCGATGTCCACCGCGACCGGCGGAACGGTTGCGGACGACCACAAGGTAACCAATACCGTGGGTATGACGTTGGTCCGGATCGATCCCGGATCATTCATGATGGGCACGACCGACCCTGAAGAGGCGCTTTTCGAACTCCCCGATCCCGGCAAGGGCGGCATCGACGACGAACTTCCCGCTCACGAGGTTCGGATAACCCGGACGTTGCTGATTGGAGCGACCGAGGTCACGCAGGCGCAATGGCTGGCGGTGATGGATTCACGCCCCGGTCCGGCGAGCCACTGGCAACGCAAGGACTGGGAACAGCTGCCGGTCGTTTCCATCAGCTGGGACAGGGTCCAGGACTTCATCGGGGCGATCAACCACCTCGACACCCGGTATCACTACCGCCTGCCCACCGAAGCCGAATGGGAGTATGCCGCTCGCGCCGGACGGGAGGGTTTGCGCCCCTTTCCCCTGGAGGAGCTGGCTGACCACGCGTGGTATATCGGGAACTCGGCAGACCAGCCGCAGCCCGTCGCAACCCGCAAGGCCAATGACTGGGGACTCTATGACACGCTCGGCAATGCCTGGGAATGGGTCGCGGACTGGTACTCGCCGGACAGTTATGGGGACAATGCGGTCAGCGACCCCGCCGGAGCCACAACCGGTCGCGCCAGGGTGAGGCGGGGAGGTTCGTATCACTGCCCGGCTCATCTGGTAAGGCCGGGCTATCGGGCCGCGGACGCCCCGGACAAACACTATTCCGTGCTGGGATTCAGGCTGGTCGCGGAATCGAGGTCCGCGGATACCGTGCCCATGCCACGCACCGATATTCCGAAACCGTAAAACCGTCGACAAAAAAACGGGGGCCAAGGCCCCCGTTCATTTCAGACGTGATTGTTATTGGTTATCTATTCGAAGACAGGGCCATCTGTCCGTATCCCGCGTTGCGTCGAAGCACCGGGGCCGCTGCTGTCCTCGAATGTCTTTCCTTCCCTGTTTGCCCGGATCCTGCGACACGAAACATCCCTGCTTCCATACGCGCGGTTCTCCGGATTCTTGGTTCCCGTTGTCCCTGCGGACGAAGGTGAGGATACACGCCGCACGCATGATGTCAAATACTGTGCGACGCTCACGGTCGCAAGATACTATGTGGCATGATTGCCGAGTCGGCCGACGGCCGGAATTCCACCGAACTCAGGCGATTGCCGGAAAATGACATACCAGATTGCGCCGGATTATCGTTCGTCATCAAGGCGCGACAACAGGCGCATAGTCGAACGATGCAACGGTTGTCGCAACACGGGAGACGGACGAAAAGACCAACAGGATGATATGTCAATTGACAGAAATCGCCTCAGGTGCAATCCGAGGTGACCACCCCTCTGGCCCATGGACGCGACGACCCGACCATGATCCGAAATCACAACTCCGATTTGCAGTCTGTCAAGCCCGGCTCTGTCTTTGTCTGCCGTATCGCTTGTTCCGAGGTCGGTCCCTGCACCCGCCATACTGTTTGAGATCGCCCGACCGCCGTGAATCCCGCCATCCGCATCGCGAACCTGACCTTCCGATACGCGACCCCCCCGGTAATCGACCGCGTCGATCTGGAGGTGCAGAAAGGGGAATTTCTCGGGCTCGTCGGACCGAACGGCGGCGGCAAAAGCACGCTGTTGAAAATCATCCTCGGACTGCTTGAACCGGAGAGCGGAACGGTAGAGGTTCTCGGAAAGCCACCGAGGTCCGGCCGCGAGGCCATCGGCTACGTGCCACAGTTCGCGGCATTTCGTCGCGACTTTCCGATCTCGGTGGAAGACACGGTCTTGCTGGGGCGCCTCGGCAAGAGTGGCATCATGGGGCCGTTCGGCCGTCGCGACCGGTCCATCGCGAGAGTGGCGATGAACGAGGCCCGCATCGCGGACCTCGCCGACCGCCCGATCGAGACCCTTTCCGGGGGGCAACTGCAGCGCACACTGGTGGCGCGCGCCCTGGCCTGCGAACCGGAGATACTGCTCCTGGACGAGCCTACGGCCAATATTGACCAGCGCGGCGAAGAAGACATCTTCGACCTGTTCGAATCGCTCAACAAACGCCTGACCATCGTCCTGGTCTCGCACGACATCGCCTTCATCTCCAAATACGTCCACCGCGTGGCCTGTCTCAACCAGACCCTGGTATGCCACCGCACCGAGAACATCAACGGCGAACTTATCAGCGAGCTTTACGGCGAGCCGATGCGCATGATTCACCACACGCACGCTTGACGGGGCGCTGAATGGAATTCCTTGCCTCGCTGACCGA
>JAYENI010000182.1:0-7946 GCA_034722015.1 Pseudomonadota bacterium
GCGACATCGGTGCCTTCGGGGCCGGTCTCGAAGACGAAGTCGCCGCCATCGGGTGTGGCCGAGGCGGTGGAACCGTCAGAGCTTCCGCCGCCACCGCAACCGGTCAGGGCCAGGGCGGGAAGGATGGTGGAAAGCAGAGCGAGACGACGAATTGAAGCGATCATTACAGTGCACCCCCGTGCGTTGTGCTGCGGGGGGGGACGCCAGTAAGAATCGATTCAGACCTGCAATAAATTGCAGTAAGGGCGCGCGCACCGGATCGTTCGCCGATGTTGCGGTTTGGAATAACCAGCCCGTCTGATTTCCCGGCGGCCCGGCTATCGTAGTTTCCCTGAGAGGGAGACCTTAGACCCGCAGCTTTGCGCCCCGACCTTTCGACCGGTTTGCCTTTGTCAAGAAACCCATGTGATTCACATCACGGGGAGAACCTTATCCCGGCGCGGGGGGGTGGGTCAGCGGGTTGCGGGGCGGACGCGCAGAATAGAGGGACGGGCGAGACGGGCGGTGGTTATCGAGCGACGGGCGGAAGCGAAGATGCGCATGAGAGGGGACGCGCCGCGTTCAGTAAAGTCAACGCGACAGGGAAAACGGCACCCGGGATTGAGACCCGATCGCCTTCGATCAGGAGAACCTGAATTCCCGTCTACAGAAACTCTGAACACTCGACAGGGCTGGCGGTGTCGGCGCACGTTTCGATTGCCCCGGACGACGGCGTAAGCAAGCAAGACCGGGGAAGATTGGATATGGCAAAGCGGTGATGCGTTTTATATCTACCGACAATTTGTGTATTCTTGTTTTCCCTGTTGTCACGATCAATAGCGGTGGCTGCAGCACATCATTTTGCGACTAGAGCGAAGAGGCACCCTTGGAAAATCGAGTTATATTTAACAACAGGAGACTGTCAAGACGTCGATTCCTCGGTGGGGCGAGCGCGGCCGTGGCCGCAACACTGATTTCGCCGCGACTCTCGGCGAAAACGGGCTCACAGGCCAGAAGCCTCGCCTTCTACCACACGCATACCGGAGAGAGCCTGGATATCGTCTATCACGACGGGTCGAACATAATCGGGGACGCACTTGCCGCGATCAACCGTTACCTGCGTGACTTCAGAAGTGACGAGGTTCATCCCATCGATGCCGGATTGCTTCACCAGTTGCATTCGATACGCAACCTGACCGGCAATCACGGAACCTTTGAGGTGATATCCGCCTATCGATCACCCGATACCAATGCAATGCTTGGCAGCAAGAGCAATGGCGTCGCCAGGCGCAGTCTGCACATGGAGGGCAAGGCCATCGATGTCCGGCTTACCGGCGTGGACACACCCCGGTTGAGGGATGCCGCCCTCGCGCTACAGGCAGGCGGTGTCGGCTACTACCACAGATCCGATTTTGTTCACGTCGACACTGGGCACGTACGCACCTGGTAACCATTCGGTCCATCGGACCAGTGTGAGGTTTCTCCAGGACGACTTCCGCGTCCCGCCATATCAAGGGATCGATCATCTCAGAACAATCCGTATCGACGGAGATCTCGAATTCGTCGTTCAGGTCCACGTGTGCCTTACCCATGAACAGCAGAGCGAACTCTGCCTTCATCACCACCCGACGCTCCCGCTCTCCCCCTTGAACGGCCCGACGACTTCACCAGTGACTCAGCCACCGTAGAATCCGCCCTTCTGTGCACTCGCCCGTTCGCCGCTCAGGTAACAATCAACCCGGCCGGGATAAAACCCCGAACCAGTCAGCGATAGCCGTAAAGGCTTCAAACGGCCGCGTGTAACGCCATGCGACTCGCTGGTCAGCGCGTTTCCGGCTCAGCATCGCTGCCGGATTGGTTGCCGGGGAAAGCCTCTACGATGTCATCAAGGTGTGGATTTGATGATCAAGTGAACGCAATCCACCGCGCCAATCATGACGCCCTGAAGGGCGCGGCGACCCTGGCTACAATTGGCAATCTGATGGCAAGCGCCGTGCCGGTAAGCAGGATTTCTGTTACCCTCCGAAAAGGGTTCTGCAACCGCACGAAATTTCACGGACGAATTTGGAAGCTTGCAACCATTGCGGGTGCGCGATTCGGAAACAGGAAAGTTGACTACAAGAAACGTCGCCAGGAAGGCGTGGCCTGCTGTCAAAGGGCAGGCATGGCCGGGCGGGATGCCGTCTTCAACGTGGTATCCCTCCTCTAGCGGGCTGCAGATCGCAGAAGTTGCGTGCCGAATCGCGGAGATCCCGGCATGACGGCGGCACCGCTCGTCAGCTGTATCGTGCCGGCGTTCAACAGCGAGCGCTATCTCGCCGAAGCCATCGACAGCATCCTGGCGCAGACCTACCAGCCAATCGAGGTCATCGTCGTCGATGATGGATCGGTAGACGGCACGAGCGACATTGCCCGATGTTATGGCCCACCGGTCCGCCTGGTCACAAAATCCACCCAGGGTCCTGCTGCGACCCGCAATCTGGGGTTGCATATCGCCCGGGGGACTTTCGTGGCATTTCTCGATGCCGACGATCTCTGGCATCGGGAAAAACTCGCTCTGCAAATGGCACGCTTTGAGACTCGACCGGAACTGGAAGTAAGCGTAACCCACGCGCAGATGTTTTGGATCGACGCCCTCGAGAACGAGGCGCGGACCTACGACGACACGACCCGCACCGGAGCGATCCCCGGCTACGCCACGACCACCGTACTCGCCCGCCGATCGCTGTTCGAGCGCATTGGCGATTTCGATACCGGCCTCTGGTTCAGTGACGCGACGGACTGGTTTGTTCGGGTCACGGAGGCCGGCGCAGTCCTCGAACTCATGGATGACGTCCTGGTCTATCACCGCATGCACGAGCGCAACCTGACGCGTCGGCGCAGCGACGCGAGCCGAGACGAGTTTCTGATGATTGCAAAACGCGTATTGGATCGGCGACGGGAGGCCACCCCGACCCGGGTCGCAAACACGCCGCCGTTGGCGGCCCAGGTTCGCGATGATGATCACCCGGCGGAAGGGGAGACCTGAATCTTGGCAGACCGGCACAGAATCAGCTGCATCATCCCGGTGTACAACGCGGAGACCTTTCTGGCTCAGGCCATCGAAAGCGCGCTCGCCCAGTCGCGACCGCCCGACGAAATCATTGTGGTCGACGACGGCTCGACGGACGGCAGCGCCGGCATCGCCAAGCGCTATGCCGGTGCGGTCACCTGTATTCACCAACCCAATGGCGGCCCGGCCTCGGCCCGCAATCGGGGGCTGGACCTGGCAACAGGCACGCTTATCGGATTTCTCGATGCGGACGACTGGTGGCACACGGAGGCACTTGAGCGACACCTCGCGCACTTTGCGACGTACCCGAAGTCAAGGTTGCAGGTCAGCCTGGCTCATGTCGAGCATGTATGGGAAGCGGGAGCCGAGCACCTCCAGGATCACTACGCCAGACGCGGAATCGTCGACCACATGCCCGGTTACATTCTTCAGGCGTCGGTCATGCGACGCGAGGTTTTCGAAACCGTCGGCCCATTCGACCCCAACTTCGTGATCCTCGAGGATGCGGACTGGTTCTCGAGGGCCAGGCACGACGGCATTACCATGGACATGCTGGCGGAAACACTCGTCTACCGCCGCATGCATGGACAGAACCTGACTGTCGTCCGTGCCGCCGAGGGCCATGCATCCTTTCCGCTCCTGATAAAGAAAAAACTGGAGCGCGAGCGACGGAGCGTAGGGTAAGAGCGGCTCTAGTGCTCTATCCAACTGATAATTGCGAGTTCAGTTAGCTTGTCAGCGCGCATGGTAAGGCGCGCCTCGCAGGGAATGGCCGCTCCCTTTCCAAGAGGCGCAACGCAGTCCATGGGCGCTGACAAGCTAACCCTACGGGCGCTCCCCCGGTGTCCCGCAGCCGTGTTGCAGCGTTTGACAAGGGAATGGCCATTGCCTGCACGCTGCGCCTCGCTGCGAAACACCGGGGGATCGCTGAATCCGTAATTATCAGTTGGATAGAGCGCTAGACCGTTGGGACGAAGTAGACGCGGGCGCGAGGCCTACAAATTCCCGACTAGAACGACCCCTGATATTCACCAGGATGGCATTCACAGGGTTTTCGATACTACTCCCACATTCTCAATATCCTCCTTCCTATCGATCGATGCCCTCCGGTTCGATGGTGCCAACGAACAAATACTATATATTGCTAGACTTGACCCTATAGGCGTTCTCAAATACTATATATTGCTAGACTTGACCCTATAGGCGTTCTTTATAACTCGCTGTTATTGTTGAGAAATTAACCGGAGAACCGTGGCTGATATACTGTGGCGCTCCGACTATTGTGACGACTGAGCGCTGGCGCAGATCCGGCAGCCCACAAAGCCACCCAAGCGGAAATGATCAAGGGAGTCAATTCAATGACAGAAAAGTTACCGGAGTGCGCAATCCTGGTTCCAGTGGATTTTTCGCCGAATTCGGAAGCGGCGATGGACTACGCGATAAAACTGGCGGATGCGCTGAAATCGCCCCTGGTTGTTCTTCACGTCGTGCACGATCCTGGGGATGAACCCGGCTTTTACGCCCGTAAGCTGAAGAAAAAACAAATCCGCAAGATAGAAGATATCGGGCGTGATCTGCTGAGCGGCTTCATCGATGACATGTCCAAGCGACACCCCGACAGCAAAGCTGTCAAACATGCCATTCTGAAGCTGCTCGTCGGGCTGCCTGTTACGAAAATCCTCCAACTCGTCGAAAAGATACAGCCCAGGACCGTGGTCATGGGCAGTCGGGGGAGGTCAGGACTTTCCCATGTGTTCGTGGGGTCCGTAGCGGAACGCGTGGTGCACCTCTGCCCCGCACCGGTCACCATCATCAAGGTATCAGAAGAGCCAAAGAAGTAAGACAGGAATCAATCTTTCCCCCTGGAGGATCACGTGGTTTCGTTAAGCAAGCTGATCAATATCGACAAGTCCATACCCATGCCGTTGATTGTGGGCCTGGGAATGCTGCTGGCCATGATGCTCGCTCCAGTCCTGGCGGCCGAGCCCGCCACCCAGCAAATGGAATGGGGCACCATGAGCATGAAACTGCTCGGGGGGCTGGCCCTGTTCCTGTTCGGGATGGAGCAGATGGCGGAGGCGCTCAAGGCCGTCGCGGGTGAGCGCATGAAGATTATCCTGGCGAAGTTGACCACGAATCGCTTCATGGGCGCCGCCACAGGCGCCTTTGTGACCGCGGTGATTCAATCCTCATCGGTGACGACGGTGTTGGTGGTGGGCTTCATCACGGCAGGGTTGATGTCGATGGCGCAGTCGATCGGCGTCATCATGGGCGCCAATATCGGCACCACGATCACGGCACAAATCGTCGCCTTCAAGGTGACCAAGGCCGCGCTCCTGATGGTGGCGTTCGGATTCGGCATGCTGTTTTTCTCCAAACAGGAGAAGATCAAACAATATGGCGCCATGTTGATGGGCCTGGGCCTGGTGTTTTTCGGCATGAGTGTCATGAGCGACGCGATGAAGCCCTTGCGTACATACGAGCCCTTCCTGGAACTGATGACCCATATGGCAAATCCCTTGATCGGGATTTTGATCTCGGCGGCGTTCACGGCGCTGATACAATCGTCCTCGGCCACGACCGGTATCGTGATCGTCATGGCCACTCAGGGGTTCATCAGCTTGCCCGCGGGGATAGCGCTCGCCTTCGGGGCAAACATCGGGACCTGTGTCACTGCCTTGCTGGCCGCCATCGGCAAACCCCGGGAGGCAGTTCGGGCGGCGCTGGTGCACGTCTTGTTCAATGTCTTCGGCGTCTTGCTCTGGGTTTTGTTCATCCCGCAGCTCGCGCAGTTCGTCGCCTGGTTCTCGCCGGCTTATCCCAAGCTGTCCGGGGTTGAACGGTTGGCCGCCGAGACGCCGCGCCAGATCGCCAATGCCCATACCGTGTTCAACGTGGCGAATACCTTTATTTTCATCGGACTGACCACGCAATTCGCACGAATGGTGGAATGGTTGGTGCCGGACAAACCGATTGATGAGCTGGAAATAGTCAAGCCCAAGTATCTGGACGACGTACTCCTGGAAACGCCGTCGCTGGCATTGGATCGAGTCAGACTCGAGATCGGCCATATGGGAGAGCGCGTCGAGGAAATGACGCAGAGGGTGATGCCGGCCATCCTGAAAGGGGACCGCGAAACTCTCAAGGAAGTGGAAAAGATCGACGATGAGGTGGATCTTCTTCACGGTTATATCATCCAGTTTCTGAGTCAAATCAGCCAGGGCCGGTTGACGAAGAAGCAGACGAAGGCGTTCACCCATCTTATGTCCGTCGCCAGCGATGTGGAGAACATCGGAGATGTTATTGAAACGGAGCTGGTCAGGCTGGGTGAGCAACGCATCGACCAGGGCACCACGATGGACGACAGCACCAGGGAACTGTTCGAGCGGCTCCACAAAGTCATTAATATGACGGTTGAGACCGCATTGGATTCCGTCGTGTTCAACGACCAGCGAAGTGCACAGGAGGTCATCTCCATGAAATCCGATATCAACCGGCTCATGACTTCCGCCGAACTCCACGAGGCGAAGCAGCTGGTCACTCAAGACCCGTCACGACTGGCCGCCTATACGGTGGAGATGGATATCATCGAGAAATACAAGCGAATCTATTACTTCGCCAAGCGCATAGCGAAGGAAGTGGTCCCCGAGGAGATTGCGGCCAAGGCGGCCTGAGCTTGCAGTCAGAACCCGCTTATATTGAGGCGATTGCCGGACAATGACATACCGGATCGCGCCGGCTTTTCGTTCGTCATCAAGGCGATGACTACAGGCGCATCGTCGAACGATGTCACGGTTGTCGCAACACAGAGGACGGATGAAGGCAATGGGCCATTGCCTGCACGCTGCGAAACACCAGCGAACGCTGAATCCTTAATTATCAGATGGACAGAGCACTAGATCACGGAGAAAAGTATCATTCCCGCGCCCCAGGCCATGAGGCCGCTCAGCGCCATTCCGAGACTACCGCCTGCGATCTCGACAGCTGAATACGCCAGCTTCTGGTTGCGCCACCTTTCGTGTGCTTTTCGTCTGCAGTCACCGGATAGCAGATACTCCCACCCCGCAAGGATATTCAAGCCGGAAGTAGTATTTGTAACCCGCGCGTATTCACCTGCTGTAGGCCGATAGAACATTCCTTTACTCCTCTGGGCTCTTGATTTGCATCCCATTTCCAAGCCAAGTCTACGCATTAAATGTGACAATTAAATGACATGAAGTAAGAAACACAGGCGTTTCCATGGGGACTCGCCCTCTTTTCCTTCGGCTTGTCTTTAGCGTCTTCGCCAAGCCCTGTCTGTCTTCTTAAATGAGTGAATCGCAGCACTAGTAATGAGATTGCTTATCATTTGCGCTATTCTGGCGGGCCGAAACCATTTCGGCGGGTCGAACCGATTGTCCCGGAGAACCCGCCTTCAACACTGATGGAGTGGCAAGCAACGATGAAATACAGGACAGGGGTCATCCTCGCGCTTGGAATTTTCGGCATGATGTCCGGCGCGGCCGTCGCCGACGACGAGCCGGTGGTCAACGTCTATTCCGCCCGCAAGGAGAGCCTGATCAAACCGCAGCTGGACCGGTTCACCGAAGAGACCGGTATCCGGGTCAACCTGGTGACGGGCAAGGCGGACGCATTGCTGGAACGCCTGCGGCGCGAAGGGCGCAATAGTCCGGCCGACGTGCTGATCACGGTGGATGCGGGCCGTCTGTATCGGGCGCGGGAGGCCGGTGTGCTGCAACCGGTCGAGTCTGCCGTACTCGAAGACACCATCCCGGCTACCTACCGGGACCCGGAAGGCTACTGGTATGGGCTGTCGCTGCGAGCCCGTCCGGTCATGTACGTGAAGGGGCGAGTCAATCCCGAGGCGCTTTCCACTTACGAGGAACTGTCCTCAGGGCAGTGGCGAAAGCGGATC
>JAYENI010000183.1:0-7926 GCA_034722015.1 Pseudomonadota bacterium
GCCCCTGACCGCCTAAACAAAGGTTCGCTCTCGCTTAGGTGGCGATCTTGGACTCCGGCTTCCTTCAGATCCCTCATTGGCTCCCTTCCACTAGCCGCCATGCCAGCCTCCTCGTCCCTAAGGCGCGGGGGGAGTTTCTTCGGGCACCCTTGCCTTCGCCTACATGTTCCCTTCTCCCAAGGGCCATGGCTGGACTCGCACCAGCTAGCCGGATAGCGTGCCGGTCACACGTCGGCTTACGCTATCGCTAACCCGACCTACGGGTGCCGGGACAATTGCCGTTCGAGCAGTATGTAGGTCGGGTTAGCGATAGCGTAACCCGACGCTCATTACCCTTCGGGTACCCAGACGACCTCCCCCTCCGCGCCGCGCAGCATTCGGTAGACGTACGGGGGTTCGTCGCGTCGCCACTCCCAGGGCAGGTAATACGGGCTGAACGACACGGAGATCGCAAGGGCCGCGTTGCCGACACGTGCCGCGTCCCTGACCGCGGGTTCGCACCTTGCCCGGGTCCGGTGTCTGGGATGCAGACCGCGATCCAGTTCCTTGCGACCCTCGAATTCCGTTTCGACCAGACGGTTGCCGGCGCGCGATTCGATGGAAAACACGCGGCAGTTCACCCGGATCGCGTCGATGGGCCAGAAGCCCTCGTTTTTCAGAACCATGCGCACCGCGAACGGGTCGTGGCGGTTGACCGATTCGAGTCGCTCGATCGTCACCATCGGGTAGATCGCGGAGAGCGAGAACAGCGTCACCACGACGCCCACCAGGAACGTTCCGACATACGAAAGAATCTTCAGGCGCCGCCCGCGCCAGAACGCCAGACGGGAGAGAAACATGGACACCCGGCCCCTGTCCTTCCCGACGGGCACCGCTGCCGGTCGCGTCGCTTTTTTCAGCGCGGCCCGGGCCATCAGCAGCTCGGCAGCGCAGCGACGGTGGGTCGGCACCCGGAGGAACGGCCTCGTGCGGCCCCCGTTCCCGCGGCCCTGTGCGATAATGCGCGCCGCACCGACAACCGGGAACTCAATGCAATTGAATCAGGCAGAGCAGCTTCGCAGTCGATGGATGTCAAAGGGGCTGGATCGGGACATGCTCGACCCGGACCCTTTCGTCCAGTTCGAGTCCTGGTATATGGAGGCGATGGAATCGGGAATCCCCGAACCCAACGCCATGAGCCTGGCGACCGTTTCCGACACGGGCCAGCCATGGCTGCGTACGGTGCTGCTGAAGATCTACGACCAGCGGGGCTTCGTGTTCTTCACCAACTTCGAAAGCCGCAAGGCCCGGCAGATCGAAGGGAATCCGCATGTCGCACTGCTCTTCCCCTGGGTCGCCCTGGGACGCCAGGTCAAGATCACCGGAACCGCCGAAAGAATCCCTACGGCCGAGTCGGTCAAATACTTCGCGACCCGCCCACGGGGCAGCCAGATCGGGGCATGGGCCTCGCCGCAGAGCAACGTGGTCAACTCCCGCTCCCTGCTGGAGGCCAGAGTCGCCGAAATCAAAAACAAATTCAAGCAGGGCGAAGTCCCCCTGCCGTCATTCTGGGGCGGATACCGCGTCGCACCCCATACCATCGAGTTCTGGCAGGCCAGGGAGAGCCGGCTCCACGACCGCTTCGGTTACCGGCGCGAAGTCGAAGGCGGCTGGCGAATCGATCGCCTTGCGCCGTGAAAAGGAACAGGAAAAACACCGGACATGGCAAATATCGATACACTCAATTCGGACTTCGGCATCCCGGGAGCGCTGACGTTTCGGGAGGGAGCCGGCGGGCTCGTCCGGGCGGAGATCGACAATCCGCTCGCGAAGACAACGATCGTGCTTCAGGGCGCGCACCTGATCGACTGGACACCGGCCGGAGAGCGTCCCGTCATCTGGCTGTCGACGGATGCAGGCTTCGCCCCCGGCAAGTCGATCCGGGGCGGTATCCCGGTGTGCTGGCCCTGGTTCGGTCCGCACCCCGACCACCCGGACGCCCCCGCGCACGGTTTCGCACGCACCTCGCCGTGGTCGGTCGTCGAGAGCGATTCCACATCCGGCGGGTAGACGCGCCTCGCATTGCGTCTGCAACCGGGCGGGGCCGCCCGGGAACTGTGGCCATACGACACGGAACTCGAGATCCATTTCACGGCAGGCACGACGCTGGAAATCGATCTCGTCACACGCAACACCGGTGACGTGCCGGTAACGGTGGGCGATGCGCTGCACACCTATTTCGCGGTGAGCGACGTTCGCCAGGTCGCGGTTCGCGGTCTGGAGGATTATCCGTACATCGACAAGCTCGACGGTGATACGCGCAAACGGCAATCCGGCCCAGTGACCTTTGGCGCCGAGACCGACCGCGTCTATCTCGACGCCGGCGGCGACATACTGATCGACGACCCGACGCCGGGCCGGAACATCCGGATCGGCAGGCAGGGCAGCCGGTCGACGGTGGTGTGGAACCCGTGGATCGACAAATCGCTGCGCATGGGCGACATGGGGGACGCGGGATATCTCGGCATGGTGTGCGTGGAAAGCACCAACGCGGCCGAAGACGTCGTAACGATCGCGCCGGGGGACGCGCACCGCCTGCGGGTGACCTACCGCATCGAGAATCCCGGGCAATGACATCCGGCAACGAGGCCGAACGCGCCGATGCGACCCCTGACGGTGTCGGCCGGCAGACCCTCCTGCTGGTGGACGATACGCCGCTCAACCTGCAGATACTGATGGGCGTGCTCGAGGACCTGAACCATACCCTGCTGGTCGCCCGTTCGGGAGCACAGGCGATCGCGATCGCGCAGAAGGTCCGGCCCGCGCTCATCCTGCTCGACATCATGATGCCCGGCATGGACGGTTACGAGACCTGCGAACGTCTGAAATCGGACGAGCGGACCCGGGACTGCGCGATCATCTTCCTCTCCGCCCTGCAGGAACCCGCGGACAAGGTGCGCGGCCTCGCGCTGGGTGCGGTGGACTACATCACCAAGCCGTTCGACGCCGACGAGGTGATCGCGCGGGTCCAGCGCCAACTCGCGCTGCACACCCGTCAACGGGCGCTCACTGCCGAGAACCTTCTGTTACAGGGCCAGCTGGACTCGTTGCGCAAATTCGACTCGGACACACACACCGACCGTAACGCCTGGGCCGCTTCACTGATCCGGGGCGGCGAAAACGACCGGGTCGAATTCAAGTCCACCCTGCGCTGGAACCTCAGGTCCGACCAGGCCGACAAGGGGGTCGACCTCGCCTGGCTGAAAACCATCGTGGCTTTCCTGAATACCGACGGCGGCGACCTGATCGTCGGGGTCGAGGACGACGGCAATGTGCTCGGTACCGGAGCGGACCGGTTCGACAACGATGACAAGTACCTGCTGCACGTCAACAACCGCATCAATCAGCACATCGGCATGGAACACCTGCGCGACATCCGTTTCGGTCTGGTTTCCCTCGGGGACGATCGGGTGCTCTTGGTGGAATGCCTGCCTTCCTGCGATCCGGTCTTTCTGATCTCGGGCAACGCGGAGGACTTCTACGTCCGTGCCGGGCCGGGCAGCCGCAAGCTGTCCACCAGCGAGGTACTGGCCTACATGTCCCGCAAGCGGGGCTGACGCGAGCGTCCTCCGGGGACCGCCACATGCTGACACTGCGGGAATTTCTCGTCGTCCTCGCCGTGGTGATTGTCTACGGCGGCATCCGGCTGTTGCCGCGATTGCTCACCGGTCGCGACGCCTGGGTTTCGCCCGCGCAGGTCCGCCTTGAGATGGACGATGACGACGCGCCCCTGCTGCTGGATGTTCGCTCACCGGCCGAGTACGCCGGACGACCGGGACACATCCGCGGCGCGGTCAACCTGCCGCTGCCCTTGTTGAAGTCCCGTCTGTCCGACGGATCTTTCCGGCGCGAGTACCCCGCGCCGGTGATCGTCGCGGTCTGCCGCAGTGACGCCCGCGCCGCAATCTCGGTGCGCATGCTGAAAAAGGCGGGTTTCAACGGGCCGAGGGCGATGAGCGGGGGCATGTCCGCCTGGGAGGAAGAGGGTTACCCGGTGGTCACGGGCCTCGACGCAAACGTGTAGGCCGCAGGTCGGGTCAGGCACGCCGCCGCGCGACGAGTCTGCAACCCTGCCCAGCCGCGCCGTCACCCGTTGTTTAACCTGTCCGGTTACGCTGCGCCAGCCCGCCGTGCGCAGGAACTAATCGGTGTCCTGCCCGGGTTTGCGGCGCCCGCGTTTCGTCTCACCCCGCTGCCGCTTGTCTTCCAGCCGCCGTCGCCGGGACGACAGGGTGGGCCGGGTCTTGCGTCGCGGCTTCGGGCGACGTGAGGCCTGAAGCAACAACGCGGCCAGCCGCTCGCGCGCATCGGCGCGATTCCGCTCCCGGGTACGAAAACGGCGCGCGTCGATCACCAGCACACCCTCACCCGTCATGCGGCTCCCGGCCAGCCTGGTGAGGCGCGCCTTGACCTCGGCCGCCAACGCGGGCGACGAGGCGACGTCGAACCGCAGCTGCACCGCGGTCGAGACCTTGTTGACATTCTGCCCGCCCGGCCCGGAGGCGCGGATATACCGCTCGTGCAACTCGCTTTCGTCGATCATGATGTCGGGTGAGATGTACATCGCATTGCGGCCAATGAGTGTTAAGGCGATTTCTGTCAAATAACATACCAGCCTGCTTGTCTTTTCGTCCGTCTTCGGCGTTGCGTCAACGGTTGCATAGAGTGACTATGCGCCCGTTGCCGCGCCTTGAAGACGAACGAAAATCCTGCGAAATCTGGTATGTTATTTTCCGGCAATCGCCTAATGGGTTCGGGTTTCTGTCCGCGGTTTGACGGACAAGTTCCCCACCGGGGTGATTTTCCGGGAAAATGGCCAGTCACAAGCGCCTAAATCGATACAAAAACGGAAAGTGAGCCCCGGCTCTCAAAACCGCATATCAAGATACACAACAATTAGTTACTAGCGTATCGATACAGGGAAAGGCAGTGAGCGACACGGAAATGGAAATGTCACTACTGGATGCGGTGGACCGGATCCAGTTGACCCTCGAACGGATACAGGGTGTGACGACCCTGGCAGGGTACTACGCCGAAATAGAGGTTGGCGATCAGGACCTGGCGAAGGCCATTTACCTGTGCGGTGGTCTCGCCAAAGAACTTGACGAATTCATCAACGACTGGTGGGATGCACAACGCAAGAAAGACAAGAAGCACAAGAGACGAAAGAAACGCGGCGCGGTTGCGGATCAGAACGCCCAGGACGCATCGCGAGGCCCGCCACTCAAACTGCACGACGAAACCTGACCACGGTCTGGAATCTCCAACCAGCGTGAGTAAGCCACCGGCCCGGCCCGGTGGCTTCAGATTGCGGCCAGTGCCCGATTCATCGGCCTTCAGATCTAAAACGCCTGCGGGTTTCCCTCTCCTCATCCTGCCCTTCTCCCCCCGGGAAGGCCCCCCCCGAACCGGACCATGGGAAGCGACCCGTCATTTTGCGGATCATCGATCGCCTGAAGGCGGGGGGTGTACGGATCCCCTGCCGGGGACGCTAATATAGGCGCATCGAGACATTCGGCATGCGACAGACGCCCGCTGCCCCGATCGGGGGCGCCTACACCAACGGAAATTACCGAGCCCCACGAATCCGACACCACCACTCCAAGGGGCGACCATCCACAAAGGACAATGATGTGACGACCGTCGAATCCGACCCGGGGGCGAGCGAATGCCACTGGTAACACTCGAAAAGGTTTCTCTCGCTTACGGCCACCGGCCGTTGCTCGACGGCGTGGACCTGGAACTGCGTCGCGGCGAGCGCGTCTGCCTGGTCGGCCGCAACGGGGAAGGGAAGTCCTCGCTGCTGCGGGTGATCGCTGGTGAGGCTGCGCCCGACGACGGCACCTTACGGATCCGCCCGGGCATGCGCGTGGCGGGTCTGGCGCAGGAAGCGGGTGCGACTCCCGAAGAAACGGTTTTTGACCTCGTGGCGGCGGGTCTGCCGGGTCTTGGAAAACTTCTCTCTGAATTTCACCACGTCGCGAGCGAGCTGGAACACTCGCAGTCCGACAACACCGTGCAGCGGCTCGCCTCGCTGCAACACGACATCGAGGCCGTCGACGGCTGGAAGATCGAGCAGAAGGTGGAAACGGTCCTGTCGCGGCTCGCGCTGGAGGGAGACACGCCGCTCGAGTCGCTATCGGGCGGCTGGCGCCGGCGCGCGCTGCTGGCCAGCGCACTGGTCAGCGAACCGGATGTGCTGCTGCTGGACGAACCGACCAACCACCTCGACATCGCGGCGATCGAGTGGCTGGAAGGTTTCATGACGGAGTTCAGCGGCGCCCTGCTGTTCGTCAGCCACGACCGGGCCTTCGTGCGCCGCCTGGCGACCCGGATCGTCGAGCTGGACCGGGGGCGACTCACGAGCTGGCCCGGCGACTACGACCGTTACACCAGGGGTAAGGCGGAACGTCTGCTGGCCGAGACCCGGGAGAACACACGCCTCGACCAGAAACTGTCCCGCGAGGAGACCTGGGTCCGGCAGGGAATCAAGGCGCGCAGGACGCGCAACGAAGGGCGGGTGCGCGCCCTGGAGGCGCTCCGCGAACAGCGCCATGCCCGGCGTGACAGGCCCGGCCAGGCAGACCTGCGAGTGGAGGAGGCAGAGCGCTCCGGGCGGCTCGTATTCGAGGCCGAGCATGTCACGCACGGCTTCGGCGGCGAGCCCGTGATTCAAGACTTTTCCGCACGGATCATGCGCGGCGACCGGATCGGGATTGTCGGGCCAAACGGTGTGGGCAAATCCACGCTGATCAATCTGCTGCTCGCCAACCTGACGCCCGACTCGGGCCAGATCCAGCGCGGCACCCGGCTTCAGGTCGCTTACTTCGACCAGCAACGGGCCCAGCTCGATCCGGATGTTTCGGTGATGGACAGTGTCGGCGAGGGCAACCAGCGGGTCACGGTCGACGGGCGCTCACGTCACGTGGCCGGTTACCTGCAGGATTTTCTGTTTCCGCCCGAGCGATTGCAGTCCCCCGTGAAGACCCTGTCCGGCGGCGAACGCAACCGGCTCCTGCTGGCCAGACTCTTCGCCCGCCCCGCCAACCTGCTGGTGCTGGACGAACCGACCAACGACCTCGACGTGGAAACGCTGGAACTGCTCGAGGCCCTGCTGATCGACTACCAGGGTACGCTGCTGCTGGTAAGCCACGATCGTGAATTCCTTGACAACGTTGTCACCAGCACCCTGAACTTCGAGGGCAACGGTCGGGTTCGGGAATACGTCGGTGGCTACCGGGACCTGGAAAGGCAACGGCGCGAGGCGGAATCCACGGCGGCAATGCCGCACCGGGCCGAAGTGAAGCACCCCGACCCGGCCCCTGCAGCGGTAGCCGCGGCTACCGGAAAGCCGCGCAAACTGTCGTACAACGAGCGCCGGGAACTGGGCTCCCTGCCGAAACGGATCGAGTCGCTCGAAGCCGCTCAGACCCGTCTGCAGAAACTCATCGCCGACCCGGCGTTCTACCAGCGCCCCGGTGAGGAAATCTCGAAGACCCTGTCTGATCTCGAATCCGTCAACGACGAACTGGCATCGTGCTACGAACGCTGGGAAGTCCTGGAAGAAGTCGCCGGGGGTAATACGTAAACACGGCATCGCGCGGCGATCACCGCCCCCGCCTCCCGTAGGCCGGGTCAGCGATAGCGTAACCCGACGCCGGGGGGCTAACCTGTCGGTTTACGCTGCGCTAAACCGACCTGCGCAGACTGCTACGGCCATGAGCGCACCGAATCCGGCATCGCGCGGGATCACCGTCCCCGTCACCCGTAGGTCGGGTTAGCGATAGCGTAACCCGACGCCGGGGGGCTAACCTGTCGGTTTACGCTGCGCTAAACCGACCTGCGCAAACTGCAACGGCCATGAGCGTATCGAATCCTCCATCGCGC
>JAYENI010000184.1:0-7900 GCA_034722015.1 Pseudomonadota bacterium
GCACCCAGAATTGCGCCAGATCCGCTAATACATATTCCATCTGAACCTGTCCGGACTGCCCTCTTTCACCCCCCGACCCGACAACAGGACCGGGATGGGGCCAACTTCGCGACGTTCTCAGGCCTTAGGCGATTTCTGGAAAATGACATACCATCCTGCTTGTCTTTTCGTCCGTCTTCGGCGTTGCGGCAACGGTTGCATAGAACGACTATGCGCCCGTTACCGCGCCTTGAAGACGAACGATAATCCTGCGCAATCTGGTATGTCATTTTCCGGCAATCGCCTTAAGGCGATTTGACAGAAATCGCCTGACCTGACCCACCTGCGGCATAACCGACCCGGCAACCCGCTTGGCAAAGTAGTATATGCGCTTTGGCATCCCGATGACCGCGGCGGCGCCTTCGCGATTTTTTGCGCGACGCGTTTCGGCAGACACCTGCGACTCCCTCAGGTCTGCGAACCGGGATCGTCGTCCGATGATGGCGACGACACCTGCCGGTGACGGATACGGACCTTGTGGATCCGCCTGGGCGACGCCTTGATGATCTTTACCTCCAAACCGTCGATCACCAGATCCTGGTTTTCTCCGGGAATCTCTTCGGTCACGTTAAGGATCCAGAGGCTGACCGAGTCCGTCGGCTTGCCTGGCAGATCGATCTGGAAGAATTTTTCGACGACTCTCAGCTCCGCGGCCCCGTCGACGACCAGCTCGTCGCTGGAAGCACTTCGCGGATCACTCGGTGCCTTGTCGCTTTCGTCGTAGATCTCGCCAAACAGTTCTTCGAGCAGGTCCTCGAGTGTCGCCACGCCCTGGACCGCCCCAAACTCGTCCACTACGACGGCCATGTGCCGCTTTTCACACCGCATCAGCGAGAAAAGCTCGTCGATGAACTGGTTACCGGGCACGAACAGTGCATCATGGGCGATGTCCCTCACGTGGACATTGACGGTGTTTTCCGCCGCGGCCTTCAACAGGTCCCGCAGATACAGGACCTTGCGGATCTCGTCGGGATGATTGTTGTAAACCGGGATCCTGGAGTAGTTGTGCCGTATCACCTCCCGGATCACGTCGGATATCTTGCTTTTCCCATCGACCGAGAAGATCTGGTTGCGGGGCGTCATGACATCGCGCACGGAAAGGTCATTGAAGGCAAAGACCTTCTCGATCAACTCCCGTTCCTTGAGCTCGATCGTCCCTTCCATCTCCCCGTGATGCATCAGGCTCAGCAGCTCGGACTCGGTCACGATGGGATCGCTCTCGAGACTCGTCAGTTGATGGACCCAGGTGGTGAAGTGCCCGAACAGCCATACCAGCGGGTAGAGAAGCCGCATCAGGCCCAGCATCACAGGGGCGATAAACAGGGAGATACGTTCCGCGTGCCGGGTCGCAAGACTCTTGGGCGTAATCTCGCCGAAAATAAGGATCAGTATCGTGAGGACCCCGACGGCCAGACCCGGCCCCAGTTGGCCGAACCATTTCGTGGCGACCACCGTCGCCAGCGAGGCGGCGGCGATATTGACCAGGTTGTTGCCGATCAGTATCGTGATCAGCATCCGGGAGGGATCGTGCTTCAGTGCATAAAGCGCAGGGGCGCCGGGGCGGCCCTCCTTGACCAGGGCCTCGACACGCGCCATGGACAGTGCGATCAGCGCCGTTTCCGATCCGGAAAAAATGCCGGAAAGCAGCAGCAGGACGAAAAGTATCAGTATCTCGTTCAAGGGCGCGCCCGATTTGGTTCGATTGCCGGGGGGGACCAGACTTGTGCCCGGTGGCGTGATTTTGGCTCACGGGAACCATCCCGTTCCCATCCGGCCTCCAGGCGTGGCGGGTGCATCGAAAAAATCCGCCTTAAATTGATCAAGATCAATACATCAAATTCTCAAATGCTTAAATTTGCCGCCCGTCTTTAGTGAAAGTGTCATGATTCTGTAATATTACAGTAACATTATGTGCGGCTCGCGGCTCTTCTGTCACATTAGAGTTATCGGTCCATCAAGTGAGTATATGGAAATGAAACGACTACCGATTCTGTTTTTTGTCTTTCTGGTCGCCACGGCCGGCAATGCCCTGGCCCGCAACGAGATCCAGAACAAGGGATCCGACACGCTCGTCAACGTGGCCCAGGCCTGGGCCGAGGCCTATCAGACGGTCAACCCGGACGTCGCGATCGCCGTTAGCGGCGGCGGCTCCGGCACCGGCATCGCCGCCCTGATCAACGGCACGGTGGACATCGCCAACGCCAGCCGCAAGGTCAAGGACAAGGAGATGGAAATGGCGAAACAGCGGGGCAACACCCCGGTCGAACACATCGTCGGATACGATGCGCTGGCGGTGTTTCTCAACAGCGCGAACCCGATGGACACCCTGTCGATCGAGCAGTTGAATGAGGTCTTCGGGCGAGGCGGCAAGGCCACGAAATGGACCGACCTCGATGTGGAAGTCCAGGGTTGCAAGGGCCAGAAGATCGTTGTGGTCAGCCGCCAGAACAACTCCGGCACCTATGTCTATTTCAAGAAGGCCGTGCTCGGCAAGAAAGGCAAGTTCCGCCAGGGTACCCTGGACATGCACGGCTCCAAGGACGTGGTCGATCTGGTCGAAAAGACGCCCTGCGCCATCGGCTACAGCGGTCTCGCCTATGCGACCGACCACATCAAGATGGCCTGCATCGACGGCGGCCAGGGCAAGGATTGCGTCAGCCCCTCAGTCGCCTCCGCCGCTGACGGCAGCTACCCCATTGCCCGCCCCCTGTTCATGTACACCGACGGTGAACCGCAGGGGGACGTGAAGACCTATCTCGATTGGGTCCTGAGCGACGCGGGCCAGTGCATCATCCTGGAAAAGGGCTACGCGCCGGTTCGGGCCGTCACCTGCGATTGAGGAAAAACGGCGCCGTGGTTCCCGACCGAACCCGGCGCCGCTGCCTCTTCCCCCAAACACCTGACTTCCCGCCGATCAAGCCGGAGCCATCTGAATGAGCCATTACGAGGAGCGCCTCGAAGAGGACCTGGGCAAGATTCGTCACCGGATCGCCGACATGGCCAGCGACGCGTCGCTGGCGCTGAAGAACGCTGTCCACGCCCTGCAAACCGGCGATCACCCGCTCGCGTCGACGACCATTCTCGGGGACCACGCGATCAACCGGACCATGCGTGAGATCGATGGCATGGCGCACGGGTTCCTCGCGGTCCACCTGCCCAGTGGCGGTCACCTGCGTTTTCTGTCGTCGGTCATCCGGGCGAACATCTCCTTCGAGCGCATCGGAGACTACGCCGTCACGATCGCCCGGGTCTCGGAGCAACTGTCGTCCCCGCCATCGGGAGGGTTGGGTAGGGAACTGGAGCGGATCTCCAGTCAGGCGCAGACCATGCTGCGCCAGTCGATCACCGCGTTCAACGAACAGAATGCGGAGATGGCCAAGGCCACCATGGTCCTCGAGCAGGAGATGGAATATGACCTGGACACCATCTACGCAGAACTGACGGAGAACACCGAAAAGGAAAGGGTCCGGGAGTTACTGGCGATCTTCGCCGTTCTCACGTATCTGAAACGCACTGCCGACCAGGCAAAGAACCTGTGCGAGGACACCGTCTTCGCGGCGACCGGCGAGACCAAGGCGGTCAAGGTATACAACATTCTCTTTCTCGACGAGGACAACAGTTTCCTCAGCCAGATGGCCGAGGCGATGGCGCGCAAGACCTTCCCCGGAAGCGGGAATTACATGAGCGCGGGCCTAACCCCCGCCGCCGCCCTCAACCCGGAGATGGAGCGGTTCATGACCGAACGCGGGTGCGACCTCTCCGGCGCCAGACCAAAACCGATCGATCTGACTCATCAGGAACTGACCGAGAAACACGTCGTGGTGAGCCTGCAGGGGCCGGTAACGAATTACCTTCCGAAACTGCCCTTTCATACCACGGCGGTGGAGTGGGACACGGGCGAGACCCCTTCGGCGGTGGACGAGTCCGCGGCGGACGCAGGAATGGAAGCCACTTACCGAAACATTGCCGTGCATGTGCGCGATCTGATGGAGACGTTGCGTGGAAAAGGCGCGAATTGACAGGGATATGGCCGAGAACATGGACCACGACGCCTCCAGTGACTTCGACCGGCGCAATGCGGACTGGTACATCGACAAGTTCGTTCAGGTACTGGTTTTTATTGGCGGGATCTCCGCCATCGTATTTATCCTCGGTATCTTCACCTTCATCACAAAGGAGGGCATCGGCTTTATCCTGGACACCATGGACGTCAAGGAGTTCTTCACCTCGCCCTACTGGGAACCCACCGATGAAGACGCCCCCGAATACGGCATACTGGCGCTCATTGCCGGCACCGCCAGCGTCACCGGGCTGGCACTGATCGTCGCGATCCCCTTCTCCCTGGGGGCCGCCATCTACATCGGCGAGTTCGCCACGGGGAAAACCCGTGAATCCCTGAAGGTCCTGATTGAGCTGCTTGCGGCGATCCCGTCCGTCGTCTGGGGCTTCATCGGCCTCACCATCATGAACCCGCTCATCATCAAGGTCTTCGATGTGCCGGTCGGGCTGACGGTGCTCAATGCCGGCATCATCCTCGGCCTGATGGTGGCCCCCATTATTACTTCCATCGCCGAAGATGCGCTCAAGGCGGTCCCTGACCGCTTCCGGGAGGCTGCTGAAGCCATGGGCGCCACCCGATGGCAGGTGATCTACAAGGTGGTCCTGCCTGCCGCGAAAAACGGGCTCCTCGGTGCGGTGCTGCTGGGCATCGGCCGGGGCTTCGGGGAAACCATGGCCGTACTCATGGCCACGGGCCACGCCGTCAACATCCCGCACAGCGTCTTCGATTCGGTCAGGGCCCTCACCGCGACCATTGCCGCCGAACTCGGTGAGACCGCCACGGGGTCGGACCACTACCAGGCGCTGTTCACTATCGGCATCTTCCTGTTCCTGATCACCTTCATCATCAACCTGACTGCGGACCTGGTGGTACGCGGTGTGCGGAAGCAATAGTCGACATGTTCGCTGAAACTCAACTCAATATCCGAAACCGTAGGATCCAGGGCCTGTATCGGGTCCTGTTCATGCTCATAACCGGATTGCTGATCCTGCCCGTTCTCACGATCCTGGCAATGCTGGTCTACAAGGGCGGCGGGCTCATTTCCATCGATTTCCTGTTTACCGCGCCCACCGACGGCATGACGGCGGGGGGGATCTTTCCGGCGCTGTTCGGCACCATCTGGCTGGTTGCGGTGGCCTTGCTGATCTCGGTACCGATCGGCATCGCGGCGGCCATCTATCTGAACGAATACGCCTCGGAAAACTGGTTCACGCGCATCATCAATCTCGCGATCATCAATCTCGCGGGCGTGCCCTCCATCGTCCATGCCCTGTTCGGCGTGGGTGCCTTTGTCATCTTTTTCCGTTTCGGGACCAGCATCCTGGCCGCCAGCCTCACACTCGCCATCATGACCCTGCCCGTCGTCATCGTGTCGACGCGGGAATCGCTGCGTGCCGTCCCCATGGCATTTCGGGAAGCCACCTGGAATATGGGGGCCACGCGCTGGCAAACTATTAAACGGATCGTACTGCCCAATGCGGTCAGCGGAATCCTGACCGGTGTCATTCTCGAGGTATCGAGGACGACGGGCGAAACGGCGCCGGTCATGTTCACCGGAGCGGTGTTCTTTACCCCCTTCCTGCCGCAGAGCGTGTTCGACCAGACCATGGCGATGTCACTGCACCTGTTCGTGGTCGCGACCCAGGTGCCCGGCGTACCGGATGAACTTCCCTACGCGGTGGCGCTGGTGCTGATCGCCATGGTGCTGATCATGAACAGCGTGTCAATCGCATTCCGGATGTACCTAAGAGGCAAGAAGAAGTGGTAACGGAAACGCACCCGGTCGCCGGGCCAACGACGGACGACGAGGCATCCGCCGTGGACCCATCCGTCATCCTGCAGGTCGACGACCTCTCCATACGTTATGGCGACCACGTCGCGCTCAGCGGCGTCAGCCTGGAGGTCCGGAAAAATGAGATCTTCGGCATCATCGGCCCCGCCAACGCCGGCAAGACGTCGTTCCTGAAGGTGCTCAACCGCATGGACGACTTCAACCCGCAGATGCATGTCGATGGCCGCATCCGGTTCAACGGACGCGACACCCGTCACCTGAAGAACGTCTATGCACTACGGTCACGGATCGGGGTCGTTTTTCCGTTGCCGGTCGGGTTGCCGATGACGGTCTACGAAAACGTCGCGCTCGCGCCGCGGCTTCGGGGCGTACGCAACAAGGGGGAGCTGGATATCATCGTGGAGCGCTGCCTGCAGCGCGCCGCACTCTGGGACGAGGTCAAGGACCGTCTGAACTCCCTCGGCAGTCTGCTTTCCGGCGGTCAGCAACAACGACTGACGATTGCCAGGGCGCTGTCACAGGAACCGGAATTGCTGATGCTGGATGAATTCTCCATCGCCGTGGACCCGGTGACCACGATGCGGATCGAGGATGTACTCAAGGAACTGAAAAGCGAGATGACCATATTGTTGGTGACCAATCTGGTGCAACAGGCGCGCCGTCTTGCGGACCGCACCGCGTTTTTTCTGGACAACCGATGCGTGGAGATCGGCGACACGGAAGACCTGTTCACTGGCGAGGTCCAGGACCAGCGTACCCGCGACTACGTGGAAGGAAGGTTCGGATAATGGAGGCTAACGGGAAAGAACTGGCCATCCGCACCCGGGACCTCAATCTCTGGTACGGCACCTTCCAGGCGTTGTTCAACGTCGATCTCGACATCAGGGAAGGCATGATCACGTCCCTGATCGGGCCTTCGGGTTGCGGCAAGACCACCCTGCTGCGCAGCGTCAATCGCATCAACGAACGCCTGGGCTACGTGCGCATCGAGGGCGCCATCAAGGTCCTCGACCACAATGTCTACGACCCGGAGGTGGAACTCGTGCAGGTGCGCAAGCAGGTCGGCATGGTATTCCAGCGTCCCAATCCACTGCCCATATCCATCCGGGACAACGTGCTGTTCGGTCACAAGCTCCATTACACCGGAAAACGGCTTTCGCGCAGCGACAGCAACGACCTGGTCGAGGACGTGCTGCGACAGGTCTTGCTCTGGGACCAGGTCAAGGACCGGCTCAAGCAGAAAGCCACCGAGCTGTCGCTGGAAGAACAGCAGAAACTTTGTATCGCCAGGCTGTTACCGGTGAAACCCGGCATCCTGTTGATGGACGAACCCTGCTCTGCGCTCGACCCCAAGGGCACCGAGGCCGTGGAAGAGCTTATCTGGGAACTGCGCGGAAAGTATTCAATCCTGATCGTGACCCACAACATGGCGCAGGCCAGACGTGCCAGCGAGGAGTGCATCTTCATGTTGATGGGCAAGGTGGTGGAGCACTCGACTACCGAGACGCTTTTCGTCACACCGGCGCAGAAGGAAACCGCCGACTACATCGAGGGTCGTTACGGCTGATCACCTGCCGTCGGTCATTCGAACCGCGGCGCTTTCGATGCCTCCCGGAATCGCGTCGCGAGCCGGGCACACAACTCATCCGCCACCGCCAATCCCGTCTTTGCGCGGGCCCGCAGCCTGATGCCCGGATGACACTTTTTTAAGATTTCAGGTTAGCTAAGCGTAACTTCTCAATAGCCCTGGCGCCACAATGGTGGACTGCGTTGCACTTGTCCACCCTACCCCATCCAGATTGTGAGATAAGATTCGGTAGGGTGGACAAACGCAGTTCAGCGCAGTCCACCAACAAACCCCGGCGACTTTTTTCAATCCGCACGGGGTTATTGAGAAGCGACCCACCCCGCTGCGCGGCCACAAATCGGAGAATAACAGGCTCCGTGACGAAAATGGCGCACAATGATCAGGCACATACGGGAGCAAAGGCCGACAAGACACTGGTGCT
>JAYENI010000185.1:0-7879 GCA_034722015.1 Pseudomonadota bacterium
CTGCCGATGGTCGACGACCTGCTGAAAAAGCATGGCCTGCGACAGCGCATCAAGGTCGTCGCTTCGGGCAAGCTGATTACGCCGGCCGAGGCCGCATGGGCACTGTGCGCAGGCGCGGATTTCATTACCTCGGCCCGGGGCTTCATGTTCTCGCTGGGTTGCATCCAGGCACTGCAGTGCAACAGAAACACCTGCCCGACCGGCATCACCACCCACAACAAGAAACTGCAGTCGGGACTGGATCCCGCGGAAAAGGCGGAACGGGTACGAAACTACGCACACAACATGGCGCGCGAAATCGGAGTTATCGCCCATTCCTGCGGCGTACGGGAACCGCGCGAGTTGCGTCGTTTCCACGCCAGGATCGTTGCGTCCAACGGGCGGTCGGTTCCACTCGACGAGTTGTTTCCCGAGCACCGCGAGGCAACCGCCGGGCATCGCGCCACCACGCCGTCCTGAGTTGCAGTCCGGGAATCCCGCGACGGTCGATCGTTCACTCCGTACGACGCGTCCGGAACACGACAATCGAATGAGATTATTACAAGCGACAAAGAGAGCAACTTCATGAACCCGATCGTTCGTTTCGCGAATTTCGCGCAGGACCTGCTGGACAGGACACGCGCCGTCGACTTCCTGGCGCCACTCGCGCTGAGACTGTATCTCGTGCCGATTTTCTGGATGGCGGGGGCGAAGAAGCTCGGTATCGACCCGACCTTCGGCCCGAACCTGGGCGAGTGGTTCGCCAGCCTGAAGAACATCTCGGTCGAGGATACGGCAGCCTGGTTCGGCAATCCGGACTGGGGACTGGGTCTGCCCTATCCGGATTTTCTGGCCTGGTCGGCGTCGCTGACCGAACTGTTCGGCGCGATCCTGCTGCTGATCGGGTTGGGCGTGCGCTGGATCTCGATGCCCCTGATGGCGACAATGGTCGTCGCAATGGTGTCCGTACACTGGCAGAACGGATGGCTCGCCATCGCCGAGGGGGCGGGGTCGGTGTTCGCGACCGACCGGACGATCGCCGCCGTGGATCGCCTGGACAGGGCCAAGTCCATTCTGCAGGAGCACGCCAACTATGATTGGCTCACCGAATATGGCAGCGTCGCGATGCTGAACAACGGGATCGAATTCGCCGCAACGTATTTCCTCATGCTGCTGGCGCTGTTCTTCATCGGCGCAGGACGCTATCTGAGCGTGGACGACTGGGTCTACCGCCACTATCGCAATAAGGGATAACGGGCGGTTCGATGCTGGTCCTGCTGACTTTCACCGCGATGCTCCTGGTGGCGCTCATCGTCGAGCCACTGGCGGAGGGGCTGCGCCTGCCGTTCGGCGCGGCGCTGGTGGCGGTCGGGTTTGCCGGCTCGGAGTTGCTGGTCTACTTCGGCATCGACACGGGGCTGCGCTGGCATGTGTTTACGGACCTCATCCTGGAACTGTTCCTGCCGCTGCTGGTGTTCGGCGCCGCGTTCAATCTGGACGCCCGCAGACTCCTCAGGGACATCGTACCGATCCTGTATCTTGCCGTGCCCCTGTTCATCGTTTCGGCCCTCGTCACGGCGACACTGATCTACTTCGGCATCGGACACCCTGGCGGATTCCCATGGATCACGGCGCTGCTCGCCGGCGCGTTGCTTTCGGCCACGGACCCCGGGGCGGTGGTGGCGATCTACGAAAAACTGGGGTTGTCGGACCGCGTCAAGCACCTGCTGGAAGGGGAGAGCCTGTTCAATGATGCCACCGCCATCGTCCTGTTCGGGCTGCTGCTTTCGCTCGCAACGCTTCCCGAGACGGAGATCAACGCGGTAGAGGCGGGGATGGCGTTTCTCAAGGTCTTTTTCGGGGGACTTGCGGTCGGCGCGATCACGGGCATCATCGGCGTGGGGCTGATGTTCACCTTCCGCGGGCCCTTCCCCTGCGCGGTGATCTCTTTCTCGGTGGTCATATTCAGTGTCTACCTCTCGGGAAACCTGTTTCAGGTATCGCCCGTCATGGCGGTACTGGCCGCCGGGCTGATCACCGGGGCGGCAAACCTGAGAATCTGCCACGAGGGATTCGTCAACTCCGTCTGGGGATTCGTCGGTTACGTCATCGCCGCGCTGATGTTCCTCCTGATGGGCGCGACGGTCACACCGGGCATGTTTACGGCCCAGTGGCTTGCGATCCTGATCGGCATCGGCGCCGTCGTGGTCTCCCGGGCATTGACGGCGTGGATCCTGTTGCCGCCGGCAACCCGCATGACCAGCGCCCAGCCGCTGTCCCGCGGCGAGCGCACACTCGTGTTCTGGGGTGGTCTTCGAGGCGCGGTGACGCTCGCGCTTGCCCTGCAACTGCCACTGGAACTGGACGCCTGGTTTACGGTGCAATCGATCGCCTACGGGGTCGTCCTGTTCAACCTCTTCTTCCAGGCCCCTTTGATGGAACCGCTCCTGAGGCGCCTTGGATCACAGGGTACGGAGGGATGACTCCCGCACGCGACAGAGGAGTCTCAGGCGTGCAACAGGCCCCGAACCGACGGGGATGCACCCCGCACCATTCCTCGGGTCACTCAGTCGCAACCGTCGTCCTCGGTAATAACGTCCCCGGTCTTCGGGTTCGTCAAGACCTTGCCTTCGGCATCGTTGCGGACGGTACCGACGAACATCATGTTGTCGATACGCGAGAAGTGCGTGTCCATGGCGCGATTCACCGTCGTTTCCTCGAGACCTTCATAGATCATGACGCTACCCCGCGTCTCGGCCCTGAGGTGCGTCTCGCTGGGCTCGAAGAGCCTCCTCATCTGCCAGGTGTCGGTGTCTTGCGTATACGCGGCGCAGGGCACGGCCGTAGTGCCGATCGCGATCACAACAGCGCACTTCATGCTCGTAATATGGTTCATTTCTACCCCCGTTTTCCAGACTGTTTTCTACGTTTCCCGTGGAGTGCGCATCCCCGAAAGTATGCTTCCGCCACAAGGATCGATCGGATCGCCCGGGAATCCCGGCGCGCTCCGACAATTAAGGCGATTGCCGGAAAATGACATACCAGATTGCGCAGGATTATCGTTCGTCTTCAAGGCGCGGTAACGGGCGCATAGTCGTTCTATGCAACCGTTGCCGCAACGCCGAAGACGGACGAAAAGACAAGCAGGATGGCATGTCATTTTCCAGAAATCGCCTTAAAGTCTAGGAAGCGGGCAGAAAAATCACTGCGCCGAATTTGTCTGCGCCGGTGTGAAATATTTCACTGAACCCGTTATCGGAATCCGGGGGATCTCAGCATGAAGGGCTGCCGGGACTTTCAGGCGCATCCACGACCGGCGCTCACGCGTATAATTGGTACGCGGGCCACTGAAAAGAGGAGCACACGATGACAGACGCGTACTGTGTCGACGGCGCGGGCCTTGGCCTGCGCCGCGACATGCTGAACGAAATGGAGCAAGGCCCGACGCTGCCGGTGGACTTCATGGAAGTCGCCCCGGAGAACTGGATCGGCGTAGGCGGGGCGATGGGGAAACGCTTTCGGGCACTTACCGAGCGGTATCCCTTCGTGTCCCACGGACTGTCACTTTCCCTGGGTGGTCCGTCGCCCCTGGACGAGGCGTTCCTCGCGGACGTCAAGGCCTTCCTCGACACCCACAACGTCCGCCTCTACTCGGAGCATCTGAGCTACTGCTCGGACGACGGCCACCTGTATGACCTCATGCCCATCCCGTTCACCGAAGAGGCGGTCCACTACGTGGCCGATCGCGTCCGGCGCACCCAGGAGATCCTCGAGCGGCGCATCGCCATCGAGAACGTCTCCTACTACGCCGCACCGGGCAAGGAAATGGACGAGATCGAATTCATCACCGCGATACTCCGGGAAGCGGACTGCGATCTGCTGCTGGACGTCAACAACATTTACGTCAATTCGGTCAACCACGGCTACGACGCAGAGGGTTTTCTCACCGCGTTGCCGGGTGATCGTATCGCCTACGCGCACATCGCCGGACACTACGTCGAGGACGTCGACCTGATCGTCGACACCCATGGCGCGGACGTGATCGACCCGGTCTGGGCGCTGCTCGGAAAGGCCTACGCCCACTTCGGTGTCTTCCCCACGCTGCTGGAGCGCGATTTCAATCTCCCCCCGCTGGGTGACCTGCTGAACGAGGTCGAGACCATCCGTCAATATCAACGCAAGCAGGATGCCTCCCATGGGAAACACGCGGCAACGGCCTGAAACACGGCCGGAGTTCATCCGTCGCCAGTACGCCTTCGCGGCACACATCCGCGACCCGCAGGCCAACCCCGGACCCGGGGACGTCGAGGACCGCCGCATGGCGATCTACCGGGAACTCTTCTACAACAACGTGGAAGGCTTCCTTTCGAGCGGCTTCCCCGTCCTGCGCTCCCTTTGCGACGATTCCGACTGGCACCGGATGGCGAAGGATTTCTTCGCCAACCACAAGAGTCATACCCCGTACTTTCTGGAAATTTCGCAGGAGTTTCTTCGTTACCTGAAAGAGGAACGGAAGCCACAACCCGAGGACCCGCCGTTCATCGAGGAACTCGCGCACTACGAGTGGGTGGAGCTCGGGTTATCCGTGGCCGAGGACGAAGCCGACCTGGACGCCATCGATCCGAACGGTGATCTCCTGGACGGTCGCCCCGTACTGTCCCCGGTGGCGTGCCTGCTCAGCTACACCTTCCCGGTCCACCGCATCAGCACGGAGTTCCGACCGGAAGCGCCCGGCGAACAGCCCACCTACCTGCTGGTTTATCGGGACCGAAAGGACGAAGTCGGATTCATGGAACTGAACCCCGTCACCGCGCGACTGATCGAACTCATGGGTGACGAAGAATCCGGAACCGGCCGCGAAATGCTGGAGACCATCACGACCGAGATGCAGCACCCCAATCCGGAGGTCGTGGTCCGTGGCGGCGCCCAGACCATGGAAGAACTCCGCGGACTGGGCGTCCTGCTCGGCACGGAAAACCGGTAATCATCTCCCTCTCCCGCGGGGAGAGGGCCGGGGTGAGGGGAAATTGATACTTCCCAAGTCTTATCTCCTCATCCTGTAGTTTGTAACCAACTCCCCCCCTCTATCGCCCCGCCGACACCTTTCCGCATGTAGCACTCGGCTACCCGCATTTGTAGATCCTGCGCAGATGCACTACGGACCGCGAAACCCAATGTGACAGACACGCCCCCGCAGCGTTTCAGGACTTGTGGTCTGAAATATCCCTTGTCGCACGGAATCGCGCGCGAACCATCCAGAGTCTGCACATAATTTCACACGTTCGCGGGCAACTAATTAACGGATTCAGCGTCGGCAGCTCGCTAGGGTAAATGCCACATCCAGGCAAAGAGGGTTTACCCGATGAAGATGATGATCAGTGCAGTTCTGTGCGTATTCTCCGTGAGCATTGTCCATGCAAGCAGTGACTTCAATGAGGGCGACTACCACCGCAAACAGGCGAGAGAAGGAAAAAAGTTGTACCAGATATGGGTGGACCCGAACGAGGTACACGGCGTTCCGGACCTGGCAATCAAATCAGACGACAAATGGCAGGCTCTTATAGAGGTCAAGAACTGTTCAGTTCAGAATGACGGCTCGACATTCTGTGACTACTATGTCGACGGATCCTTCGCCGTCCATGGATGCTACTCCGATTGGGACGGAGGTATTTGCAACGGTGACGAAACCGAGGACTAGCATCCAATGTTTGTCCGTAATAGTGAGGGCAGATATTTGGAGGGAAAATAGGGACAGACCAAAAAAACGCGGTCTGTCCCTTGTTGCCTTGCGCGCCGAGCGGGTGACACGGCGAATCCACACGACAGCGTCGATGCGGGGCATCAGGTTTCCTGTCGAATCCTGCGACCCCGTCACCGTGTCTCGATCGAGTGGCTCAGGCCCGTGTCATGCCTGCTCGGCGTAGGTGATTGCGGATATGAAAGCGCCCTGCGGATCACGAATGACGCAGAACCGGCCCACACCCGGGATATCACGTGGCTCGACTACGAGAGTGGCACCCAGCTCCGTCGCGGTCCCGGCAACGCTATCCACGTCGTCCACCGTCACGTAGGTCCCCCACATAGGCGGTGACCCCTGGGCCTCGGGCGGTGTCGCCATCATGCCACCGACTTCGCGATCACCCGCCTTGATGACGGTGTAGTTCATATCCCCCATCTGCATGTCGTCGAGTGTCCAGCCAAACAGACGTGAATAGAACGCCTTGGCTGCCTCGATATCAGGCGTCATGAGTTCGGACCAGCTGAATGCACCATGCTGCTTAAATTGCTCATCCATATGTCACCTCCGGGGATTTATCTCGTATTCGGTTCAGTTTCCCGTGACAGGCACGGCCAGATCGTATTCTATTCCGGCTTTGTGACTTTCAGGTAACTTCGAACGGGAGTACGGGGACAGGTCCAGACCGTAGAGTATGAAAAATGTCAGGGTACCACTCCCTGTTCCACGTTTTATCCCAAACATCAGGATACAGACTACTGCCTCATCGCGCCGACGTGCTCCCAGATGGCGAAGCCCTCTATTGCGAATACCACCGCAAGCACGACACAAGCAATGGTCGCCAGCGAGCCTCCAGTCCTGAAACCGTTTCCGAACCACTCCCTTGCACCAAGAAAAGCCCCAGCGCCCGTCACAAGAAAACCGAACTCGCTGATCAGCAACATGGTCAGCAATGGAAGGGTGAAGCCGCCTTCCCCGGCTCCCGCCGCCATCAGCACAGCCAGCAACACGGCACCGACTACCAGGGCAATCATCGGGAAAGTTTCCCTGCTCACGATACCTCCTTGCTATTCGTTCTTGCCGAACGCCAGCTTGGCACTAAGGCGATCTCTGTCAAATCACATACCATCTTGCTTGTCTTTTCGTCCGTCTTCCGCGTTGCGTAAACGTTTGCATAGTTCGAGACTATGCGCCCGTTTCCGCGCCTTGAAGACGAACAAAAATCCGGCCCAATCTGGTGTGTCATTTTCCGACAATCACCTAACCATTCGAATAATTCAACGCGGGATCCAGCTCATCTCCGGCGGCGATTGATCACCTGTCCAGTGACACAGAAACTCACGGAAACGGACGATGCCGCCCGCTTCCACATCGAACACGTGCACCCAGCGATTCCGGAACGGCTCTCCAGAGTTCCGGTCCCGGCCCTCTTCGTCACCGAGCACCACAACCGTGGCACCACTCACCAGAAACTCTCTTGGAGTGAATGCGCTGAACTCCCAACTGTCGCCCAGAATGCGAAGGAACTCCTGTACTCCGGAGCGTCCACGAAAGCACCTGCACTTCTCGAGCGAAGCCGGCCCGTTGACGACCCACTCGATGTCATCGGCACAAAGATCCAGAAACCCGGTCAGGTCGCCCTTCGAGAATCTGTGGTAGACGTCCTTAACAATATCGAGTGATTTTGACATTTCCGTACCTTCAACTGGATCAACAGCAATGCACTCACATCTCGATTCGGGTCAGGCGACGCAATTCGTCCCCAGGTCATCCGAAGACATTGTGAACACCTTTATCCTTGAAATACCACCCGTCTCCATCACCATCTACACGGGTCCGATCGATAGTGTCTCTGTGGTCGGCCTAAGGCGACTTCTGTCAAATGACATACCATCCTGCTTGTCTTTTCATCCGTCCTCTGTGTTGCGACAACCGCTCCATAGTTCGACTATGCGCCTGTTGTCGCGCCTTGATGACGAACGAAAATCCGACGCAATCTGGTATGTCATTATCCGGCAATCGCCTAACCGGAACCGGATTGATTTAACGGAGATGGGAATACTAATATCAGCTTGTTGGACCGCATGTTTCCAGCGCCTTCGTCAGCATGCGTTCATACATCGATACCACGGAATCCATGCCGTTTTGGCGGATAAAGTGATT
>JAYENI010000186.1:0-7873 GCA_034722015.1 Pseudomonadota bacterium
CCCTTAGATTTGTGGTTTTTTAATTCTCCCCGCACGTATTTCTAGCAGGTTTCTTGCGAAATTCAGAGAAAGTTCTGTTTATGGGGATTGGTTGCGGGTTGGGAGCAGTGGATCGCATGTTTCCCTGGATTTCGCTTGCGCTACATCCAGGCTACATTTGTTGAAGCGAAGGTGCGGGATATTGGGATGATGCGGTGGTTGCTGATAGTCTCGCCCCCCTCCCGACCTCCCGGCGGGGGAAGGGAAAATTTGGAGGAATGAAACGATAGGGAGTGCGAATGGAAATCTACCTTTCCAAGTTTTTGCCGGTGTTCGTCTATCCGCTGGGGTTGGGCCTGGTGATGGCGATTCTTGCCGGTTTGTTGATCTCGCGGTTCCGGGTGGCGGGGCGGGCGTTGCTGTGGGGGGCCGTGACATTACTCTGGGTGGCATCGACGCCCGTTTTTTCGGATTATCTCCGATCCACGCTGGAGTGGCGGCATCTGCCTCTGGCACTCGAAGGCTACCCGAGGGCAGACGCCATCGTGGTGCTGGGCGGGATGGTACAGGGGGCCGAACCGCCGCGTGTGGAACGGGAGTTCTCGGATGCGGTGGACCGGCTGTTGCACGCCGCGGCGCTCGGTGCGGACCATCAGCGATTCGCCGAGGCGGGGGCCAGGCTCTGGGGCATCGATCTCACCGAGCGGGCGGTCGAGCACACCCGCCGGCGCCTTACAGAGCTGGGATTCGAATCCCGCCTCTCGACAGGCGACGCGGAGAGGCTGGAGTTTGACGACGAGTCGTTCGACTACGTCTATTCCTGGGGCGTACTTCACCATAGCCCGGATACACGAGGCGCCATTGCCGAGGTGTACCGCGTCCTGAGAAAGGGCGGGGTGGCGCGCGTCATGATCTATCACAAGTGGAGCCTGGTCGGATTGATGCTGTGGGTTCGGTACGGTCTGCTGGGGCTTCGTCCCTGGATGACTCTGGATCAGGTGTATGGGCGTTATCTGGAAAGCCCAGGTACCAAGGCATACTCCAGGCGAGAGGCCCGCGAACTTTATCTCCCGGTTTAATAGCGTGCGGATCGACACTGTGCTGACACACGGTGATCTCCTGGAGTCCGGTGCAGGGCAGCGGCATCAGGGCCACCTTTTGATGCTCGCACGAAAGATCTGGCCACGCCGCATGATACGGAAATTCGCTCCCCGGGCCGGCCTGTTTATGTTGGTCAATGCGACGAAATAAGCGGCTTTCGATATATTGCGGTGTCGATGTAGCTGAAACTGGTTCGTTATCTGACTGTGTTACGGGGCTTGTCTTTCGATCCGTAAACCGGTCGTCCGTGGCGGAACGAACAATTGCCATTCTCCCGGTTTCCGGTGTGCCGTCAGGACGGTACCCGTCGGTGGCTCGGTCAGGTCCAGTACGCTGGGAGCCCGTAGCCGGATCGTCGAACCTCCGTGGCCTTTGGGAAGTCGCAGTCCCAATGCCGTCGGAAGAATGGAAAGGGTAACGGGCGTTTCGGATTCGATTGCAGTACGACCGAATGACACCCGGCCCGCGTCACCGAGCGTGAGGATGGTTTGCCCGGCGTGCTCCTGGATGGACCCCGCGGTGCCTTGAAAGGATGCCGGGCCCGCCGTTGCCGTACCGGATTGCGATGAAAGGAACGCGTAGTCGGTCCCGAAAGCCCCGCTGACCCGTATGATCTTGCCGTCACCCAACGTTTCAAATTCCGGGGCGGGTGTGTCGGGCAGCCGCGGAAACAGGGCAACGAAATACTCGCCGTCGTCCTTGCGTTGCAGGTGCAGGAGGTCCTGAAACTGCGTCACGCCCCAAGGGCGTGAGACTTTCCAGCTTTTCCCCCAGCGCAATGTATATCGCGGTGTGTCGGTGGGGGCGGCGATAAAATAGTCGAGGTCGACGCCCCAGGATCCCAGGGCGGTAAAGCGATTTCCCTCGATCCGGCGGGGCGGAACGATGACGTTCCCGGGCGCGTCGGCAAGGAACGGCTTTCGGTCGGCTACCTCCTCGGGCGTGACGAGCTTTTCGGAGTCCGACCAGAACGTCCACATCGTCGGTTGGTCGCCCCGAACGGTGTCACGAAGGATCAGGTAAGTGGGGTCGTCGGGTTTCCCGCCCTTGACGTACAGCGCCTGCCGTCGCCACCACAAGGGTGGTTTCCCCTCTCCGTACTTGAGTTCCGGCCAGGGGAGATCGCCGGGCGGCTTCATCTTCTTTGCCGCCTTGCCGAAAGTCACGGGGTGCTTCAGCAGCACGTCCACGGCCGCGTAGTCCTGTCGCGGCAGGGACGAGAAGGCGTGGATGTTGCCGTCGCCCTCCCGGGTCGCGTATACCGCCCTGGTGCGGCGCTCGTCGAACCACCAGCCCGGTTTCGCCGCGCCGCGGAATTCGAAAGGGGTCTCCCCGGCAACGAATTGCCGCGGGTCCCGCGCCAGGCTGACGCGATTGATCAGAAACTCGGACTGGTCTCCATAGTCGCCGAGAAACGAACCGGCCACGGGTTTGCCGAAAGCGAGGCTGACCAGGCCGCCGGTCTGCGATCCGTAGATCATGGCGGGATGGTCCCCGCTCAGCAGCGCGGCGAAGTGTTCCCGGTCCGTGCCGAACCCCCGGCGGAAGATGACGCCCATGTGCGGAAACACCTCGGAGCCCCAGTCCGGGGGCTCGCGGGGCAGCGTCGGATCGAGATACGCGAATTCGAAGCCTCCCATGTCGAGGACGGTGGATTCCGCGCCCGGGCGCAGGGTGTCGAGCCAGGTCCACTCCATGTGGCGCGAGTAGGCCGGGTCCGATTTGCGCGTGGCCCGGGCCATGGCCCCGTCCAGGGCCCGGATCCGGCCGGGCGAGCGCCCGAAGCGGATGTGGTCGCGCATGCCGCCGGTTCTGGGGTCGGGAGGCTGACGGATCTTGACCAGAAAGGTCACCGCGCGCCGCAGCCCGGGATCGTTGACGTAATCGCCGAATCCCGCGCGCGTGGCCAGGATGGCGAAGGTGACCAGTTCGTCTACCGACAGATTGGCGTAGCCCGAGGACTCCGGCCACTTTCCGGCGGGACCGACCCGGTCGAGCATGAACTCCATGACTTCCAGCGCCGGCTCCATCCACTCCCGGGCCATGGGGTGGTCGGCGAGCACCGCGGCCATGACACCGGGCGCCTGCAGGGTATAGGAGACGGTCATGTTCTGGTTGCCGGAGTTCCAGCCCCGCTCGTTGCTCCAGGTCGCGGGGCAGGCGACCTGATAGGCGAGATACGCCATTTGCGCGCGCAGGACTGTTCGCTGCTCCGGGGTAATGAGGTCCGAATCGATGATCGCGTCGTAGAGTGCGGCGACACGCACCGTGTGACGCATCTTGTCGAAATCGCCGAGCAGCCCGAGATAATGGATCAGACGCTCGGCGAGATGGTACTTCCGGGCGACGGCGTCGTCACCGCTCAACAGCCAGAGCGCCAACGCCTCGCTGTCGCTGTGGTGGGGGACCGCGGGCACCGGGTCCTTCGCTCGTGCCTCGAGGCGGGCGAGGAGATTCGCATCGATCCGCCGGCAGCGCGAGGCCGCGACCTCTTCGGCGTCCATGTAGATGCGCGGGTGTTTTGCCGTTTTCGGCCAGTCGAGGACGTAGCGCCTGACCTGGTCGAGGCCCTCGCGATAGGGGATGACCTGGGAGCCGACGCGGCGGTTATGGCGGTCGCGGCGATGCCGCCAGCCGACGGCCTCGGTGGGTTCTGAAATGGCGAGGTCGAATTTGCGGATTCCGCCGGTCTCGCCGGCGGCGAGGTTCAGGTCGATGTAGGTCTCACCGGATTCCGATTTTCGGACGGACAGCGACTTGTGTTTTGCCGGCCCGAGGGGCCGCACCCACGACGCGGGGTCGCGCCGCGCGATCTGCAGTTCCCGCGCGCCTTCGCCAATGCCCAGCCGTACCACGGGCGATTGCATGTCGCCCCACCAGGGACCCCAGGGGGAAACACTCGTCACGAGGCCCGGTTCGACGTCGTCCAGCGGCAGGCGCGCCCATTCGCCGATCGGCATCGAGTCCGGGTAAATGTCGCGTCGGCCCCACCAGAGCTTTTGCACGTGCAGCGTCAACGGCGGCAGCCCATGGCTCAGCACGATGCGCAGGCCTTCGTCGCGGTGGTCGTCGAGAACGTCGGCGTCGAACTGCACGCGGTCCGACCGGGCGAAAAGCCGTACCTTGAGTTCCAGCCGGTTTCCGTCCTCGTATTCGTACCGGTAACGCACCTCGCCGAAGACCGGCCCGGCCGCGGTCAGTTCCGAAGACCAGGCGCGGATCCGGGTGTCGCCATAGAAATCGCTGCCGCCGAACCATGCGCCGCCGGCAAGACGCATCGATTCGAGCGGTCCCGGGACTTTCCCGGAAGCCACGGGCATGGTGTCGCTTCCGTTTCCCAGCCGCAGGCGGATGCCGAACTTGCTGGTCGTCATTGTGGCTGTTTCGTTGCCCTGTTCGAGTCGGAAGTCGCCGGACGGCACAGGGGCGGACGCGTCGGCGGCGCGGTCGTTGCACGCCACGGTAAAGACGAGGCGCTGCAGCGGCTGAAGGTCGGTGACCAACCAGATGCTGGCGCTCTTGAGAAATGGTGTCCCTGGCCACGTCACCACGTCGCTGAGCTGAGAGGGGATCGGTCCACGGGGACCGCGCAGGCGCACCGCGTCCGGATGGCACTCTCCGGTTTTCGCCTCGATATCGAATGAAACTGGTTCTTCGGTCCAGGTCGTATTGAGCTGCTCCTCGAGTACGAGTTCCTGGTCGGCCATTGCCGAAGCGGCCGCAAGGGGGAGCAGGGCGGAAAGGATGAATCGCGGCAGTCGCGCGGCGTTACCGAGTAGGTCGTGGCGCATGGGGTACTCGTCGTAGAGGCGTTGTTGTTCGATGCAGTGCGCCTTGGGATCGCCTTCTCTGGCGACCGCACTGCGCTCTTATTAAGATCACACCTGTTCGATCGGATATTCAAGTATCGCCATGAAACAAATTCTGCAAAACCTCAAGGACGGCAGTACCGAACTGGCCGAAGTGCCTTGCCCGCGGGTGGCCGACGGGGAACTGTTGATCCGCACGTCGCGCACCCTGGTGTCTGCCGGCACCGAACGCATGCTGGTGGATTTCGGTAAGGCCAACCTCCTGGACAAGGCCCGCCAGCAGCCGGACAAGGTGCGCATGGTGCTGGACAAGGTCAGGACCGACGGCCTGATGCCGACGTTGGAGACGGTAAGGAACAAACTGGATCAGCCGTTGCCCCTGGGTTATTGCAACGCTGGAACCGTGATCGCGGTCGGCGAAGGCGTGGACGGATTCCGGGTCGGAGATCGCGTGGCCTCCAACGGCAAGCACGCGGAAATCGTGCGCGTGCCGAAGAACCTCTGCGCAAAGGTCCCTGACGGCGTTTCCGACGAGAGCGCCGCCTTTGCGGTGGTGGGCGCGATCGCATTGCAGGGGATTCGACTGGTGCAGCCGACGCTCGGCGAGACGGTAGTGGTGACCGGCCTGGGTCTGATCGGCCTGGTCGCGGTCCAGTTGCTGCGGGCGAACGGCTGCCGGGTGCTGGGGATCGATCCCGACCCGGAAAAGGTTGCGATGGCCAGACGCTTCGGCGCCGAGGCCGTGGATCTCTCCGCCGGGGAGGACCCACTCAAAGCGGCGGAGTCGTTTTCCCGGGGCAGGGGAGTCGATGCGGTGGTCATCACGGCATCCACGAAGAGCAGCGAGCCCGTGAGTCAGGCGGCCAGGATGTGCCGCAAGCGGGGCCGCATCGTGCTGGTAGGCGTGACTGGGCTGGAACTGTCCCGCGCGGATTTTTTTGAAAAGGAATTGTCGTTTCAGGTTTCGTGTTCGTATGGGCCGGGGCGGTATGACCCGGGGTACGAGGACAAGGGGCACGACTATCCGGTTGGTTTCGTGCGCTGGACCGAACAGCGGAACCTGGAGGCGGTGCTGGACATGATGGCGTCGGGGGCGCTGGATGTGGGGCCGCTGATCTCACATCGATATTCCATCGATGAGGCCTTGAAGGCGTATGAGTTGTTGGGTTCCGGGGAGTCGGCGCTTGGGATATTGTTGGACTATCCCGGGCGTGGGGACGAGGAGTTGCCGGGGGGGAGGACGGTGCAGCTTGATGGTTCTCCCCCTCACCCTAACCCTCTCCCTCCAGGGGAGAGGGGACAAGAGGGGGGGAGGGGAAGTCGGAAAGAGGTGCCGGTGGTGGGGTTTGTCGGGGCCGGGAATTATGCGGGGCAGGTGTTGATTCCGGCGTTCAAGGCGGGCGGGGCGGTGTTGCGGACTGTTGCTTCCAGTGGCGGGGTGAGCGGAGTTCATTTCGGCAGGAAGCATGGATTCAGGAAGGCGACGACGGATACGTCGTCGATCTTTTCGGATGACGGGATCAATACCGTTGTGGTGGCGACGCGCCATGATTCGCATGCGCGGTTCGTACTGGATGCCCTGGGTGCCGGGAAGCATGTATTTGTCGAGAAGCCGCTGGCGTTGACGCTGGATGAGGTTGGGGAGATTGAAAAAGGGTACGAGAAGGTTGTGAGTCCCCTCACCCCGGCCCTCTCCCGCGGGGAGAGGGAGAAAGGGCGGGCGCCTTTGTTGATGGTGGGGTTCAATCGGCGGTTTGCGCCTCAGGTTCGGAAGATTCGGACGTTGCTGGAGTCCGTTTCAGCGGCAAAGTCGTTCGTCATGACGGTGAATGCTGGGGAGATACCACCCGACCACTGGACGCAGGACCCGGAGGTGGGAGGTGGCCGAATCATCGGGGAGGCGTGTCATTTCATCGACCTGCTGCGGTATCTGGCGGCGACTCCGATCACGGACTGGCAGGCGACGTTCATGGGGCCGCAGTTGGGGCTGGCGGTGACTGGAGATAAGGTAACGATCACGCTGACTTTTACCGATGGATCTTTTGGTGTAGTGCATTATCTCGCCAATGGCCACAAGTCGTTTCCGAAGGAGCGCCTGGAGGTGTTCTGCGCGGGTCGGGTCCTGCAATTGGACAATTTTCGCCGACTAACGGGCTACGGCTGGCCGGGGTTCCGAAAGATGAATCTACGCCGGCAGGACAAGGGGCAGAAGGCCTGTGCCGCGGCATTTCTGGATGCCGTCAGGGAGGGGCGTGAGTCTCCGATTCCCGTAGATCAGGTTCTGGAAGTTAGCCGGATTAGTATTGAGATTGCTGAGAGTCAGAAGCTACGATCGGGCGTCGATAGGCTGCCTTCGATGGAAGCGGTATCCTGACAGTGGAAACGCGAAACTATGGGCACTAACTATGGAAGGTGAGGTACGCGGGTGGACTGCGTTACACTTGTCCACCCTACAGGTGTTACGGCGAGAGAGTGGCTATATCTGTCTTTGGCGTGAGTGGCCTGCCATTTAGGTATGCGGTATAGGAGGTTTTTGTGAGCACAGTGAAGAACGAAGTGCAGTCACTGCTAGCCAGGCTTCCGGATGACTGCTCCTTAGAAGATATCCAATACCATTTGTATGTTGTCGAGAAAGTTCGTAGAGGTATCGAACGGGCTGGAAAGGAAGGGGAGGTTCCACAGCGGGAGGTGGAAGAACGGCTCGGCAAATGGAATACCGAGTAACCTGGTCACCTGAAGCGGTTGAAGATCTCGAATCCATTGCCGAATACATAGAAAGAGACTCCTTGTTCTATGCCCGGTCTGTTATTTCAAAGATTCTGGATATCGCAGGAAACCTGGCTGATTTCCCGCGCCTGGGGAGAGTTGTACCGGAGATTGCTGACGATGTTATCCGGGAACGCATCATTTACAGTTACCGCCTCGTATACAAGGTTGAGAACAAAAAGATACTGATCGTGGCCGTGGTTCATGGCAGGCGTTTG
>JAYENI010000187.1:0-7800 GCA_034722015.1 Pseudomonadota bacterium
TGTACCAGCAGATCGATCAGGGGGCCATCAACCTCGATGCGCCCCGCGGTATAGTCGTCACCGAAGTGCAATTCGGGGTTGGTGAGCAGGCGGTACAGACAACCGCGTTCACGCAGGAATACAGTGGCCATGGGTTCGTGAGAGCCGGCGCTGACGCGTTGACCGTCCCAGAGGACGATGTGCACGTCGCCGATTCCCAGCTGCCGCAGGATTCGCCTGGCAAGGGCCACTTCCATACCGCTGGCCGGTCGTGTCGATCTCGGGGTCTCCACGATGGGTGCCGATCCCCCATTATCGGGGATGTCGGTGTTTCGGGCGGGTTTCTGACTCATTGTTCCTCCGTTTGGATGTCGCCGGAACACTGAAATTCTCGCCGGGGTGGCGCGTGGCTTTGATCAACTAAAAAATACCACGTACATCCGAGAAGCGCAGGGCGACTTCGTGAACGGGCAGATCGGCGGGTACAGGCACCAGCTCCGTTGCGAGATCGGCGTCCTGGCCGAACGGTCCTTCCTTTCGCCCGTCATGGTGCGCAGCGGCGGGTCGCTGCCGGGCGCCGCTTCGTCGGCTCGCGGACGTGTCGATGCAATCGGCGGGTGACTGTGTGGGTCGAAGTCGGGGTGTTCATCGGGAAGGTCACGTCCGCATCCTCCGGGGTCGGTGGCGGGCCGACGGGGACAGGCGGTCGCCGGCAGGCAAGCTGCATCTGGCAGCGGTTGCGCACGGTGTGCGGCATCGACGCCGGCGACAATTCGACGCAACGCAGGCGCATGCCCGTGCCGCGCAAGTTTACATGAACGCTGGACCGGGAAAGACCGCGGTCTGTGAGGATCTTTCTCCTGAAATCTCACGGTGATTGCCGCGTCTGTGTGGCTGCGTGATCGAGTTGGGCAGGTGGCCGGGCAATTGGCTACAATCCCCCCTCGCTACCGGAAATCCGACAACAGATAAGGAAGGCAGAGATGGTCGATTCCCCGTTCATTCAGCCGCGCGTATGGCGTCCTGTGGCCTTCGTCACGACCCTCTGTCTCTTTGTCCTGCTCGGTGCATGCGAAAAGCCCGAAGAGGAAAAGGTCGAGCCCGTCCGCCCCGTCAAGGCCATGAAGGTCGGTGACATCGAGACCATCGACAACAGCTACGTACCGGGCAAGGCACGCGCCGCTCAGGAAGTAGACCTCTCGTTCCGGGTGGATGGGCCGCTGGTCGAACGCCCCATAAACGTCGGCGACAGTATCGTACAGGGTGACCTCATCGCGCGCATCGATCCGCGGGACTACGAGGTGGAACTGCGCAATACCCAGGGGCGTCTGGACAACCAGAAGGCCGAGCTTCGACGCGCGACCAGCGAGTACCAGCGCGAGTTGCGGATCTACAAGGAAGACCCCGGCGCCACCAGCGAGGTGGCGGTGGAACGCAAGCGCGAGGCGCGGGACAAGGCGCGCGCGGGCATTGCCTCGCTGGAGGCCGAGGTGGACGCCGCCCGGGACCGCCTGGACTACACGAACCTGAGGGCCCCTTTCGACGGCACCATCACCAAGACCTACGTGGAGAACTTCCAGACGGTGCAGCCCAACGAGCGCATCGCGCGCCTGCTCGACAACCGGCGGGTCAAGTTCGACATGGACCTGCCGGAGAAATGGATCTCGTTCGTGCCGTACATCGAGGACGTCACCGTCATCTACGACGCCTTCCCGAACCGGTCCGTTCCCGCCGAGATTTTCGAGGTCAGCAAGGAGGCCTCGCGGACGACGCGGACCTACCGGGTGACGTTGATGATGGATCAGCCGGAGGGCGTGCGGATCCTGGCCGGCATGGCGGGCAGGGCCACCGGGAAGATGAATCTGCCGCAGGAGATGGCCGAGCAGCAGGGCCTCACCGTGCCGCCGAGCGCGGTGTTCTCGCCCGATACGGGAGATGCGAGTTTCCTCTGGGTGGTCGATGAGAAGAACAATACGGTCCACCAGCGCAAGGTGGAGGCGAGGACCCTGTCCGATGGTGGCGTGATCGTGGACCAGGGCGTGGAGCCCGGGGAATGGGTGGTGACGGCCGGCGTGCACTACCTCAGGGAGGGCCAGGAGGTCCGCATCCTCGAAGACAGGGGAGAGTAAGCCATGGGTCTGGCCAGATTCGCCGTCGAAAAGAAGGCGCTCACCTTCTTTCTGAACTTCCTGATCCTGGTGGGCGGGTTCGCCGCGTTCAACAACCTGGGGCAGCTGGAAGACCCGGAGTTCACGGTCAAGACCGCCGTGATCACCACGACCTATCCCGGCGCGAGTCCCGCCGAGGTGGAGCTGGAGGTGTCGGACCGGATCGAGCAGGCCATCCAGGAACTCAAACAGCTGAAATGGGTGGAATCCTATTCCTGGCCCGGCATCTCCTTCGTCAAGGTGGAGATCCTGCCGGCCTACTGGTCGGAGGACCTGCCGCAGGTATGGGACGAGATGCGCCGCAAGGTCATCAAGGCCGAGGGCGGCCTGCCGCCGGGCGTCGGTACGCCACAGGTCAACGACGATTACGGCGACGTGTTCGGGTTCCAGCTCGCGCTCTTCGGCGACGGGTACAGTAACGCCGAGCTGGAAAAGGCCGCCAAGCGCCTGCGCAAGGAGCTGGTCCTGGTGGACGGGGTTGCGCGCGTGGACCTCGTCGGAGTGCAGCAAAAACGCGTCTACCTGGACGTTTCGAAGTCGCAGCTCTCGCAACTGGGCCTGAGCGACGAGAGTATCGCCAACACGGTGCAGAACCAGAACATGGTCGTCGACGGTGGCGGCGTCGATCTGGACGAACTGCGCTACCGCATCTCACCCTCCGGCACCTTCGCCGATCCAGCGGATATATCCGGCCTGGCGATCCGTCCGAGCCTCATCGACGCCCTGCAGAACCAGGAGAAGTTCGATACCAAGATCTTCGAGCCCACGGAACTGACCCGCATCGAGGCCATCGGCGATATCGAGCGTGGCTATGTCGACCCCCCGACCTATGTGGTGCGCTACAACGGTCTCCCCGCGATCGGGTTGTCGATCACCAACGTGTCCGGGGCGAATATCATCGACGTGGGACGCAATATCGACGCGCGTCTGGACCAGCTCGCGCCCCAGTTTCCGGTGGGTCTCGAACTCCGGCAGGTCAACTGGCAGTCCGACGCGGTATCGACGGCGATCAATAATTTCGTCGTCAGTTTCGCCGAGGCCGTGGCCATCGTGCTGGTGGTGCTGGCCCTGTTCATGGGCTGGCGCATGGGCGTGATCATCGGCACCGCGCTGATCCTCACCGTGCTCGGCACCTTCATCGTCATGGCGTTGCTGGGCATCGACCTGCAACGCATGTCGCTGGGTGCGCTGGTCATCGCGCTGGGCATGATGGTGGACAACGCGATCGTGGTGGCCGATGGCATGGTGGTGCGCCTGCAAAAGGGCATGGACCGTACCCAGGCGGCCATCGAGGCGGCGACGCAACCCGCCATCCCGCTGCTGGGTGCCACGGTCATCGCGGTGATGGCGTTCTATCCCATTTATTCGTCACCGGAAAGCACCGGCGAATACTGCAAGTCCCTGTTCGAGGTGGTGGCCATCTCGCTCCTGTTCAGCTGGCTGATCTCGGTGACCCTGACGCCGCTGCAGTGCATCTACATGATCCCGGACCCGAAGGAAGGCGGAGGCGACCCCTATGCCGGCGCATTTTTCATGAAGTTCCGCACCTTTCTGGAGGGCGCCATCCGGGCGCGCTGGCTGACGATCGGGCTCATGGTCGGGCTGCTGGTGATCGCCGTCATCGGTTTCGGCATGGTGCGCCAGATGTTTTTTCCCTCGGCCAGCATGGCCAAGTTCATGGTCGACTACTGGGCGCCGCAGGGGACCCGCATCGAGACGGTAGTGGAGAACGTCTCCCGGATCGAGGACCATTTGCTGAAGGACGAGCGCATCGAAAGCGCGACGGCCTACATCGGCGGCGGTCCGCCGCGCTTCTACCTGCCGGTCACGCCGGAGGACGCCAACACCTCCTACGGGCATCTGGTGGTGGCCGTCAGGGACTTCAGGGAGATCGATCAGATCTTCGCCGATCTGGATCCCTGGCTGGTCGACAACTTTCCCAATGCCACCGTGCCGTTGCGCAAGTTCACGGTGGGCCCCGGCAAGACCTGGGAATTCGAGTTGCGCCTGAGCGGACCCGCGGTCGCGGACCCGGACGTGTTGCGGCGCATCTCGCTGGAACTGGAGGAGATCATCAACGGCAGTCCCTATGCCGGATACGCGCGTACCGACTGGCGTAATCGCGTGCAGAAGCTGGTTCCGGAATACAACATGGAACAGGGACGCTGGGCGGCGGTGACCCGGGAAGACCTGGCGCACACCACCAAGCGCGCCTTCGACGGCGTGCAGATCGGTCTGTACCGCGAGGGTGACGACCTGATCCCCATCGTGCTGCGGCACGGCGAGGAGGAACGCCGCAACGTGGGCGGTATCCCGGGCCTGCAGATCAAGCCCCTGATGGCAACGGACACGGTGCCGGTCTCGCAGGTCACCAATGACGTGGTGACGCAGTGGGAGGACCCGGTGATCAACCGCCGCGACCGGCGCCGCACAGTCAAGATCCAGGCCAACCCGCGACACGGGGCCCTGATGAGCGATCTGCGCAACGATGTACAGGACAAGCTGTTCGCTGTCCCGCTGCCCGAGGGTTACACGCTCGAATGGGGCGGCATCACCGAGGACGAGCAGGACTCGGGGGCCGCGCTGGTGCCGGGTATCGTCCCGACGGTGGCAATCGTCATCACCATCCTGATCGGTCTGTTCAACGCCTACCGTCCGCCACTGGTCATCCTTCTCGCCATCCCGCTGGCGCTGATCGGGATCAGCGCCGGGCTGCTCGGGACCAACACGCCGTTCGGCTTCATGGCCCTGCTCGGCGGGATGAGTCTGGCGGGCATGATGATCAAGAACTCGATCGTGCTGCTGGACGAGGTCAACCTGAATCTCAGGAAGGGCATGGAGCCCTACGAGGCGGTCGTGCAGGCTGCCGTGTCGCGCGTACGGCCCGTGGCGCTGGCGGCCGGGACCACCGTGCTGGGCGTCATCCCGCTGCTTCAGGACGTATTCTGGATCAGCATGGCCATCACCATCATGGCTGGGCTTGCCTTCGGTACCCTGCTGACCATGATCGTGGTGCCGGTCCTTTACGTGACCCTGCACGGAATCAAATCGCCGGGCAGCAGGGTGGGTGCGGGTGCCGGTGGTGTTCAGCCTGCGCGCGGTACGGCCTGAAACCCTGACGGGGCAGTCCGGTCTCCCGGCGCCCGGCCCGTGATCACGGGTTCTTCTGGGTTGCGGTAACAAAGCAGCCTGGCGCAAAAGTGCCGGGCTTTACGTCTCCAACTTTCTGATCGTTTTACAACGTACACGACCACTTTCTTTCATCTACTGCGGAAAACACTGAATCCGTCAGCGATTACTTAACGTGAGAGTCCAAACTTGACCAGCCAAGACGTCGACGCGGAACTGAAAGCATTCTACAGTAGCATTGCAGGAAAAAATGCTGAACCCCTTGAATATGGCAGTGATCGCTACGTGGAGATCCTGCAGCAGGATCCCGGGCGCGATCCGATTCTCCAGCTCGCGCAGCGCATCAACTTTGCCGAGTCCGAAAGCCTCAACTTGTTGACCGGTTTTCGCGGCAACGGCAAAAGTACAGAACTACGCCGCCTGAAAGGAATTCTGAAGAAAGAGGGGCACACGGTGATACTGGTCAACATGCAGGACTACGTGTTGTTGACCAAACCGCTCGAGTTGGGGGATTTTCTGCTCTCGCTGATTGCGGCGCTGGCCGAAGCTGCACGGTCAAGTCATAAGGTAGACAAGGTAACCGAGGGTTATCTGGAACGTTTCTGGTCGTTTTTAACGGATACGCAAATCGAGGTCGACTCCGCCGAACTGGAGGTCGATATTGGCGCTGCAACCGGTAAGGTCGCCATGCGCCTGCTCAGAGATGCCTCGTTTAAGAGACAAGTTCAGGAAAAACTGCGGGGTCATCTGGATGGGTTGGTGCAGCGGGCCAACGACTATATCCGGGGTTTGGTAGTGGCCTTGCAGAACGGAGATCCGGAACACAAGGTCGTGCTACTGGTCGATTCGCTGGAACAGTTGCGTGGTGTCGGCGATGATGCGGACTCGGTCTACGCAAGCGTGGTGGAACTGTTTTCCGGACAGGCGGCGAATTTGCGTTTGTCCACTTTACATGTGGTCTATACCGTTCCGCCATTTCTAATTCCGCGCGCGCCCAACATCTCGCGCAATCTTGGTGGTAACCCGGTGTGTACCTGGCCCAATATCCATGTCAGGAAAAAAGACGGCGCCGATGATCCGGCCGGACTCGCTATCATGCGAGAAATCATCAAGCGCCGCTATGCATTGTGGGAGTTGTTCCTGACTGAGCAACAGCTGTTCGAGCTTGTCCGAACGTCGGGTGGCGATATCAGGGATTTTTTCCGCCTGGTGCGAGAAGGTCTGCTTGGGCTCAGCACCAGAAGAATGACGACGAGCGAGGAAAAGCCGCGAAACATCAATGATGAAACCATAAAGCGCACGACGATTCAGCTGAGGAATGAATTCCTGCCGGTTCCGCGCAGCGATCTGGAGCATCTGAAGGCCATCCATGATACCAAGGAACACGCACTGGAGAGCATGGACAATCTCCACACGCTGACACGCTTTCTGGACGCGAACATGATCATGAACTACCTCAACGGAGAGCCCTGGTACGACGTGCATCCCGTGCTGCTCGATTTGATTGAAGGCGATGAACAGCCAACCAGCTGAGTGGCCCGAACGGCTCACGGTAAACGAGCAGGGCGAGACGGAGTGGTTGCGTTTGCTGCAACATCTGCGCTGGAGCGATCATTTCAGCCTGGTTTTCATCTTCAGCAACCAGCCGCAACTCACAGACCTGTTTCGCCGGCGTATCGCGGACGTGTACAAGCTGCGCATCTCTCGGTTGCGTACCGAGAGGCCGGCGCAACCCCGGGATTTGCTGCAATCGACCTTGCCGTTGTTGCTGGGTAGCGCGCCGTGGACGCGAACGATGCACGCGCCGGTCTGGCTGGATCTCGCATCGTTTCAGGGAGACGACGATTGGATACCTGCGCGAAAGCAATTTTACCTGCGGCTGAATGAAAACCGGGAACTTTTACGTCTCCAGGCGCGCCCCGTGGTCATCGTGATGCCACTTGACGAGCGGACGACGCTGCGTGAACTCGCGCCCGATCTCTGGGCCTTTCGGGACCTAACGGTCGAACTGAATCAGCGCTTGATTCTGGAACGCCCGCAGCCAGCAGATTCCGGCGAAACCAGATTGGCAGGAGCAACCAGCCTCCGATCTGAACTTTCCAAGGATGAAGCCCGCGTGCTTGAGGAATGGCAGCGGGTACGGGATCGGAATGACAGAGGCGTTTTGCTGGCCGCGGAGCGTGCCTATCGAATTTGCCTCGCCAGAGGCCACCTGCAAACAGCGGTCACGATCGCCAATGACATGGTGATTCTCGCCAGGGCACGCAGCGAATCGCAAGCAGATCACCCGGAATCGCTGCGCGACCTGTCGGTATCGCTGGACAATACCGGCGATATCGCCCGCGCCCTGGGCGAGCACGAAAGCGCGCAGCGGGCCTATGCCGAGTCGCTGGAGATCAGCCGGCGGCTGTTGGAGCGCGTCGGCGAGACCCCGGAATCGCTGCGCGACCTGTCGGTATCGCTCAACAAAACCGGCGATATCGCCCGCGCCCTGGGCGAGCATGAAAGCGCGCAGCGGGCCTAT
>JAYENI010000188.1:0-27726 GCA_034722015.1 Pseudomonadota bacterium
GCGTCATCGTCCTTACTCCTCATCAAAGAACCAACATCGGTCCTCTCCGAGTCTGGACGACACGCTCGTCACACGCGTAAATCAGGGATGGGAAAAAGCTGCCGCGAAGCGGTTTAGTTCAACATTGTAATGGACGACAAATTGGGGTGATGTTTTACCCAACTTTGTCGTATTTCTTTCCGGGCTGGGGGACATTCTGATCCCACGCCTGGGCTGATACTCCAATTGTTCTTTTACGAGAAACAACGGAATACGACAGATATCTCTTCCATTTTCTCGGACATTCTCCTCTGTCCGTTCTGGATGATATGCGACAACAGGAATCAACAGGGCTTGAAAACTGTATATATATACAGTACTGTTTAAAGTCTCCGTTACAAGGTCCACAGAGGCGCTGCCATGGAAAGTCGCGAGAGGTCATCCCCGTTTCTGGAGACGGTTCGCCGTGCCATCCGTGTAAGGCACTACAGCATTCGCACCGAAAAATCCTATGTTCAATGGACCCGACGCTACATCCTCTACCACGGGAAGCGCCATCCTGAACAGATGGGTGAGACTGAAGTCGGGGCGTTTCTGACTTACCTTGCAACGTCACGGCGAGTCTCGGCCAGCACCCAGAACCAGGCCTTGAATGCCCTCGGTTTGCTCTACAAGGCGGTTCTGAATCGCCCTCTCGGGAGTATAGACGGGATCGTTCGTGCCAAGCGGCCGGAGCGGCTCCCCGTGGTGCTGGAGCCTGGCGAGGTACGGGAAATCCTAAGCCACCTGGAAGGAACGCCCTGGCTAGCGGCCTGCCTGATGTACGGGTCCGGACTGCGCCTGATGGAGAGCCTGCGGCTCCGGGTGAAGGACCTCGATTTCAACCATCGCGCGATATTCGTCCGCCACGGCAAGGGAGGAAAAGATCGCGTTGTCACACTTCCGGATGACCTGATTCAACCGCTGCGCAGGCATTTGCACGGCGTCAGGCTGATTCACGAAAAGGACCTGTCGGACGGCTTTGGTCGGGTGTCGTTGCCTTTTGCACTTTCGAGAAAATACCCCAATGCCGCAAGCGAATGGGGATGGCAGTATCTCTTCCCCTCGTCGTCCCGCTGCAAGGATCCATACTCGGAAGCGGTGCTACGCCATCATTTGCACGAGAAGACCGTTCAGCGCGCGGTCAAGTTTGCGATCATAAAGGCTGGCATCAACCGGCCCGCCAGTTGCCATACGTTCCGGCACTCTTTTGCGACCCACCTGCTGGAACGTGGCGCGGACATCCGCACCGTGCAGGAACAACTCGGACACAGCGACGTCAAGACCACCCAGATCTACACTCACGTCATCAAGCGTGGTGGAAACGCGGTCGTCAGCCCACTGAACGGTCTGCTGGCCGGATAGACCCATTTTTTCGAGAAGGTTTGTGGTGCGGGCGGATCAGCGTGAGGCCGCCTTCTTCGCGACATTGTCCCGGAGGTAGACGGGCTGGGCCTGCTCCACCGGTACCGCCTCCCCTCTCCGGAACCGGTCCATTGCCAGTGGGAGGACGTAGCGGGCGTCCGGGAACCGGTCTTCCTCGACGCCGAGCAGCTTCCCCGGGCCGATGTGCTCACGCAAACTTTCACCGTAGATTTTCCAGCCGCTGCCGACGCCATGATACCCGCCGCCTACGGGAACCGGGACCCGTCCGGGGGGCCAGACGAATTCCTCGCCCGCCGCTCGCGCCAGACCGTCTCCGCCCTTTTCGTAAGCTCCCCAGTAGACCTCCTCCATGCGGGCGTCCAGCGCACAGAGTACGCGGTTTGCATCTCGTTCTGCGATCGCGCCCTGCGCCATCGCGCCGAGTGTGGAAACGGGGACGACCGGCAGGTCGAGTCCGAAGGCAATGCCCTGCACCGTGCCGGCCGCGATACGCAAGCCGGTGAAGGAACCGGGACCACGGCCGAATGCCACGGCATCGAGTTGCGACGGCGAGAGAGCGGCCGTGCAGAGAAGGTCGGAACACATCGTCAGGATGAGATCGGCGTGACGGCGCGGCGCCAGTTCGAACCTCGCCAGGACATCGTCACCGCAGCAAAGCGCCGCGGAACAGGCTTCCGTCGCCGTCTCGATAGCGAGCAGGTTCATTGAGTTCTACGTGCCGGCATTTTCATGGGCCCGGGTGATCCTGCCGCCGGTGGTTGGGTATGGGTTTTCATTTTATCCCTCACTCCGTCCCCTCTCCTGTGGAGGGTGTCCAAAAAGCACCGTCAGGGCGCCTGCCAAAAACACCCGTGCTGAGTATCACTGTTTATTTTGATAGCCCTCTTCCTCGGGGAGAGGGAAAGATACGTTAGCGGCGCCGCCGGAGCGGGGGGACGCATTCCCGGACTGATCACCCGTGGCCGACAGAAACGCGGTGACGACGTCCCGGCTTTCGGTCATCGCCATCGGCGGCAGGCTCTCCAGGAAGACACGGCCGTAGTGCTTTCGGGTCAGACGCGGATCGCAGATCATCACGACCCCGGTGTCCTCCTCACCACGGATCAGCCGACCCGCCCCCTGCTTCAGCATGATGACCGCGCGCGGCACCTGCAGCTCCATGAAGGGATTGCCGCCCCGGGCGCGCAGGTCTTCGATGCGCGCCTGGGTCACCGGATCGCCGGGTGAGGCGAACGGCAGCTTGTCGATGACAACACAACCGAGCGCGTCCCCCCTGACGTCCACGCCCTCCCAGAAACTCCCCGTCCCGAGCAGCACCGCGTCGCCCTGTTCCCGGAACCGCTCCAGCAGTTCCCTGCGTGGCGCACTGCCCTGCACCAGCATCGGGCCCTCCCACATATCGGACATCATCCCGGCCGCGTCACGTAGCGCCCGGTAACTCGTAAACAGCAGAAACGCGCTGCCGCCGTTCGCGCGGATCACCGGCAGCGCGGCCTCCACGACCGCCCGGGTGTGTTCCCGGTCACCGGGGTCCGGCATCGACCCGGGCAAGAAGAGCATCGCATTCGCCTCGTAGTCGAACGGGCTGTCCAGCTTCAGCTCGTCAGCATGGTCCAGCCCGAGCCGGCCCCGAAAGTGGTCGAAGGACTCACCCACGGCCAGTGTCGCCGAGGTGAACACCCATGCGCCCCGGTAGCACGCCATTCTCTCGGCGAACAGCGACGCCACGTCCAGAGGGGTCAGATGCAGCGTGAATCCGCGTCGCGTCGTCTCGAACCAGCGAATCGTCCCCTCGTCGTCCTCCATCATCGCGTCCAGTCGGCGCGTGAGTTCCAGAGCGCGCTGATGGCAGTTCTTCAGTCCCTTGCCGCGTTCCGCCGCCAGTTCGAGCGCCGCCGCGCAGTCGTTGAGTCGCTCGTGGACGTCCTCCAGCGCCTCACCCACCGCCGCCTTGGCGCACACCGCCCGCCAGGGCGCCGTTCTCTCGGTTTCGCCGAGACTCAGTCTGAAGCGTGCGGCGGCGTTGCCGATGGCATCCGCCAGGTCGCGCAGTTCACGCATGTCGGACGCGTCCCTGAGTTGTTCGGCGATGGTGTCCGCGGCGAAATCCCGCAGTTGTCTGGCGCTGATACCGGTGGTGAAGAACGAGGAGGCGATCTCGGGAAGCTGATGGGCCTCGTCCAGTACGAAGGCGTCGGCGTCGGGAAGCAGTTCTCCGAACCCCTCCTCCCGGATCGCAAGATCGGCGAAGAACAGGTAGTGGTTGACCACGACGAGGTCGGCTTCCTGCGCGTTTCGCCGCGCACGCACCAGCCAGCAATCCTGAAAGAATTCGCACTCCGTGCCAAGGCAGTTGTCGACCGTGGAGGTGACCATCGGCCAGACCGAAGCGTCCTCGGGCACCTCGGCGACCTCGGCGATGTCACCGGTCCGCGTCACACCCGCCCAGCGGCTGATGTTGTACAGGTCGCGGCGCGAGACGAAACGGGCGCCATCGTCGTTCGCGAGCGCGAGGCGGTGGTGGCATAGATAGTTCGCCCGGCCTTTCAGCAACGCCGCGGTGACGTTCACGCCGAGCGCCTCGCGGACCACGGGAAGGTCCTTGTGGAACAGCTGGTCCTGCAGATGCCGCGTGCCGGTCGAGGCGATCACCTTGAGTCCCGAGGCCAGGGCCGGCGCCAGATAGGCGAAGGTCTTTCCGACACCGGTGCCGGCCTCGACGACGAGTGTCCGGCCGGTTTCCAGGGCGCTCTCGACCGCATTGGCCATGCGCTGTTGCTGAGGACGGGGGCTGAATCGCTCCAGGTGCCGCGCGAACGGCCCGTGGCTATCCAGCAGTTCACCGGCGCGCACGCCTACCTGCCGCCCGTAGTTGCCGCATCACGCGCCTCGGCGATGATGCCCTGGTTTACCCGCTTCAGTCCGGCGTTGCCGGGGGCAAGCCCGCTGGACCGGAGCGCCAGCGTCTCGGCCTGTTCCCAGTCACCCTGGTCCAGCCGGACCAGGGCCAGACGCTGCCAGACGAGGGGTTCGGACGGCGCGATGCGGATGGCGCGCTCCAGCGTCGCCGCGGTGCCATCGAGGTCACCCGACGCGTATTGTTCGCCGGCCTTGCGCAGCAACTCGCGCACGGGCCCCTGGGGCGTATCCGCGGCCAGGTCGCGGGCCGAAGGCACGGCTGTCACATCGGGTGGCGGCGTCGGCGCCGTTGTCGGCGACGGGCGTTGCGGCACGGAACAGGCCGAGATCAGACCCGCCAGGGCCAGTGCGGCGGGCACCGCGTGGTGGAACCATTCCGATCGTTTCAATTCAGCAATCCTTTCAGCCATTTCAGCGGCGACTTGCCTTTCTCGCTGAGCCGCCGCGCACACGGCGCGATCTCCACCGGTTGCGAGTCGCGGATAAAGGGGACGCGTTGCGTGCCCGCACACCCGGCGTCGGCGCGAAGTCCGGTTGCCGGATCGATCTGTTGCCACACGACCCCCTCCGGGGCGTCCAGCACGAGAGGTCGGGACGAGATCTTTCGCATGATATCCGCCCAGACGACGAGCGCGCCACTCGACCCGGTCAGGCGGGTGGGCCGGTTGTCGTCGCGCCCCAGCCAGACGACGGTCACATAGTCACCGGCGTAACCCGCGAACCAGCTGTCGCGGTAGTCGTTCGTGGTGCCGGTCTTGCCCGCCACCTGCAGGCCACCGGGCAGGCGGTGGCGAAGGCTCTTCCCCGTGCCCTCCACCGTCACGTCCCGCAGGGCCGAAGTGACGAGAAACACGCTGTCCGCGTCGACGGCCTGGCGGATGCGCAGTGGATACCGGTTCAGTGTCTCCCCGTCCCGGTTGGCGACGGAGCGAATCGCGTTCAGGGGCACACTGTATCCGCCGTCCGCGAGCCCCTGGTAGACCTGGCTGACCTCCAGCGGAGACAGTTCGACCGCACCCAGGAGCAGCGAAGGGTAGGCGGGCACCGGACGGTCGATGCCGAGTCTGCCGAGCAGCCGGGCGACGGACTCCACGCCGACCTCCATGCCCAGACGCGCGGTGGACTGGTTGTAGGAGTAGACGAGCGCGTCGTGGAGCGACACCGATCCGTGACTCTTGCGGTCGTAGTTCCGCGGCGACCACTGCTTTCCGTTGGCGAGGTTGACGGTGAGCGGGCCGTCGTCGAGCATCGTTGCGAGCGTGTAGCTGCCCGGACGCTCCAGCGCGGCGAGGTAGACCACGGGCTTGATCAGCGAACCCACCGGCCTGATCGCCGCGAGCGCGCGGTTGTAACCGGCGAATCGCGGATCCCGCCCGCCGATCAGCGCCTTCACCTCGCCGGCGCCGGGCCCGGTGACCACGACCGCGACCTGCAGGGCTTCCTCACCCTTTTTCTTGCCGCCCGTCAGCCTCGGGAGACTCTCCTTCATCGCCCTTTCGGCCCTGACCTGAACCAGCGGGTCCATGGTCGTGAAAATCTTCAGCCCCTCCTCGCGGAGGTCCTCTTCCTGATAGTCGCGCAGCAACTGCTTGCGGACCAGTTGCAGGAACGCGGGAAACGGGGTTCGCCCCGTGGGTGCCGAGGCCGTCACGCCCAACGGTCGTTCGCGCGCGGCCACGGCGGCTTCGGCATCGAGGGCACCGGACGCCTCGAGCAGATCGATCACCAGGTTCCGGCGACCCGTCGCCCTTTCGGGGCGCCGCCTGGGGTCGTAGTACGACGGTCCCTTGACCGTTGCCACGAGCAGTGCGATCTGGTCCGGCCCGAGATCGACGAGCCGCCGTTCGAAGTAGAACTGTGCGGCAAGCGCAAACCCGTGAATCGCGCGATCTCCGTCCTGGCCCAGGTACACCTCATTGAGGTAGGCGCCCAGGATCTCGTCCTTGTCGTAGTGCGCCTCGAGCAGCAGGGACATGACCGCCTCGTTGAGCTTGCGGCTCAGGGTCCGGTCGTTGGTCAGGAAGTAGTTCTTTATCAGCTGCTGGGTCAGCGTGCTGCCGCCCTGCACCGCCCGCCCGGCACGCAGGTTCGCCACCATGGCCCGGGCAATCGCCGCGGGGTCGACGCCGTGGTGCTCGCGAAACCGCCGGTCCTCGACCACGAGCAGCGCGTCGATCAGCAGCGGCGGAACATCCTCCAGGCGCACCAGCATGCGATCCTCCCCGTGTCCCGGGTAGATACTGGCAATCGGTACAGGTTCCACGCGCAGCAGGTCGATCGCCGCGCCGGTCGACGCGTCACGAAGGCGGCGAATGTCGCGTCCCTCGAAGTCCGCCCGCACGAGCCGGCCCTGCGGTTCCTCGCCCGGGAACGGGAAGCCGCGCGAGTGAAAATAGACCTTACCGCCCGACACGCGGTACTCGCCGGGCGAGCGGACGCGCGATACCTCCCGGTAGCGCAACAACTTCAGTTCAGCGACGAGGTCCGTGGCCGCGATACCCTTGCCCGCGTGGAGTTCGAGGGGGCGAGCGAACACCCTTGCCGGCAATGCCCAGCGCCGCCCCTCGAACTGATCGACGATGCGGTAGTCGAGCCAGAACACCCAGGCGACAGCCAGAAGCAGTGAAGTCGTAATCAGCGCCGGCAGGAGGCGACGCAACTGTCGGCGCCACTGACGGGGCCGCCCGGTACCGGTGCGTCTGCGGGTCGCCCCGCCGGTACGGCGCGCGGGTCTCGAACGGGAAGTGCTTTGCTTTTTCTTCGGCATGCGGTGGTCGGCTGCGCACAATACCCGCTGGCGACGAACCCCGCCCCGCCGGGTATCGTTGCTTTCTGCGCCGATCCAGCCGCCACGGAAGCCTTCGGTCCGGTGGACACGGGCGTGTTCACTTGATGCGATCACAGTATATCCCCCCGGTGCGTGTATTGCGCCGCCAGCGGAGTTCATTCAACATGGCGCTGGGCGCACGGTACACAGCAAAAGGCCGGAAATGCGGAACGATGGTGTTCCTCCGGATCCTTGAAAACGCCGGCCGACCCGACCTGTTTCGATGCGCTCCTCCCTGCATCGACGGTCGCCCTGCCAATCCGGCGTCCAGCGTGTCGTTTCCGCGACAGGGACGCACACCACCGATACGAAAGACCCGGAGCCCCAACGTGCCACTGCCTGAACTGATCGAGGGCCTGCTGAAACCGGAGGCCTATCCCCATGACTGTGAGTACATCGAACTGATCGAGACCCACATCTCCTGGGTCCTGCTCACCGGTGAGTTTGCGTACAAGGTGAAGAAACCGGTCGATCTGGGTTTCCTGGACTATCGCGGTCTGGAACGACGGAAGTTTTACTGCAAGGAGGAACTGCGGCTGAACCGGCGGCTCGCGCCGGACCTGTACCTCGATGTGGCCACCGTCGCCGGACCGGTTTCCGCCCCGCGCATCGGCGGACCGGGCAATATACTGGAATACGCCGTCAGGATGCGACAGTTTTCCCAGCAGGACCTCCTGCCCGAACGGATGAAGACGAGCCCGCTCGACGCCGACACGGCCAGGCGGCTCGCCCACCGCGTCGCCACATTTCACGATCAGGTCGCCGTCGCACCCCTCGACTCCCCCTGGGGCACGCCCCGGACCATCCTCGACGCCATGGAACACAATTTCTCCGCCGTTCGGGAGAACCTTCCCGACCCGGGGATCGAGGAGCGGATGGTTCCCCTGGAGCTTTGGACCCTCGAGCGGCATGCCGCCCTCACGCAGGAAATGGAGACTCGCAAGACTGAGGGCTACATCCGCGAATGCCACGGCGACATGCACCTCGGAAACGTCGCCATGATCGACGGCGAAGTGACGCTGTTCGACGGAATCGAATTCAATCCCGGACTCCGCTGGATCGACGTGATCAGCGAGCTCGCCTTTCTGTTGATGGACCTGGACGACCGCGGGGCGCAACAGGCGGCGCGCCGCGTCCTGAACGCTTACCTCCAGGGGACCGGAGACTACGGGGGGCTCGCCCTGCTGCGCCTGTATCAGGTCTACCGCGCCATGGTCCGGGCCAAGGTCTCCGCGATCCGGGCATCACAGGCGTCCTCGGACACGGCCACGCGGGAACACGCGGCCACGCAATGCGGGCAGTACGTCGAGCTGGCCGATCGCTACACGCGCACGCGCCGACCCTTCGTCTGGATCACGCACGGGCTTTCCGGCTCCGGGAAATCCACGGCCTGTTCTCACCTTGTCGAACACACCGACGCCATCTGGCTGCGTTCCGATCTGGAACGCAAGCGCTTGTTCGGCATGACGCCCGTGGAGCGCGGGCAGGGTGGAATCGACGAGGGAATCTATTCCGCCGGCGCCGGACAACGCGTCTACGGGCGGCTGGTGGAACTTTCCAGGGAGCTCCTGGAGGCCGGATTCGCCGTCATCGTCGACGCGACCTTCCTGAACGGCGCGCGGCGGCACGAATTTCGGGAACTGGCACGCATTTACGGAATGGATTTCCGAATCCTTGATCTGCAGGCCGATATCGAGACACTGCGTACGCGCATTCGCCGGCGCGCCGCCCGGGAGGCTGATCCTTCCGATGCCGACGAACGCGTCCTCGAATATCAGCTTGAGCATCGGGACCTGTTGACTCGGGCCGAACGCGCAGACGTCACGTCACTGGACACGGCACACCTTCCGGAACCGGGGGAGATCGACCGCTGGACCGGTGGTAACTAAGGCGATTTCTGTCAATTGACATACCATCTTGCTTGTCTTTTCATCCGTCCTCTGTGTTGCGACAATAGTGACATAGTTCAACTATGCGCCTGTTGTCGCGCCTCGATGACGAACGAAAATCCTGCGCAATCTGGTATGTCATTTTCCGGCAATCGCCTAATCGCCGCGGTGTCGCGCGACGATCCCTGGTTCTGCCCGCCCGGTTGCCATCTGCTAGAATCCCGCCTCCCGGTTTTTGTACCCAGGGCACCGATTTAGCGAGAGCCAAGATGGAAAGGAAATACCACGTATATGGCGTCGGCAACGCGCTGGTCGACATGGAGTTCGAGGTCGAGGACGCGTTCCTCGAAGCGATGCATATCGGCAAGGGACTGATGACGCTCGTCGACCAGAACCGCCAGATCGAGCTGCTGGCGCATCTCGGTCACGGCAACGCACGATGGTCCTGCGGCGGTTCCGCCGCCAACACGATCATCGCCGCGAGCCGATTCGGGGGCCGCGCCTTCTATTCCTGCAAGGTCGCCAGCGACGAGCTGGGTGATTTCTACGTCGACGATCTGGTCTCGGCTGGCGTGGATTCCAATCTGCACGCAGAACGTACGGAAGGGGACACGGGTCGCTGCCTGGTGATGATCACCCCGGACGCGGAACGTACGATGAACACCTTCCTCGGCATCACCGAAACACTGTCCGGTGACGAGTTGAACCGCGAAGCCGTACGGAACTCGGGCTTTCTGTACATCGAGGGCTATCTCGTATCGTCTCCGACGGGACGTGCCGCGGCCATCGAGGCACGCCGGATCGCGGAGGCTGCGGGTGTACAGGTCGCACTGACCTTCTCGGACCCGGCGATGGTGAAGTACTTTCGCGAGGGACTCTCCGAGATGCTTGGTGCCGGGATCGATCTCCTGTTCTGCAACGAGGCGGAGGCCCTCGCCTGGGCGGACACGGATGACCTGAACCTTGCCGTGGAGGCGCTGCGCGCGGTATCGCGCACGTTTGCCATCACCCGGGGGGCAAAAGGGGCCCTGCTGTTCGACGGAACGGAATTCATCGAGATCGCGCCGCACGAAGTCCACGCGGTCGACACGAACGGCGCCGGTGACATGTTCGCGGGAGCATTTTTGTACGGGATCACGCAGGGACACTCGTGGGAGGACGCCGGCAGGATCGCGAGCGCGGCGTCCGCGCGCGTGGTCTCGAACTTCGGACCCCGTCTGGAAGGGGATGCCCACACCGAGATTCTGGATACCGTCATGGAAGATTAGTGCTCTATCCATCTGATAATTGCGAGTTCAGTTAGCTTGTCAGCGCTCATGGCAAGGCGCGCCTCGCAGGGAATGGCCGTCCCCTTTCCAAGAGGCGCAACACCGTCCATGGGCGCTGACAAGCTAACCCTCCGGGCGCTCCCCTGGTGTCCCGCAGCCGCGTTACAGCGTTTGACAAGGGAATGGCCATTGCCTGTACGCTGCGCCTCGCTGCGAAACACCAGGGGAACGCTGAATCCGTAATTATCAGATGGATAGAGCACTAGGTCCTCTGACGGCCGCCCGGTAAGGCTTCCGTCAATCCTCGGACGGGATCGATTCCAGCAGGCACACGGCATGTACCGCGATGCCCTCCTCCCGTCCCTCGAATCCCAGTCGTTCCGTCGTGGTTGCCTTGACACTGACCCGATCGCGCCCGCAGGAAAGGTCCGACGCGATGTTCAACCGCATGGTCTCGATGTGGGGTGACATCATTGGCGATTGCGCAACGATGATACTGTCCAGATTTCCCAGGCGGTATCCAGTTCGAGTGACGAGCGTTTTCACCCGCCTGAGCAAATCCCGACTGTCTGCCCCGCGAAAGCTGCTGTCGGTATCCGGAAAATGGCGTCCGATGTCTCCCAGCGCCAACGCGCCCAGCATGGCATCGCAAATCGCGTGAATCAGGACGTCGCCGTCCGAATGCGCGGCAAGACCAAAGGCGTGAGGGATATGGACGCCGCCAAGGATGATGTGGTCCCCCTTCGCGAACTTGTGTACGTCGTATCCGCAACCGATTTTCATGGTTAACCGACCTGTTTCGCCTGTTTCACTGACACCGCGTCAACGCGGAACATCGCCCGTTGAAATACAAGCCTGATTTCCGCCCCCGAGGGTTTGCGATTTTGCTTACTAAGGCGATTTCTGTCAATTGACATACCATCCTGCTTGCCTTTTCGTCCGTCCTCTGTGTTGCGACAACCGTTACATCGTTCGACTATGTGCCTGTTGTCGCGCCTTGATGACGAACGAAAATCCGGCGCGATCTGGTATGTCGTTTTCCGGCAATCGCCTAAAGGCACATCGCGACCCCTCCCGCCGGTCAATCTGTCATATATTCGATTTGATCATTTGCCGCCCTACCCGCTCCGGCGTCTCGACCCGGCACGCCCAAGGTAGTACTCCGCCAGCGGCAGATCCTCGGGGCGGGTAATCTTGATGTTTTCCGCACTACCCTCGACCAGTAGTGGACGCTCGCCCATGGCCTCCATCGCGGACGCCTCGTCCGTGACGAGCCGCCCCCTCACATCGGCGTCCTCGAGCGCCTTTTTCAGGCGACCCAGGCGAAACATCTGGGGTGTGTACGCGCGCCACAAACGCTCCCTGTCTACGGTTTCCGCTATGCGGTCCCCATCTTCTGTTCGCTTGAGCGTATCGTGTACGGGGATCGCCAGAATCCCCCCCGAGGGTTCATTCACCACCGCGTCGATCAATCGGTTGATATCTTCGCGCGAAATACAGGGGCGCGCCGCATCGTGAACCATCACCCAGTCATCACTGTGAGCCCGCACTGCCAGGGCGGCCAGTCCGTTCAACACCGAATGGCATCGCTCCTTTCCACCCTCGACGGTGACCAGGTGCGGGGAATCCGCGATTGGCAACGTCTGCCAGACCGAATCTTCGGAACCCAGCACGACAACCACGCCCGCGATCTTCGGGTGTCCGGTGAAGGCCTTGACACTGTACTCGATGACCGTGCGGCCGTTCAGTTCGAGGTATTGCTTGGGAATATCGGCGCCCATCCGCTTTCCCACCCCCGCGGCCGGGATGACCACCCAGATACCCCTGGAAACTTCATTGCCCATCCAAAGTGTCCGATCGAGAGAAACGTAACGGGAAATACCGGGGGCGCCGCGATGCCGCGGGCTCAACCGGTTTGTGCGTAACGGCTATCCGCAAACCCCGGCACGCCCGGGGGTCAGTCCCGAACCATCGAAAACTCCTGCCCGACGCACAGATCCATTACCCGGGCCACGCTCTCTTCCCGTTGCGCGAATTCAACCAGTCCTACCGAATTACGATACCAGAAAGGTCTTTTGGGAGTTGCCTCTCCGAACGTCCTCGAGAATTCCAGTTTGTGTCCCTTCACGATGAACACGGCGCTCTCCACCACCGTATTGGCACGCAAGCCCGTCATCGCGTTGCCATAGTGATCGACATAAACGATTTCCAGCAAATCCTCGGAAAGACCCTCCAGCGAGGCCTGGTGAATCTCTCGCTCCATGCCTGGCGGCAATTCTCCGGACGCCAGTTTGGACGCTGCGGGGGCAAAGATGTCCCGGCCGTGAAAACTGCTTGAGACCCCGTCGGCGGAAGAGTACTCGAGGTCCCAGACCCGCAGGCGTCCCGCCCTGGCGCAGATAACGTCGAACATCCCGTTGTCGGGACCCACGAACCAGTGGTGGTCGGCCGAAAGAAACACGGCGCGACGGTCCGTTCCGACTCCGGGATCCACCACGCAGAGAAAAACGGTATTCTCCGGAAACTGCGGCACGAATGCCGGGACCAGATAGGCGGCACTCTCGGGTCTGAATGCCGGCAGGTCGGCAAAGAGATTGACGACCGGAACCTGAGGTGTCCGGCAAAGAATCGCGGCCTGCACCTGTCCAACATAGGGTCCGTCAAGTCCAAAGTCGGTCACCAATACGATCACGATCCGGCATCTCCCGTTCTGAGCTTTTTTTCGACTCCTGATGTTCGGGGAAACGACTGAACAGGGCCTGCCCATGACACCATACTTCGCCAGGGGACTCGTCTATTCGGCCAAAGCGTCTACCCGCCTCATTCGCCGCTTTGCGCAAGGCGTGCGCTCGTCCGATCGGTTCATGAAGGACCGGAACCGCCTGCAAACCCGCAATCCCCTAACCGACGGACGGGCGGGGAAGACAAAAAAAAGCCGGGCAATGCCCGGCTTCCTGTTCCGTACCGAATCCCCGGCTTAGGCGATTTCTGTCAAATGACATACCATCCTGCTTGTCTTCTCGTCCGTTCTCTGTGTTGCGACAACCGTTACATAGTTCGACTATGCGCCTATTGTCGCGCCTTGATGACGAACGAAAATCCGGCGCGACCTGGTATGTAATTTTCCGGCAATCGCCTTAGCCGCCTGCTGCTTCAGGACGATCCACCAACTCAACGAATGCCATCGGTGCGCTGTCTCCTGCGCGATAACCGCACTTGAGAATGCGTAGATAGCCGCCAGGCCGATCCCTGTACCTGGGGCCCAGTTCGCTGAACAGCTTTCCGACGACCTCAATGTCACGGAGACGCGAAAACGCGAGGCGCCGCTTGGCGACATCGTCGATCTTGGCGAGGGTAATCAGGGGTTCCGCGACCCGACGTAATTCCTTTGCCTTGGGGAGGGTCGTTTTTATGGCTTCATGCTGGAACAACGATACCGCCATATTGCGAAACATCGCCTCGCGGTGACTCGAGGTCCGATTGAGTTGCCTTCCTGAGTGTCTATGGCGCATCGTGAATAACCGTTATCTCTATAGTCTTTACTTGAATTCCGGTACGGCGAATTCGATTTCCGCTACCAGACTCGCTTGTCGAACCACATGACTCACCCTCAGGGTAAAGCCCCGGCACAGGCAAGTTATGTATGCCCTGTTATCCTAAGGGATTTCCGGCAATCGCCTTAACCAGACTGTCAGGACCCTTCCTTCAGACCAGGAGGCGGCCAGTCCTCCAGTCGCATACCAAGTGACAAGCCATGAGAACCCAGGACGTCCTTGATCTCGGTCAGCGATTTCTTGCCAAGGTTCGGAGTCTTCAACAACTCGACTTCAGTCTTCTGGATGAGGTCACCAATGTAATGGATATTCTCCGCCTTGAGGCAATTCGCGGACCTGACGGTCAATTCCAGATCGTCCACCGGCAGGAGCAGGATCGGATCGATCTTCGTCTCCATCGGTTCCGGACTCGAAACGCTCTCGCCTTCCAGGTCTACGAACACAGACAGTTGCTGCTGCAGAATCCTGGCAGCCGCGCGAATGGTGTCCTCGGGATCTACCGTTCCGTTCGTCTCAAGGTCAATGACCAACTTGTCAAGATCGGTCCGCTGTTCTACACGAGCCGAATCTACCGTGTAGGCCACTCGCTTGATCGGAGAGTAACTCGCGTCGAGCAGCAAGCTGCCGATCGGCCGCTCGTCGGCGTTTCTCCTGGCTGCCGCGGGTTGGTAACCCCGCCCCTTCCACACCTTGAGCGTCATTTCCAGTGACGCATCCTCATTGAGTTCGGCAATGATGTGATCGGGGTTCACGATTTCTATATCGTGATTCACGGCGATGTCACCCGCTGTAACCGGACCGGCAGAGGATTTTTTCAGCTGCAGTGTTACCTCGGTCTTGTTGTGCATGCGAATCGCCACACCCTTCAGGTTCAGCAGAATATCCACAACATCCTGCTGCACACCTTCAATACTCTCGTATTCGTGGGGAACCCCCTCGATCTCAACCTCGACGATTGCGCAACCGGGGATAGAAGACAGAAGGATGCGACGCAGCGCATTTCCCAGGGTATGTCCGAATCCGCGCTCCAGCGGTTCCAGCACAATTTTTGCGTGGTTTTTATTGATGGCTTCAACGTCAACCATGCTCGGCTTTAACAATTCGTTCAAATTACCCAATCTTGAATCCTCTCGATCACCGTGTGAACGCGAACGCCCTCAGTACCGCAGGCAGTCGCGCACCTGGAGGTCAGTATTACTTGGAGTAGAGCTCCACGACGAGCGACTCGTTGATATCAGGCGGCAACTCGTTTCTCTCGGGGGCGGCCTTGAATGCGCCTTTCATGCCATCGACATCAACGTCAACCCACTCGGGGAATCCATACTGATTCGCAAGGCCCAGCGACTCCTTGATCCGGAGTTGCTTCCTGGATTTTTCCCTTACCGCCACCTCGTCTCCGGGAGACAGGCTGTACGAAGGAATATTGACGGTTTGGCCATTCACCATAATCGCCTTGTGGCTGACCAGCTGTCTGGCCTCTCCACGGGTAATGCCAAACCCCATACGGTATACGACGTTATCCAGTCGCCTCTCAAGGAGCTGCAACAGGTTCTCACCCGTTGCCCCCTTCTGACCGGAAGCCGCCTTGTAGTAATTCCTGAACTGTCGCTCAAGTACTCCGTACATACGGCGCAATTTCTGCTTTTCGCGCAACTGAAGTCCATAATCCGTGATGCGCGTCCGCCGATCCGCATGCTGACCGGGGATCTTTTCGAGCTTGCATTTCGAGTCGAGCGACCGTGCCCGACTCTTGTGCATCAGGTCGGTCCCTTCTCGCCGGCTCAACTTGCATTTTGGTCCTAGATATCTCGCCATGATGTGCTACTCGGTCTCAAACTCGACGGCGCTTCGGAGGGCGGCAGCCGTTATGGGGAATTGGTGTTACGTCATTGATGCCGGTGATCTTGAAACCGACAGCATTCAGGGAACGAACCGCCGACTCCCTGCCGGGCCCGGGCCCCTTGACGTTCACTTCCAGCGACTTAACGCCAAACTCCAGCGCGGCCCTGCCGGCACGTTCGGCGGCCACCTGGGCCGCGAAAGGCGTGCTCTTGCGGGATCCACGGAACCCGGAACCTCCCGAGGTTGCCCAGCAGAGCGCATTACCCTGCCTGTCCGTAATCGTAATTATGGTGTTGTTGAATGAGGCATTGATGTGTGCCACCCCATCGGTCACGACCTTCTTGACCTTTTTCTTCGTTCGAGCTGGAGCCTTCGCCATGCTTATACCGTATCTATCGTGTTAAATCTGCATTGTCGTATTGACGCTATTTTCTGATCGCCCGGCGCGGACCCTTTCTCGTCCGCGCATTGGTGCGGGTCCGCTGACCACGAACGGGCAGGCCCCGGCGATGACGGAGTCCGCGGTAACTTCCCAGGTCCATCAGTCGTTTGATGTTCATGGTGATCTCGCGTCGCAAATCACCTTCAACGACAAACTTGCCGGTTTCGGCCCGAAGCCTCTCGACCTCCGCCTCGGTAAGGTCCTTGACCTTCGCATCTCGCGACACACCGGAAGCCACACAGATCGCCTCTGCCCGGGTCGGTCCAACGCCATAGATCGAAGTCAGGGCGATTACCACATGTTTGTTAACTGGGACATTAATGCCGGCTATACGCGCCATCTATAAAAACTCCAAGTCCATCTTATCCGAAACATCTGCCGATATTCGCAGGTTCGCTGAAACCTTCGGGAAGCGTACGCCTGCTATTCAATCACAATCTATCTATCCACGGTCCGGGCAGATACTCAGCTCAAGGGTAACACTGCTGCTACAGTGCCCCCGCGCCCGGCAAATGCGACCCTGAAACATCTAACCCTGTCTCTGTTTGTGCCGGGGATCCCTGCATATCACCCGAACCACGCCATTTCGTCGAATGATCTTGCAGTTCCTGCACATTTTCTTAACGGATGCTCTAACCTTCATTGCTCTGTTTCCTTCTGAACCCGGCCACGCAGCTACTTGGTGAGTCCGCTCCGCCCGTAGCCCTTGAGATTGGCTTTCTTCATCAGTCCTTCGTACTGATGAGACATCAATTGAGCCTGAACCTGCGCCATGAAATCCATCACAACGACCACAATGATCAGCAGTGATGTGCCTCCAAAGTAGAACGGCACGTTCCAGGACAGAATCAGAAACTCCGGCAGCAAACATACCGCTGTAATGTAGACTGCACCCACTGCGGTCAAACGGGTCATCACACCATCGATATACCGTGCCGTTTGCTCGCCCGGCCTGATTCCGGGGATGAAGGCGCCTGATCTCTTCAGATTGTCGGCCGTTTCCCGCGAATCGAACACGATCGCCGTGTAAAAGAAGCAGAAGAAAATGATAGCCAGAGCATAAAACGCCACGTAAACCGGCTGACCCGGTGACAGTGCCCCAACGATATCCTGCAGCCAGCCCATGCCCTCGCTTCGACCAAACCACTGCCCCAGCGTCGCAGGGAACAAAATGATACTCGACGCGAAAATCGGGGGAATGACCCCGGCCATGTTCAACTTCAGAGGCAAATGGCTCGACTGCGCCGCATACATCCGCCGGCCCTGCTGTCGTTTCGCATAGTTAACCGTGATACGACGCTGTCCCCTCTCCACGAACACCACGAACCCGGTGACAACGACGGCAAGCGCAAACAACAATATTACGAACGCAGCTGAAAGTTCTCCGGTACTCGCCAGTTCCAGCGTACCGCCAACAGCTGCGGGCAATCCCGCAACAATGCCCGCGAATATGATCATCGAGATCCCGTTGCCGATACCGCGCTCCGTGATCTGTTCACCCAACCACATCAGGAACATGGTGCCGGTTACTAGCGAGACCGTAGCGGTGAACACGAATCCCGGCCCGACCGTAATGGCAACACCCTGATTCTGTAGAGCAACAGACACACCGATGGCCTGAAACGTTGCAAGGCCGACAGTCCCGTACCGAGTGTACTGCGTGATTTTTCTCCGCCCGGATTCCCCTTCTTTCTTCAGCTCCTTGAGCGTCGGCACCACGGCCGTCATCAACTGAATGATAATCGACGCGGAGATGTACGGCATGATCCCAAGGGCGAAAATGCTGAGTCGCTGCAGTGCCCCCCCGGAAAACATGTTGAACATGTCCAGAATGGTGCCGCTCTGCTGATCAAAGAAGCGAGTCATTGCCTCCGGATTGATACCGGGTACGGGGATAAACGTTCCTATCCTGTACACGATCAGGGCGACAACGAGAAACAACAGGCGCTGCCGCAACTCGGTGATCTTTCCAAGACCACCGAGAGAGCCTGCCATTGTGGACCCTGACGCCGCCACGACCTCTACTCCCGCCTTCCTACGCTTCCGATTCCAGTATTTCGCCGCCCGCCGCTTCAATGGCTGCGCGTGCGCCCCCGGTTACAGCAAGTCCCTTCACCTTCACTGGCTTGCTTACCTTGCCGGAAAGTATGACCTTACCTCGCTTGGCGCGAGAACTTACCAGCCCGGCGGCCTGCAGTGCGCCAAGATCAACGATCTCGGCATCGACACTGGAAATTTCTCCAAGACGCACCTCGGCGGTCTGACCTGCCTTTCTTGATCGAAAGCCGACCTTGGGCAGCCTTCGCTGTAGCGGCATCTGTCCACCTTCGAAACCCACCTTGTGAAATCCGCCGGAACGTGCCTTCTGCCCCTTGTGGCCCCGGCCACAGGTCTTGCCCGATCCTGATCCGATTCCCCGACCGACTCGCTGGCGATTTTTCCTGCTACCCGCCGCAGGTCTCAGCGTATTCAATTGCATCTCAGGCATCCTCCACGGTAACCATGTAGCTAATCCTTGAGATCATGCCCCTGTTCTGGGGGGTATCAGCGACGACGGCCGTACTGTTCAATCTCCTCAGGCCGAGCCCCCTTGCGCTTGCCTGATGGGATGCGAGCCGCCCATTCAAGCTCTTCTTGAGCGTCACCTTGATTCTCTTGTCCATGGTCATTGTTCCAGCAGAGCCCTTACAGCCTGAACTATCCCGTTATTTCCTCGACGGACTTGCCACGTTTGGCGGCAACATCGTCAGGCGATTTAATCTGAGACAATCCGTTTAGCGTGGCCTTGACCACGTTGATCGGATTGCGTGTCCCGATACATTTGGCCAGCACATTCTTCACACCCAGCACTTCAAAAACGGCACGCATGCTTCCACCGGCGATAACACCGGTACCCTCGGAGGCCGGTTGCATGTAGACCTTCGCCGCACCATGGTAACCCACGGTCGAATAGAACAACGTGCCATCTTTCAGGGGCACGGTTACCATTTGTTTTCGCGCCCGTTCCATCGCTTTCTGGATCGCCAGCGGGACCTCACGTGCCTTGCCGTAACCGATTCCGACCCGCCCTTTTCCGTCACCCACCACCGTTAGTGCCGTAAATCCGAACTGTCTGCCGCCCTTTACTACCTTAGCGACGCGATTGACCGACACCAGTTTTTCGTTCAGGCCGTCGGTGATCTTTGCCTTGTCTACATTTGCCATGATGCCTTCCGTCAGAAATCCAGACCGCCTTCCCGCGCCGCCTCAGCCAATGCCTTGACCCGTCCGTGATACCGAAATCCGCTTCGGTCGAAAGCAACCTTGCGCACCCCCTTGTCACCAGCCCTGGACGCGATTGCCGCTCCAACCGCAGCCGCTGCGTCAGAGTTACCCGTATTTTTCAAGGACTCTCGTATACCCTTTTCCAGGGTCGATGCTGCCGCTATGACACTTGCCCCGTCTTCCGAGATCAACTGAGCGTAAATGTGACGCGGCGTACGGTGAATACAAAGCCTCCCGACACCGAGAGACCTGATCTTGCTTCGCGCCCGCCTGGCCCGTCGCGCTCTGGCTGCTTTCTTTTCCATTAGGAATTACCTGTCTCCCGGCCTATTTCTTCTTGGCTTCCTTACGAACGACGCGCTCGTTGGCATACTTGACGCCTTTACCCTTGTACGGTTCAGGAGGTCGGTACGCCCTGATTTCCGCCGCAACCTGCCCGACTTTCTGCTTGTCGATACCTTTTACAAGAATTTCGGTCTGGCTGGGCGTCTCGATCGAGACCCCTTCGGGGACAATATAGTTAACAGGGTGCGAAAATCCGATGGTCAGATTCAGTTTGTTTCCCTGTGCCTGAGCCCGAAAACCGATCCCTACCAATTCCAGTTTCTTCTCAAACCCCACGCTCACGCCCTGCACGGCGTTGTTGAGCAGAGACCGCATCGTCCCGGCAAGGGCCATTGACCCCTTTTTGGACTTCATTGTGAAACCCTCGCTGTCCTCTTCAACAGACACACCCTCGTGCAGGGACAATTCCGTCGATCCCTTTGGACCTTTAACGGACACGCGCTGCCCGTCAAGGGTCACCTGGACACCAGCGGGCACGCTTACAGGTTGCTTGGCAATTCTCGACATCTGGCCAATCCGTCTATTCTACGATGCAAAGCACTTCGCCACCCATACCGGCGGCGCGTGCGGCTTTATCCGTCATCAAACCCCTCGATGTACTTACCACAGCAATGCCGAGGCCACCGATGACCGTGGGCAAGTCCTGTCTGTTCCGGTAAATACGCAAGCCGGGTTTGCTGATTCTTTTCAGGTTGTCTATCACGGGTTTCCCAAGATAGTACTTGAGTGCCACTTTCAGCACCGGTTTTCCCTCCACCTCTGCCGTTTCAAACCCTTTTATATATCCCTCTTCCCGCAGCACCTCTGCCACGGCCAGTTTGAGCTTGGAGGACGGCATACTCACTTCGCTCTTATAGGCCTGCTGCCCATTCCGTATCCGGGTCAGCATATCTGCCAGTGGATCACTCATACCCATGTGATTTTGCTCTCTTTATTCCGCTTTCCAAGCACCATTACCAACTGGACTTGACCAGTCCGGGCACATCCCCTCTCATGGCAGCCTCGCGAAGCATGTTTCGCCCAAGACCAAATTTACGGTAATAGCCCTTTGGCCGCCCTGACAGCCCACACCTGTTTCGCATTCGTGTCGGGCTGGCGTTTCTTGGCAGCTTCTGCAGGGCAAGCGCCGCTTCCTGTCGCTCATCGTAACCGGATTCAGGATTGTTGATTATCGATTTAAGCTCTGCCCGCCTGGCTGCATACTTCTTCACCGTCCGGGCCCGCTTGCGCTCTCTCTCAACCATAGACACCTTGGCCATAACCCCGAGCTCCTATTTCCTGAACGGGAAGTTGAACGCTTCCAGCAGCGTCCTCGCTTCCGCGTCTGAATTCGTCGATGTGGTAATCGTGATGTTCATACCCCGAAGTGCTTCGATCTTGTCATAGTCGATCTCCGGGAAAATTATCTGCTCCGTGACGCCCATGCTGTAATTTCCTCGCCCATCGAACGACTTCGGGCTGAGTCCGCGAAAATCACGGATCCGAGGGATGGCGATACTGACAAGGCGATCCAGGAATTCGTACATGCGGGCCCGCCTCAGCGTTACCTTGCAGCCGATTGGCCAGCCTTCACGAATATTGAATCCCGCCACTGACTTTCTGGCCTTGGTCACAACGGGTTTCTGACCTGCAATTCGGGTCAGGTCGGAGACGGCGTGCTCAATCAGCTTCTTGTCACCGACCGCTTCACCCACACCCATGTTCAGGCTGATCTTCGTGATCCTGGGTATTTGCATATCGCTCTTGTGACCGAGCTTCTGCTGCAGGTCAGACTTGATCGACTGCGTATAAAGATCCTGTAGTCTGGCCATTAGATATCTATCACTTCACCGTTGGATTTGTAGTACCTGACCTTTCTTCCGTCTTCCAGTGTCCTGTAACCTACACGATCACCCTTGCCGGTAGCCGGATTAAAAAGCATCACGTTGGACGCATGAATGGGCGCCTCTTTCTCAAGGATTCCGCCTGCAACTCCCGCCTGGGGATTGGGCTTCTGGTGCTTTTTCACCATATTCACGTTGTCCACGAGCACCCGGCCAGTCTCGAGAACCCGGTTTACGGTACCTCGCCGACCCTTGTCCTTTCCGGCAATGACGACGACTTCGTCACCTTTTTTTATGCGCAGCATTATCCTACTTCCAACTTTGTTCGCTGTTCATACCCGCTTTTCACAGTACTTCGGGAGCGAGAGAGATAATTTTCATGAACTGTTCACCCCGAAGTTCTCTCGTCACGGGTCCGAAAATTCGGGTTCCGATAGGCTGGTTCTGGTTATTGAGCAATACAGCGGCATTACCGTCAAAACGCACGAGAGATCCGTCCTGGCGCCGAACCCCTTTTGCCGTCCTGACAACAACCGCGTTGTACACGTCGCCCTTTTTCACCTTTCCCCTGGGGATCGCGTCCTTCACGCTGACTTTGATAATGTCGCCGATGCCGGCGTATCTTCTGTGCGAACCGCCCAGCACCTTTATGCACTGCACCTTGCGCGCGCCACTGTTGTCTGCGGCGTCGAGTATTGTCTGCATCTGAATCATGGCTGGATGTCCACTCCCCGAAATTACCCTGCGGTCTTACCGACCACTTCGACCAGGGACCAGTTCTTGGTCTTCGAGACTGGCCTGCATTCCCTGATTTTGACGGTGTCGCCGATCCGACAGGTATTCTCCTCGTCGTGCACATGAAGTTTCGTGGATCTGCGAATGTACTTGCCGTATACGGGGTGACGCACGTATCTCTCAATCATCACCGTCGCGGATTTTTCCATTTTGTCGCTGACAACCTTGCCAACGACAGTCCGCTCTACTTTCTTTTCATCAGACATCAGCATTCATCCGTCGTGTGCGCTCGCCTAAAACTGTTTTAATGCGGGCGATCGACTTGCGCACCCGGGAAAACTGGTCGTTTCTCGCGAACTGCCCGGTACCCTTTTGCATGCGCAAGTTAAACTGTTCACGCCGAAGCGCGAGCAACTCATCTCGAAGTTCGTCGTCTTTCTTGCCTCGAATCTCGTCAATCTTCATTTCAGTCGGCCCTATAGCAAGGTTCGTTCGACAAACGCAGTCTTGACCGGCAACTTGGCCGCCGCCCTGCGAAACGCTTCCCTGGCGACATCTTCGCCGACGCCTTCCATTTCGTACAACATCCTTCCCGGCTGTACCTTGGCGACCCAATATTCAACGTTTCCCTTGCCCTTGCCCTGCCTGACTTCCAGTGGCTTTTTGGTGACGGGCACATCGGGAAAGATTCTGATCCAGATCTTTCCGCCACGCTTGACATGACGCGTCATGGCTCGCCTGGCTGCCTCGATTTGCCTCGCTGTGATACGACCGGTCTCCAGCGTCTTCAACCCAAACTCACCGAAGCTGACCTTGTTCGCAATCGTAGCCATACCACGGTTGCGGCCCTTCTGCTGTTTACGGAACTTTGTTCGCTTTGGCTGCAACATCTTCCTGAAATTCTCTTGTTATCCGGAAATCACCAAACTAGTGCTTGCTGTTTTCCGTCGCCGAATCAAGTCCGAAGACCTCGCCCTTGAAGATCCAGACCTTGATACCAATGACCCCGTAGGTGGTATTGGCCTCGGCAAAACCATAGTCGATTTCCGCCCTGAGCGTGTGCAGCGGTACTCTGCCTTCCCTGTACCACTCAGAACGAGCAATTTCGGCGCCGTTGAGCCGGCCGGCAACATGGATCTTTACCCCGAGGGCCCCCAGCCGCATCGCATTGCCGACCGCGCGCTTCATGGCGCGACGGAACATGATTCTGCGCTCAAGCTGCTGGGCAACGCCTTCCGCCACCAGCTGGGCATCAATTTCAGGCTTCCTGACTTCCTCTATATTGATCTTCACATTGCCAAGGGGCAGGTTCATCCGCCTGGCGACTTCCCTTCGAAGCGACTCGACGTCCTCGCCTTTCTTGCCGATTACGACGCCGGGCCGCGCGGTCCGGATCGTGATGTAGGCCGCGTTGGCGGGCCGCTCTATCTGAATTCGCCCAACCGACGCCTGGGACAGGCGCTTCTTCAGGTAGGCCCTGACCGCCATGTCGTCAGCCAGGATCTCCGCATACTGCCTCCCTTGCGCATACCACTTGGATGTCCAGTCCGTTGAGATGCCAAGCCGGAAGCCGGTCGGGTGTACTTTCTGTCCCATTTCAATAACCTTTCGCGAAAAATCTTCTACGAATCCGATACCGCCACCGTAATGTGGCTGGTGCGTTTCAGTATCCGGTTACCCCGGCCCTTGGCCCGCGCACGAAAGCGCTTCTGTGTCGGACCCTCATTGACGAACACGCGGGACACCTTCAGTTCATCCAGGTCGGCACCTTCATTGTGCTCGGCGTTCGCGACCGCAGACTCCAGGACTTTCTTGACGATACCCGCGGATTTCAGCTTGCTGAATGCAAGCTCGCTCAACGCCTTTTCGACGTCGGATCCCCGAATCATGTCCGCCACGAGGCGGCATTTCTGCGGTGACACGTGAGCATATTTCAAAGTAGCTGATACTTGCACCGTAATTCCCCGTAATCAGTGCCGCTAGCGCGTCTTTCTGTCCGCCACATGTCCCCTGAAGGTACGCGTCGCGGCAAATTCGCCAAGCTTGTGGCCAACCATATTCTCGTTGATCAGAACCGGCACATGCTGCCTTCCATTGTGTACCGCCATGGTCAGCCCGACCATCTCGGGCACGACCATACTGCGTCGGGACCACACCTTGATTGGTCGACGATCACCCCTCTCGGCGGCTACTCGCACCTTCTTCAGCACGAACTCGTCCACATAGGGACCTTTTCTAAGTGATCTTGGCAAGCTGCTATCCTCTCACTACTTTCTGTTTCGGCGGCGAACTATCAGCCGGTCCGTACGTTTGTTCTTGCGCGTCTTGTAACCTTTGGTCGGCATTCCCCAGGGCGAAACCGGATGCCTGCCACCAGAGGTCCTTCCTTCACCACCGCCGTGCGGATGGTCTACCGGGTTCATGGCGACGCCCCTTACGGTAGGCCTGACTCCACGCCACCGCTTCGCTCCGGCCTTCCCGAGCTTCTCCAGATTGTGCTCTGAATTACCCACTTCGCCGAGTGTCGCGCGACAATCCGCCAGCACTTTCCGCATTTCTCCGGAACGCAGCCTCAACGTCGCGTACGCTCCCTCTCGAGCGACCAACTGCACGCCGGCGCCGGCGCTCCTGGCGATCTGCGCCCCTTTGCCAGGCTTCATCTCGACGCAATGGACAACGGAACCGACAGGAATGCCCCTCAAGGGCAGTGCATTTCCGACCTTGATCGGCGCTTCGACACCCGACACAACGTTATCCCCGGACGTGACACCGCGAGGCGCCACAATGTATCTGCGTTCTCCGTCAGCGTACAGGACCAGAGCGATATTCGCGCTGCGATTCGGATCGTATTCAATACGCTCGACCTTGGCCGGCACACCATCCTTGTCCCGCTTGAAATCGATCGTCCTGTATTTTTGCTTGTGCCCACCGCCAACGTGGCGAGTGGTAATGCGGCCACCATTGTTCCGACCGCCATTCTTGTTTTGCGGCCCCAGAAGTGGTTTGTACGGATCTCCCTTATGGAGACCCTCTCCCACTATTTTGACCGTAAACCGCCTTCCCGGAGAGGTCGGTTTGGACTTTTTAACCGCCATATCCTCAAAATCTCCAGTTACTCAGCGCCTGCAAAATCGATATCTTGTCCACTCTCGAGGCGGACGTATGCCTTCTTCCAGTCACTCCGGATTCCGGCCCTCTGCCCATGGCGCTTGCGCTTTCCCTTCACACTGACAACATTGACGGACTGAACCTTAACCTTAAAAAGGGTTTCGACAGCACCCTTGATTTCTCTCTTGGTTGCGTTTGGCAGCACACGAAACACGTGTTGCCCCAGCGCATCCGCTGATGTGGTCGACTTCTCCGACAGGTGGGGCGAAACCAGAATCTGCATTATTCGCTCACGATTCATGACAACCACCCTTCTATCTTCTTGACAGCATCGACAGTCGCGACCACCTTGTCGAAACGCATCAGGTTGACAGGATTCACTTCACTCGAGCCCACCACGTCGACTCGGGGCAGATTGCGTGCCGCCAAGACCAATTCCCGTGCCACCTCCACGTCAATGACCAGAGCGGAATCGATCGCCATCGATTTCAGTTTTTCCGAAAGCAGTCGTGTCTTCGGCTCTGTTATTCCGATCGTTTCAACCACGATCAGCCGGTCTTGACGTACAAGTTCCGACAATATCGAGCGCATGGCTGCGCGATACATTTTTCGATTCAGCTTCTGGTCATAGTTCCTGATCTGAGCGCCAAACGTTACGCCACCAGAACGCCAGAGTGGACTGCGGCTAGTGCCTGCCCTGGCCCTGCCGGTTCCCTTCTGACGCCAGGGTTTCGCGCCACCACCACGAACCGCGGACCGGTTTTTCTGTCCCTTGGTTCCGGACCTGCCACCCGACAGGTATGCAGTGACAGCCTGGTGCACCAGTGAAGTATTAAAGTCCCTGCCAAAGGCCACGTCTGACAGCGTCACACTTGCACCAGAGTCCTGAGTCTTCAGATCCATCCCTAGTCTCCGGCTTTCGCTGCGGGCGTCACCGCCACAATTCCCGACTTCGACCCCGGCACCGCCCCCTTGATAAGCAGCAGGTTGCGTTCGCCATCCACCTTCACAACCTCGAGGTTCTGAGTGGTGGTCCTGACGTTTCCAAGGTGACCGGACATTTTTTTGCCTTTAAATACACGCCCCGGCGTCTGGCATTGACCCACAGACCCCGGCGCCCGGTGTGACACCGAATTCCCGTGCGTGGAGTCCTGCCCGCGAAAGTGATGTCGCTTGATGGTTCCTGCGAAACCCTTACCTTTGCTGATCCCGGTCACGTCGACTTTTTGGCCAGCCTTGAATATCTCTACCGTCAATGCCTTACCAAGCTCGAACCCCTTTGACTCACCGTCATCAAGCCGAAACTCTCTTAACGTATCCGCAGGCTCAACGCCGGATTTCGCGAAATGACCCGCTTGCGATTTGCTGACTCTGACAGACCCGGCATTGCATGCAGTTACCTGAAGCGCACGATACCCGTCCTTCTCAGCGGTCTTTATCTGGGAGATCCGATTCGGCTCGACATGCAGCACCGTAACCGGAACCGATTCGCCGTCTTCCGTGAAGATCCGGGTCATGCCCAATTTGTGTCCAACCAATCCCAGCGCCATCTCAATTTACCGTCTGCTACCAAAAACCCGGAAAATATCCGACCCCAACAATCTCTAAGCCCGGAACAAGCGACTTGCTCCGGGCCGAGGAAAGCGAGCGATTATGTCAGAATTTCACTCGTTAGTGAACCGCCAATCGCTGTTTCATTCGCAATGCGAATGTTCTCGAAATCTCCACAACCCGAAAGAAGCTAGTTCAGCTTGATCTGCACATCCACGCCGGCCGCCAGATTGAGCTTCATCAAGGCATCCACGGTCTTGTCCGTAGGATCCACGATATCCATAATGCGCTTGTGTGTGCGTATCTCGTACTGATCCCTGGCATCCTTGTTGACGTGCGGGGAGATCAGAATCGTGAAACGCTCTTTCTTTGTCGGCAGGGGAATCGGCCCCTTGACGCGAGCCCCCGTGCGCCGGGCCGTCTCGACGATCTCGCTGGCTGAACGGTCGATCAATCGATGATCAAACGCCTTCAGCCTGATTCTTATGCTCTGATTCGTTGCCATAATTAGTACATCTATCCGATTCGATTGCCCTGGCCGACCCTTACCCGTGCTGCGTCAATTCACGCAACCCGCGAATATGCCGAGAGGTCTGGCCGATGAATGCAGGATCCCGGGACCACCCTGTTACTCGATAATCTTCGACACCACGCCGGCCCCGACCGTCCTGCCGCCTTCGCGGATCGCAAAGCGCAGTCCGTCTTCCATCGCAATCGGCGCGATCAGACTCACCATCATCTTGATGTTGTCGCCA
>JAYENI010000189.1:0-19749 GCA_034722015.1 Pseudomonadota bacterium
TTTCGGTCGTTGACGAGGTAGGCCAGCGCGCGTTCGTCATTTTCCAGTCTGCCCTGGCGCGCCAGCGTGTCGCGCCTTTCAGGATCGGACACGAAGGCCCGTTCGAGCGCCTCCGCCAGGCGACGCAGGGGATGCTCGCCCGGCATCATCGGGCCGATGATGCGCCACTCGACGAAACCCGTCCGGTCCCCCAGCACGCCCCGCTCCACCAGTGGCAGCATCCCCGCGTTGACCAGGGAGGACTTGCCCGCGCCGCTGTTGCCCTCAATCTGCAGCCAGCGGCAAATCCCCTCACCGCCATCGGTCTCGCCGCTGACCTGAGAACCCAGCCAGGCCAGGGCCTCGCGCGTCTCACGATGACGCCCGAAGAACAGGTGGGCGTCTTTTCGCTGGAACGCGCCGAGACCGAGGAAGGGGGATTGCTCCTTTTCCAGCGAGGGGGCCGACTCGTCGATCGGGGTCGGTTCGTAGACCCTGTTCTGAACGTAGCGGACGGTGGAATCGGGATCGGCGGCCGAACCCGGATCAGGCCCCCTGGTCGACGCCATCCCAGATAGACAGCGATCGCCAGAACGCCGGTCCCGAGCAGAAGACCGATATTGATGACGTTGCCCAACGTTCCGATCGCGGTGCTGATCTCCTGATCCGTCAGCAACGGATACCACTGGTCGAAGGTTAGTGTTGCCACCAGGAACAGGGCAAAGAGCGCGAGCAGCGTGAAGAAGCGTTTCATTCAGGTGGCCGGCAAGACGTGTGGGTTCCCCTCACCGGTATGATAGTAAAATGTCGACGGACCGGTCTCGGGCGGGACGATCAAGATCGCGGCGGATAGGGGAATCTGGTCGTTTGAGGGGGAGCATCAACAGAGGCGAGACCTGTTCCCACTGTAGAATCGTCAAGTGCGGCAAGCAGCCGGATATCAATCCTTGCTCACCCAGTTTTCCAGATTCAGCCCCTCGATGCGTTCGAACTCCCTCAGGTTGTTGGTCACGAGTGTAATCTCCCGTCTCAGTGCCTGTGCGGCGATCTGGAGATCGTAGGGACCGATTGGTCGACCCCGCCGTTCCAGGTCGGCGCGCAACGCCCCCGCCGTTTCACCGTCTTCCCTGTTGAAATCGACGACCACCAGTGGTTGCAGGAAACGGCTGAGCGCTGAAACGCTCTTTTCCTGATATCGACTTTTGTTTACGCCAAACGCCAGTTCCAACACCGTCACGGACGAAACCGCAACCTCCGACACATGTAAATTCCGGAACCTCTCGATCACTTCCGGTGGACGATGCTTGATGATGTAGATGCAGATATTGGTGTCGAGCATCCACATAGTCACGGAAGTTCCACCCGGGGCTGCATCGCGGGCTGCTGACGTCCGTCACTCAGGAAATCTTCGGGGAATTCGTCCAGAGACCGGACAAGACCATCGAATGAGGTCTCCACTGGTTCGAGGATGATCCGATTGCCGTCACGGCGTATCAGCACCTCTTTGCCGGGCAGGCGGAATTCCTTGGGCAGGCGCACCGCCTGTGAGCGGCCATTCTCGAACAGTTTGGCTGTCTTCATCTGCTTGGACCCTGCAAATATATATTTTTAGTATATATCACAGAGTTCAAGATATTCGACATATCCAGGTTTCTTGCGCACAGACACTCGCCGGGCTCAGCGGGCGGCGAGGCTGCGAGAAGAGTGCGCCGGAGAGGAGATCCGGCACCATGGGAGAAAAAGATGTCCCGGTTTCAATGGTGCCGGACGTGATTCGGGGGATGACTATCCCGAGGGCGTAGCGACGGACCCCTTCGCGGTTGAACCTTTGGCCGGAACCACCTTCACCGCCACGCCGGATTTCTGGATCTTCTGAAGGCCCTCGCTGATGACCGATTCCCCTGCCTTCAGGACGTCTTCGACAATCCAGTCACTACCGTGCGCGGCGCCGATGCGTATTACGGTGGCGCGGCGGCGGGGGGCCGAAAGCTGCCGGTGAGCGGCAGGTAGTACAGCGTCCGCAGCCATAGAGCCAATTCGGCATGTTTGAAACGTGTAACCCTGGTCGCCTGGAATTACTGGTCAAGCGCCGAAACCTGTCTTGCGCATCCCACCCCATCGGGGCTACCCTCGCCACCATACCCGTTCCGGGAGGATTGGTTCGCTTATTCCTGCCTCTAACTGCGAAGTAATGTCGACTAGATGGCAGTTCCAGCCAGGAAATTGCGATATATGTAACCTTCTGATCGCCGTTATTTTTATCATGACCAGGACAAAGAGGTACCAAGAGCAATGGCAGACTCTGATGCAGAGAATAAGGGCATCGAGCCGTCACAATCTGACAGCAAAGAGAACCTGACGATATTATTCGCTGACATCGCGGGAAGTACCAGTTTGTATGATCGCCTGGGCGACAAAAAGGCACATCCCATTATCACCTTGACATTGGAAATCATGTCCCAAATTATCACCGAATATCGGGGAATCGTGGTTGAAATCATCGGTGATGAGATCATGAGTCGTTTTTACAATGCCAATGACGCCATTACCGCGGCCGATAAAATTCAACACACCCTTGCCAGCAATAACCAGCTAAGCGCACGTATCGGGCTACAAACTGGCATCACGGGCATGCATAACGGCCACCCTTTTGGAAATATCGTCAATGTTGCTGCACGCATGACCAGCCTGGCCAAGGCAGGCAAAGTAATCATATCCAATGATACGAAGCAAGCGTTGAATTCCGTTAACCAAATACAACTCAGACCATTCGATTATGTGAAAGTAAAAGGTAAAGATAAAGCGCTGCAGACGTATGAATATATTTGGGATCAACTTGAAAGCACCAGCTATGTCAGGTTGCCGCCCATCCGCTCGCAAATAATTCAACCATCACGTGTTTCTTTGATCTGTCGCTACAAGTCTCTTCGGTTATGCATTGATCAAGACCATACAAAAATCTCTATCGGCCGCAGTGAGCATAGTGATATCACCATAGACAGTCACAAAGTTTCCAGAGAACATGCCTCTATTGAATTATTTGGTGGAAGAATCATTTATATCGACCACAGCACCAACGGAAGTTATTTTAGTGTTAAGGAAACAGATAGTAACACGCATGCCGAAGACTTGAACTTTGTTCTGCACCGAGACGAGTGGGTCATGAGCGGCAAGGGCGTCGTTTGTATAGGCGAACCCGTCGACCAATGTCAAAATTTGATATCATTCGAACTTCCGGAATTCCCACAAGACGGCATAGAGAAACGATGAATATCCTTCCATGTCGTTTTTTTCAGCGAAATCATTAATTAAGGAATTTCGAATTCTGCCACAATCCTACCGTTTTACTTGTCTTTTCGTCAGTCTTCCAGGCGTTCCCGTGCCGACTGGCGGGTTTCATTGTGCCGGACACCCGGGTGTTGATCGAAGATAGCCGTCTTGCGAACGACATCTTTCAGAATTCTGTCCCGGGCCGAGCTCGCGGCGGCGCGGGAGAACATCAATATCCATCGGTGCGCCTGTGGATTGCCAAATCACCACCGGCGTCTATACTTGATTCAAAGCGCAATGAATGGAAACCAACTGCAGCACGATACCGTTTCCCGCTGCGGATGGATCGAGTGCGGGATGAGGAAAAGTAGATAAAAAGCAACAGGAGCCGAAAACGCCACAACATCGAGACAATTGAGTTTGGCCGGCGTGACAGGTGACGCAGTGAATACCGACTCGACGATCGAGTTGACGAAGCTCCTGGAATTACGTCATCCCGCAGCAGGGATCATCCATCTCATTGGCCACAACTCGCGATATTATCGATCACGATAAGGTAAAGGAATACATAAAGAATTCACGAACAAGATCGGTATTCCCGCCGCCTTTTTCGCCGAATATAATTCTTATAGAGCGATACTGGAAGTTTGTCGAAAAGATCGTGCGATATAACCGCCACCACGAAACATTCAGTGACCTCGAAACGGCATGCGGGGATTTCTTTCGTGATGCTCGCAAATACCGTATACAGCTTCGTTCCCTGCTGACGGAGACCGTTCCAGCCATTGATACCCCAGCTTCGTGACCGGGGATTCGTTTCCATGATGGGGATATACAAAAGTTCAGCGTTCTTTCTTCTTGTGAAACGGTATCCACCGACAAGAGAAATAACCGGGCACTAACGAACAGGAGCGACACCCTATGGTCATTTCAACAGAGCGATGGCAGCGAGTCTTGAAATGGACTGCAGTCGGATCTGTTGCCATTGTTACGTTGTTACTGGGCCTAACCCTGGCTTTTCTGTACCTGGAGCGAACCTGGGTAAAACCGCAGTCCCTGGGCCCGGAAGAAGCATTCCTTTATGGATCCATAGGAACCGAACTGGCACCATTGCCCGCTCTGCTCGTTCTCCCGGATCTTTTCCCTGAGCATTTTCAACCTGCCGGGCCGGACGCCGGAGACTGGGTGGAACAATTCGGTTTCCTGCGCACGGACGATCCACGCTCGCGCGGACTGCCGGTGGGATTTGTCGCGACCAATTACCGGCCGAAATCAGCAGCGCCTTCACCGGTTGAATTTGTGGGTTTCAGCTGTGTTCTGTGTCATTCGACCGAAATCCGGGCGGAAGGAAGCGACGAGACGCACTTCGTAGTCGGACCCGGTAATTCCTCCCTGAACCTGTTTGCATGGGCCGATGCCTTTCAGGCCGCGATCCTGGACCAGGATCGATTGACCGTGGACAGCATCGTCGATACCTATGAGGCCAGGACCGGCGAGAGTCTCTCAACAATGGAAAAACTCTTTATCGGCCTTTGGCTCCGCCAGATTCGCAGCACCCTTCAGCGCGCCCTGCCCCGTTTCGACGAGCCATACGGCTACGCGGACTCCCTGACACCGGCAGCCGTTCCTACTGGACCGGGGAGAACGCAACCGTTCCGCACCATCATCCGCCGCTTCCTGAATCTCCCCGGGACGGACATGGCGGTTTACACAAAGATTTCTCCCGTTTACCAACAAGGATTGAAAGCGTGGGCCCAGGTGGACGGGAGTGTCGGGGACCTTCCCACGCGCAGTTCCGCCGCGGCGTTGGCCGCGGGCGCCACTGCCGATAACCTGGCGCATCCCGAGATCGCTCACAATATCATCGCCTCCACCGCCTACACTACAGGGCTGCACGGACCGGGTTACGCCGACCTGTTCACGCAGGAAGCGCAAGCGATCGACCCGGATCGCGTTGCTCGTGGTCAGCAGGTATATATGGCCCACTGTAATTCCTGTCACGGTCATCCGGACCCCGGGACCGGTGAATGGATACGCGGTGAACAACAGGGAGAGGTGGTTCCGCACCAGGATATCGGCACCGACCCCGAACGCGTCGTTTTTCGTCACAACGAACGCATCGCCGATACGATATATCAGGTCTTTCCCGAAGATCATCCGTTCAGTTTTCCCAGAGAGGTGCTGCGCACCACCGGCGGATATATCAATAGCCCGATCGATTCCGCTTTTTCCCGCGCCCCTTACCTGCACAATGCGAGCGTTCTGACTCTGGCCGAATTGATCAACCTGAAGCCCCGTCGCAACTTTTTCTACCGCGGACGCAATCTCTATGACCCGCGGGACCTGGGGTTCATATCCCCTGAATCGCCCGATACCAACGTTTATTTCCCCTTCGATACCAGCTTGCGCGGCAACTCGAACAAGGGCCATGATTACCCTTGGGCGTATCAGGGAACAGGGTGGAACGAGCAAGAATTGATCGACCTTCTTGAATATCTGAAAACCGTTTAACAGAAAAGAGGGTGTTATGACCGTAACTCGCCCGGAACGCATCGGTTTTGTGCAGTTCGCCATCGTCTATGTGCCCTTTGGTCTTCTTGTCACGCTGGCGCTTGTTGCGCCGGAGCGGACCCAGAATCCGGATCTGAACCGGACCGTCCTCACGATCTGGGTGACTACACTCCTTTTGATTCCCAGCCTCTGCCTGTTCATGTTCCGCGGCGTGTCGGGAACGGCGAACAACTACTGGCTGCTATTCTGGACGTTCAGCTTCCTGTCCTATCTGGTGCATTTCTATTACGGGACGTTTGTTCAGTTTGACGGGTTTGGCGACACCCTTGCGAAACAGGGCACCTTGATCGCCGGCACCAATTTCCTGCTGACCTTCTGGTGGGGAATTGACGTTGTCCTGGCCTGGATGTTCAGATCACCTCCCAGATGGATCTGGAAGCAACGCGTCGCATTGAACGTCTTCATCTTCGTCGTCTTTATCGTTGCAGATGTTTTCCTGAAGGAAGGCACAATACGGAGTCTGGGGGTGATGTTCGCGGCAGTCGTTGGCTTGTGTTTCCTGATCCGCCTCTACATCGCATCAGAGAAGAATGCGCAAGTGCAATGAGAATAGCGATTGTTGGGGCTACTGGTTTGATTGGGCATCATGCCGCCAGGGCGGTCATGAACCGAGGTCACGACCTAACCGTCATCCACAGGCGCTCCTCAAACCTGGATCGCCTCAGCGACCTTTCGTTTACCTCTGCCGTTGCGGACCTGGATGATAGAGAGGCGCTGACCGAGGCACTGTCTGGTGTCGACGCGGTCATCAACTGCGCCGGTTATTACCCCACGATACCCAGACCATGGCAGGAAGAGGTAACGCGGGCCACAACACAAATGAATAATTTTTATTCGGCCTGCGCGGAGCACGATCTGGAGAAAATCGTCTATGTCGGCGGTTCCGTCGCCCTGAGAAAACATCCCGGGCAACTCCCTGGCAATGAAGGTCTGGAGTACCCTTCGCAGCCCGCTGACAAGAATCCTTATCTGCAGGTCAAGTGGGAGCTGGATCGGCTGGCAATCGAGCAGGGGAAAGGTGGGTTGCCGGTGGTAGTCGGTATTCCCGCAACAACGTTGGGCGAGTATGACTACGGCCCGACCACCGGTCGTTTCATCGTTGAAGTGGCTAACAGGACGCTACCCGCGTTCATCGAAGGCCAGCGAAATATCATCTATGCAGGCGACGCGGCGCGGGGACTGGTTCAGGCTTGCGAGGCGGGAAAGCCAGGAGAACGCTATTTGTTGACAGGCACCAACATCATGATGAGCGAGTTCATTACAAAAGTAGCCGGGACGGCGGAAGTGCCTGCACCGCGGTGTGTTTCACTACGAGTCGCCAAGCTGGTTGCGAGGGCGCAGATGTGGCGATACAGGTTGCTCAAAGGTGATCCTCCACGGATTAGCGAAACAGTCATCGGGGTGATGTCCGCGGGCCAGTATCTCGATGGCGCCAAAGCCGAAAAGGACCTGGGGTTCAGGGCAGGCACATCGGTAGATGATACGATTGGCCGCACGCTGACCTGGTTCAGGGAAAACGGCTATGTCCATTAGTACCTTGCCAGTCAACTCCCGAGCAAGATGTTGAAGGTTTATTTGGATTGTTGGTACTGAATGCTGAATTGTGGAGTTCACTTCGCTCTCAGACTAATTCATCGGGAAAGATACCGTCGATTTGAGCCGTGTGTACAGCGCACAATTTCAACTCAAAGCTCACAACTTACAATCTGCTTCCGGATTCGCCGGGTTGGGGGGATAAATTCGTGATATCTCATGCCAGAAAGCAGGGAAAGAAGCGTCTCGCTACATCCAGTTTCCTGCAAGTTTGCATCGTACTACTGGGCATATCCGGAGCGGTGCTTCCGCCATTCACCCAGGCCCTGGCCGGCACGGTTGCGGAGACCGATCCATTCCCGGCGGGCAAGATGCTCCTCGTGGATTCTCTCACCGTGCAAGTACTCGATAGATACGAGGTGATGGAGAGCTACGCGGGCCGGGTATTGAGTCGCCGCAGCAGCTCTCTCGGGTTTGAAAGGAGCGGTCAGTTGGAGTCAATCCGGGTCGACGAGGGAGACCGCGTGGCGAAGGGGGATGTCCTGGCGCAACTGAATACACGGCGTCTCGAGGCGAAGATTGCGGAGTTGAAGGCCGAGTTGAAGCGCAGCCAGGCTCAGCGGCAGGAAACGGAGGTCAGATTGCAGCTCGCCCGGAAGACGGCGGAGCGGAACCGGAAAATGGCGGCGAACAAACAGGTGTCCACGCAGGTATACGACGAGTCCGTCTTCGAGGCGAAAGCCTTGTCCGCCCAGCTTGCCGCCGCGGATGCTCGCGTCGAGCACGTGGAGGCGACAATAAAGGTCCTCGAAGTGGATTTGGATCGTTCCACGCTCAGTGCCCCGTTCGCCGGCAGTATTATGTCCCGATGGGCCGACGAAGGCACCATCATGGGCGTGGGTGAACGGGTCTTGCGCCTGATCGAGGACCAGAAACTCGAGGTGCACGTTGGCGTGCCGTCACATGCAACAGCCGGCATGGAAGAGGGCCAAAGCTACGAGATCGAAATTGGTGGCGAAACCCATGATGCGAAACTTCGCACCCTTCTTTCCGAGATCGATTCGAGCACGCGCACCGTCAAGGCGATTTTCGAACTCGGCTCTGAGCCGAGAACCGCAAGGGTGGGCCAACTGGCGCGTCTGAAGATGATCTGGTGGACGGAGGCCGCTGGTTTCTGGCTGCCCATCAGCGCGCTGGCGGAGGGAAGGCGCGGATTGTGGAGTGCTTATGCCCTCGAGCCAACCGGACCCGACCCGACTATGAGAGAAGTGAGCCTGCGGGAGCTGCAGTTACTGCACAGCGAAGAGGACCGGGCCTTCGTGCGCGGTACCCTGAGGGACGGAGACGTCGTGGTGGCGAACGGCCTGCATCGACTGGTGCCCGGGCAGCGGGTACGGATAGTGGATTCCGGCAAGAATGAGTCGGTGCCCGATACATCGTCGAACCCCACGCGCTGATCACGACCATGGACCTCTCCAACCTCTTCTACCACAAGCCGCGCCTCACCGTACTGGTCCTGGGCTTGATCACGGTCGCGGGACTCTCGGCCTTCCAGACCCTCCCACGTCAGGAGGACCCGACGCTTACGGGCAGGTTCGCGGACATCATTACCTACTTCCCCGGCGCCAGCGCGACCCGGGTGGAAGCCCTGATCACGGAGAAGATCGAAAACGCCGTCAAAGAGATTGAGGAGATCAAGGAGGTCAAGTCGATATCCCGGACCGGGGTCTCGAATGTTGACATCGACCTTGAGGAGACGGTTGTTAACGTGGATGACGTCTGGTCCAGGGTCCGCGACAAGCTGGCGGACGTCGAGCCTCAGCTTCCCGCCGGCGCGCTCCGCCCGGAACTCAACAAGATCAACACCACGGCCTACACTTTACTCGTCGGCTTCACCTGGACGCTGGACGACCACCCCCAGATGGATCTCCTGTACCGTCTCGCGAAAGAGCTCGAGCAACGGCTCTCACCGATGAGCGGCACGCAGAAAACACAGATTTTCGGCGAGCTTCAGGAAGAGATCCTGGTGTCGATCGACCCCATGGTCATGGCGTCGGTCAATCTGACGGCAACCGAAATCTCCAGGGCGATCGAGTTGGCGGACGCGAAAATTCCCGCGGGGCAGCTTCACAGCGAACAGAACGAGCTGATTATCGAGGTTCGCGGAGAGCTCGACTCGGTAGAGCGTATCCGCCAGGTACCATTGCGCCGGGAGGCGGACGGGCGTTTCCTGCGTGTCGGCGACATTGCGCAAGTCTCGAAAACGACGCGCAAACCCTTGTCGACTTACGTTCTCGTGGATGACTCAGCCGGCGTCGTGGTCGGGGCGAAAATGCAGCCAAACCAGCGAGTGGACCTGTGGAGTGACCGGGCCCGGAAGGTGTTTCGTGACTTCGCCGCGACATTGCCCGCGGGCATCCACGCCGAAGTGATATTCGACCAGAGTCAATATACTCGTGATCGCCTCGGCAACCTGACCCAGAATCTGGCGCTGGGGATGCTGATGGTGGTTCTGGTCCTGTTCGTGATGATGGGATTCAGGTCCGCGCTCCTGGTGGCGTCCGCTCTGCCCCTGACTGCGTTTATGGTCCTAACGGCGCTCAAAATCCTCGGCGTGCCGCTCCAGCAGATTTCCATAACGGGACTGATCATCGCCCTGGGGCTACTTATCGATAACGCCATCGTCGCGGTCAACGAGTACGAAAAGGAACGCCTGCGGGGGCATGCGGTAAGCCAGTCGATTTCATTGACTGTAAAGCGATTGTTCGTGCCCCTGAGCGCATCGACCGTGACGACGTCACTCACGTTCATGCCGATCGCCGCGATGCCGGGAAATATCGGGGAATTCGTGGGATCGATGGGACTGGTGGTCATTATCTCCATCTTCTCGTCCCTGTTTCTCTCTCTGACGGTCATTCCGGCGCTCGCCGGGTTCTTCGACCGTGACCCAACACCCAAACCAGGCTTTTGGCGCAACGGGATCGGGGATCTCGGCTTGCTTGGCGCTTACCAGGCATTACTGGATGGCGTGCTCAGACGTCCCTGGACCGGCATACTCGCGGGACTGGCGCTACCTCTCCTTGGGTTTGCCTTGAGTACTCAGCTCATCGAGCAGTTCTTTCCGCCAATCGACAGGGCGCAGTTCCAGGTTCAGCTCAAGCTCGCGCCGCAGGCGTCCCTGAACGAAACGATCCGTAACGTTGAGCGGCTCAAACGAATACTCCACAGCCATCCCGAAGTCTCGAGAAGCCACTGGTTTCTTGGGGAAAACCCACCGCGGGTTTTCTACAACGCGATCACGACGCAAGAAGGAGTCGTCAGTTTCGCGGGCGGATTCGTGGACACCACGTCCTCCGAAGGCACGCGAACCCTGCTTCCCCGCTTGCAAAGGGAGTTGATGGATGCCTTCCCTAACGCGATCGTGCTCACGTTGCCGTTCGAGCAAGGACCTCCCGTGGAGGCGCCCGTCGAGGTGTCCATCACGGGGCCCGAGTTGGGGATCCTGCGGCGTCTGGGAGAGGAGTTACGTGTGATCCTTGGTCAAAGCGATGGCGTAACCTACACCCAGGCGCAGGTCACCGGCGGACGACCCAAGCTGAACCTCGAGCCCGACGAGGACCAGGCCGCGCTGGCCGGGTTTCAACTCGTGGACCTCGCAAATCAACTCAACGCCGGTCTGGAGGGCGTAACCGGTGGAACCGTTCTCGAAGATACCGAAGAGCTCCCGGTCCGGGTGCGCCTCCATCAAGCGGACCGCACGGATCTCGGGCGCGTCGCCGCGAACACGCTGCTGCCCTCCCAGCGCGAGGGAGTTGACGAGACCAAGACCCTGCCCGGCGTTCCCCTCAACGTGATTGCCAACGTTGAGCTGGTTCCGGAGATCAACTCGATCAACCGGGAAAGCGGCGCCCGGGTGAACATCGTACAGGCCTACCTCGAGCCCTTCTTTCTTCCGGGAAAGGCCCTGGAGGATTTCAGGCGCCGTCTCGCGGGCAGCAGTTTCAAGCTTCCTCCCGGCTATCAGCTCGACTACGGCGGGGAAACCAAGGAACGCGCGGAATCGCAGCAGACGCTGTTGAACGCGCTACCGCCGCTTGTCGTATTGATGATCGGCACCATCGTGTTGGCCTTCAACTCCTTCCGGCTGGCCGGGATCATCGGCATGGTCGCGATACAGAGCATCGGCCTCGCGCTTCTTACCCTGTGGATTTTCGGCTACCCGATAGGGTTCATGGCTGTTGTCGGTACCATGGGGCTGATCGGGCTCGCCATCAACGACAGCATTGTCGTGCTGGCTGCACTGACAAAGGACAAGCGGTGTAGGGACGGGTCTCCCACTGGAATTCGCGATGTGGTCGTCGAGAGTACGCGGCACATCGTTTCGACCACATTCACGACGATCGGCGGCTTTCTCCCCCTGATCCTGTTCGGAGGTACATTCTGGCCACCGCTGGCGATAGCCATCGCAGGGGGACTGGTCGGCGCCACCGTGCTGGCACTGGTTTTCGTTCCGGCGATGTATGCCTACGTGATCAGGCGAGAGGTCAAGAGGCGGTACTCGATTGGCGACGTACCCGCTTGAACATCCGTCCGGGCCGTAGCGGTCGCCGGTCGGGAACCTCTCGAAGCGGGACGGAAAAACATACAATAGCGGCTTCGCCGGTTCAAGCGATACCCCAGTCCACGGTGTCGAGAAGTCGAACGTTCCAGCGACGAAGCCGATCGGCCAGGGTCTTGGCGATGGCGAGGGTGAGGCGGTATCCGACACCAGGGTCCTCTTCGCATATTTCCCGCCAGCTGCTGCTGCGCCAAACCAGGAGCTCGGTATCGGTTTCGGCGATCGCCGTGGCGCTGCGGGGCAAGCTGTCGATGAACCGCATTTCCCCCAACAGGTCGCCCCGCTGCTCTTTGATGATCTCGTAGTCCTGATCGGCATTTGCAAGGGCGATCCGGATGGAAACCTCGCCGTCCGCGATCAGGTATATTTCGTCTCCTTCCGACGTCTCGACAAAAATGATGTCGCCGCCCTTGAACCTGGATACGCTGCAACTCTCGGCGAAGCGCCGGAGGACGTTGTCATCGAATGTCTCGAAAAGCGAGCTGGACTTGAGCGCCTGGAGTTTTTCTTCCATCGTACTGGACCTCATGGTAACTGGAACCGGCAATCGCCTTAGGAATCCACCGCATAATCACAGATGCTGGAAAATTCTCGCGCGAATGATGTGTCTGACGTAAGGCGCAGCACCTTGAACTGCCCATCCGCTCGACCCTGCTCCACCATCCGCTTGCGATAGGCATCGAACTCACCGCTGCGCACGACACGTAAAACCGGTGGACCGATGCGCATCGAATCACGTTTCGCGGCGTATTCGATATTGCTTTCACACAGCGCTCGCTCCAATCGACCGGCGAGATCCGTACCCTCACTCTCACCGGGCGGCGAGTCGAACTCGACCAGAAACAGATAACGCGGTCTGTCCCCGCGCATTTCCCCGACGGCAGCGATGAATTCGGGTCTTTGGGGAAGCCCGGCAAATGCCTTGCCCGCCGCCGCCAGGACCTGGGTTTCGTAAAGCTTCTCGCCAGTGAACGAGACGACGCCCTTTCCCTTCTGGACGAAACGGATCAGCGGCGTATCCTGGTAGTGTCCCGTCACCTCGACGATGTCATTCATGTCGTAGCGATAGAGTCCGCCCAGGGTCGTGACATAGATGAAATAGCGGCGGCCGACTTCCAGCTCCGCGGCAGTCAGCAAGTCGGTTCCATCCGGTGGGCCGGAAGCGTCTTCCGGAAAGAACTCGTAGAAGTTGGTGGCAATGGCCAATACGCCGGAGTCCCCTTCGTCGGTCAACGGGACCGATCCGCGATTCTCGCTCGACAGGTACCCCAGGTCCCTCGTTGCAACGCCGCGGGGGAAGTAGTCGTCGAACTGCTCCAGGTACTGACCGACGGTGCCCCCTTTCCAGCAGGCGATGATCTCCATGTCGGGCCATGCCCCTTTCGGGAGGAGTTTCCCGCCGGTTTCCCGTGCGGCCCGCTCGAGCTTTCTCGCCCGTTCCGGGTCCGGTCGAAAGTGCCGTTCGAGCTTGCGACGAATCGCGGGGTCGACGTCCAGATCGGTGCGCAGGACGCCGTCGCGAATGTCGCGCAGGATGTGCTCGGTATGGTCCGCGAGGCGCTTGGCCAGCAGCAGTGCGGTGCTGGGGTTGACCGATGCGATCGCCGATACGGAATCGCCCGCGGCGAGACGGAGCAACGTGTAGTACTTGGCCTCGTAATCCTTTATCTCGTAGGTATCGTAGGGAACCGAGTACATCTTTTTCATCGTGCCGGGCATGTTTCGGTAGGCGTGGCCCGATTCGGCGCCGAAAGGTACGCCGGAAGCCGTTCGACCCTCGACGTCCGGGCTGACGACCTGCAAGATCCTGCCCGCGAAGATTCCCGGGTGATCCCGGAAAACCGCCGACAGCCATACCCGCATCAGCTTCGATTTGACGGTCTGGCTCTCCGGTGTCACCGGGATGTATTTCGACGCGCCGGTCGTGCCGCTTGTGACTGCGTAGAAATTCGGCTGCCGCCGGGTCAATTGCCTGGCGCCCCCCGACATCGCCTTTTCGATGTAGGGGTGTAACTCCTCATAGTCGACGACAGGTACCCGCTTCTGAAATTCTCTTACATTGGAGATGGCTGCAAATCCGTTGATCCGCCCATACTCCGTATCGCTATTCTGGCTCAGCATCTTGATCAGCAGCTTTTGCTGCGTGGCAGTCGGGGTTGCGCACTGCCGCTTGAACTCCCGTAAGGTCGAAGGCCCAAAAGCCTCGAACAAGGTTCTAACCAGTAAAGACATGCTCGGGCCACCCTGAGGATTGTTTGCTATGGTTGAACTTCACCAGGTCTGGATTTCAATGCGACGATTTCTTCTATCTCGGCAAGCTTCTCCGTCGTCGTACGAATGCCTATGTCCAGCAGCTCATCGAACCTGTCAAAGTCCAACATACCGAAGCGTCGCGTGTCAGGCTCCAGAATGATATCGGCGTGGCTTGCTTCCCGCGTTCCGTGCCAGTATGCCTGCAGTTCCCAGGAGCGCAGCCAGATGTTCCTGAATCCCAGCATCGAGAAAAAGTGTTTCTTTATCGCCGCCTCGTCCATCGCCTCGGAGCCGGGAAGCGGGGCCACGTTGACCGCGATCTTGACGCCGCATCGGTACTTGTCCAACTGATCAACAGGCACCCGACTGACATTTGCGCCATCGATCAAATACCGGTCTCCCCAGCGAATCGGAGGAAAGAACCCGGGGATCGCGGATGAACCGAGCGCCGCCTCTACCAAAGACCCTTCGTCCATGACGACCTTCTCTCCAGTGACCAGATCCGTCGCCACCATCGACACGGGAATAGGCAGATCCTCGAACTGCGCCGAGCCGAATACCGCTTCGGCCACCTTCCGAATCTTTTTCCCGGGCACCAGCGAAGCACCCAGACTATTGAAGGTATCCAGCACCTTGCTCTTTTTTCCTAGCCACTCCCTGGCCAGATCGATCGTCGCGTCGGCCGATCCAGCCAGCGAGTACGCCGATGCGACGATACCGCCGATACTCGTACCGCTCAGGCAATCGATCGGAATTCCGGCGTCTTCCAGGACCTTTATCACACCCAGGTGGGCGACCCCCCTGGCCGCGCCGGAACCCAGCGAGAGGCCTGTCGAGCAACCGGCGGACCACCGCGCGAGCCGCTCCAACTGCTCGACGGACTTGCTGTCCATGGGCCGTTCCGTCTCCGGTCTCCATCCGTCAACGTTGATGACGAAACACCGGCGTCGCCGACCAGGTGCTCCGCCGACATCCCCCCCCCGCACCAGTCTCACCATGGCGCAGTCGGCCTTGCCGAGTGAAGTCGTACATTCGTTCGGCGCCAAATCGATCTCGGCGCCGACGCCGGGGGGCACCAGACAGATTACCGCATCCTGACTTTCCAGATCAGGTGTGAGGCTCTTGACCTCGTGCCATGGAAGGGAGAGAACGAGACACTGACCGTAAGCACCGAACGATCGCCACGCCCGAATCAACTCCGTGGGTTGGGAGGGGTCCTCTTGCAGCAACTTGCCAAAGTGCCCACCGAGGTCGTCGTCCACGATCTGGTAGCGCTCTCCGAGCGGCCGCAGGAACCGAGGGACTCCGGTGTCTTCTCCCGGACGTACCGCGGAGGTCGCGCTGTCCTCCGGATCCCTGGATTGGCAGAAAATCGAGTCATGGGCATACTTGGCAATACGGCCGAACAGCGCCCGGGCAAAGGCGTAGCATTCCCCCACCCCCCCGACACAGCCGACAATGACGCAGGTTGGCGCCTCCAACGATCGATCCACCGGATGCCGGCGCACACGGGAGGCCAGCATCTCCGTGAACGTACGATAGAGGGACGGCTTGGAGTCCAGAAGGCTCTGCAAGGTCTCCTTGCCCAATGTGTAGACCCTGGTCGGTTTGGTTGCTACCACGGTAGCGGAAACCGGGAGGCCGGACAGGAGGGAAAGCTCGCCGATTAGATGACCGGGGCCGTGGTAAAAGCCGTGCGCGTCCGTCGTGAGTACCTTCACGCCACCCGAAGCAATGGCGAACAGAGTGCGCCCGGTTTCACCCTTGCAGCACAGAAAGGTACCTGGGGCGTAGTCTTGAAGCTCGACCGCACGCCGAACCACCTCCAGCTCGTCGAATGAGAACTGGGAGAAAAAGGGAATTTCCTGTAAGTCCAGCATAGTCACACGCCCCGATTCCGCGGTTCTGCCCCGAACCTGTTCGACAAGGCGGAAAAGGTTATAGCGGGTTCAAAAGAATAATTGAATGCTAACGTTGATCTTTCCCGGCGGTATTCGAAGATGCAGATTCAAGATTGCGGTCGCAATGCCCTGCTGGACTTGCTAGGCGATTTCTGTCAAAGAATATACCACCTCATTTGCCTTTTCGCCCGTCTTCGGCGTTGCGGCAACCATTGCGGCGTTCGACGATCCACCCTTGCCGCGCCTTGAAGACGAACGAAAGTCCAGCGTGATCCGGTAGATCCTTTTCCGGCGATTGCCCTACACCCCTCGGCCAATCCACTCCGGAGGGAATCAAGCGGCCTCCGGAGGGCCTGGTGGCCTAAGGCCACCAGGGAACTGGACTATACTGGCAAGAACGATATCGAGGGGCCGGGGACGCCCTACTACGAGAGTCGGCGCGGACTCTAACTGCATGCCACGCCTGGCATCACCCCCGAGCGCCTGTCGCCGGGGTAGCTGGATTCATGGAGCCGGAGAGCAGTCGGCCAGCCAGATTTTTTGCGCCCGGCACTCGATACTGCAGTTACAGAAAAGTGGGTTACAGGTATGAAATCGACATCTACTAATACACCACAGATCGAAGAGAAACCTTTTGCGAGGAAAGAAATATCGACGGCACGCGGGGAACAGATAGACTATTACGTATATCCAGGTGGAACTGTTCAATCCGAACGTACGCTCGTTTATATTCACGGTCTTGTAAGCGACATCAGCTGGTTCGAGATTCCCGATGACCTGCCCGAGGGGACATCGATTTTATTCCTTCCGAGGCACCCCAGAACCCACGCAAGTCGCTACGAGCAGTGGATGGAAAACTACGAATCCTGCTTTCTCGACTTCAAGGCATCGCATGAAAGTAGATACTTTCACCTCGTGGCGCAGTGTTTCGGAACCCAGCCGGCGCTCCATTGGATCACCGAGAGGCCCGAGCACTTCGCGACCGTGACGCTCGTAAACCCCCCGGTTGAAGTCAGGGACAAATTCAATCCGGGAACCGTCCTAAAGATCGCCTTTGGATCGAGCACTGCCTGCCGCGAATGCCTCTTGACCCCAACCAGCTATGGGCGGTTGCCGGGACTTGTCCAGTTCATTGAGAACAACCCGACTACCACCTACCAATTCACCAACTCCTTCTTCCGCCAAACGGCCCGCTTGCGGCGTTGGCTGCGGGCCAACGTAATCACCTTTCCTGCTCCCACCCACTGCGTTTTTTCTTCGGAAGACAAGGTCGTCGAATACGAGGCCCTCAAGGTGTCGCCGCCCCTTCGTGAACTACCGGCGCGGACGACGTTCTTTCACGGCGACCATTTTCTCGAACGCTCTCCCTCCCGGACTCTATTCTGGCGGTCGGTGCAGGGATTCCAGCTGGAGCACGAGCAGGAGTGGCCATCGGAGCAGAAGATACATAACGTGCTCCTGACGGGGGGAACTGGTTTCCTCGGCTCGCACATCGTCCGTGAACTACACGCCGGAGGAAAGGATGTCACTCTGTTCCTCAGGGACCCGGATAAAGGCCGCGCCATGTTCCGGGACCTCGGGGAACGCATCCACTTCAGAAAAGGCGAGTTGACGGACCTGACCGCGATCGATGCGGCGATGGATGGCGTGGATGCGATCGTGCATACGGCCGGACACGTCAGGGAATGGGATTCGTACCGCAACTTCGAGACCACAAACGTCGAAGGGACAAAGAACGTTCTGATCGCAGGGCACGACAAGGGAATAAAACAGTTTGTTCACATCAGTAGCCTGGGCGTATTTGGAGATACGGATCAGGACCATATCAGCGAGAACAATCGATATGTCCTTTCCACCGATTACTACAGTAACAGCAAAATCCATGCGGAGATCTTCGTGAAGAATTACTGTACGGAGAATCGTATCGCATTCGGAATCGTGCGCCCGGGTTTCATCTACGGCGAGGGAGACAACAATTTTTTTCCGAATTTGATCAGGAATCTCCGTAGCGGAAAGGTCAAATACATCGGCTCAAAGGACAACTTCGTGAATACCGTCTACGTCGGAAACGTCGTTGCGCTGGTCGACGCCATGATCGGTAATGCCGACAGTTTCGGTAATACCTATAACATCGCGGATCCACAGGACACAACGATATGCGAAATCGTCGAACGGGTGTCGGATCACATCGGCGTTCCCGCGCCGACCAAGGTAATCCCCAAGCCCGCGGCAGTCGGACTGGCAACCGGTTTTGAGTTCGTCTACCGTCTCTTCAGGATCAAGAAGGCCCCGCCGATCTCGAGAAAGAAACTGACCTTCGTGGGGAGAAGCCGGTCCGTAAACGCCGGGAGAGCGTTTAAACTGATCGGACGAACACCGTTTACGTTCGAGGAAGGAATGGAGAAGACCCTGGAAAGCCTGGAAAAATGACTGCTGAAGTCCTTTTTGCCTTGCGGCACCAAAGCCCCGGGAAGATCCTGCGAAACGTTCGCGCGATGAAGACCGCCCGAACACCCATCAGGGGGTTCGTTACGACGGCCTGCTTCTGGACGCTATTGGATGCCGGGTTGATGGACACGCTGGAACAGGAGAGCGAAATCGACATCGAGCGGGTTTGCGACGAGCGGGGATTCGATCCGACGATCACAGAGGAAGTCTGCCGTTATCTTTCGAGGCTGGGATACCTGGAACTCGACGGACACCGTGTGGCGCTGACCCGAAAGGGCAAGCGGTTCTGGGACGATACTCAAGGCGTAATGAATATTTTTTTCGCTTATGAGGAATTCTTCGAGAACCTCCCGCAATTACTGCGCAGGGAAATCGTTCTTTCAGACATCAAGAGGCGTGACCAGAATGTTGCGCACGGTTTCCGGGAAACGGGTCCCAGGTTGACCTTCGATGTCCTGGGCAAATTGATTGCGCCGATGGGCGTCGACGGCGTCATCGAACTTGGCTGCGGTAACGTCGATTTGTCTTCTTTTCTGGCCCGACAGAACGAGGATATGCGATTCCTGGGTATCGACCGGGACCAAACCTTCCTGGAACAGGCGCGGCAGACGATTCGGGAACAGCGGCTCGACGGGCGCGTTGAGTTGCTGGAGCAGGACATCTTCGGACTGGGTGACTCGCGGTACGATTTCGCTGCGTACCAGCTGGTCACCGCCGTCGATCTTTTCCACGGCTATTTCTTCGAAGGCAGGCAAAAGCTCCTGGAGCTGTTCGCAACGTTCAAGCAGACCTTCGCAGGCAAGCGCTTTCTCATTTCCGAGGTGTGCCTTCCAGATGAAGACAAAATGCATCGCTTATCCTACCCGCATGTCGAGCACGAGCTTTTCCATGCCTTGACGGGCCAGAAGACGTTCAGGGAAGGCGAGTTGGAAGCCCTGTTTCGGGACAGCGGATTCAGTAACGTCCAGACCTGGAGCGTCCGTAACCTTGGCGCGCGAATTTTTCTGCAGTGTGACGCCTAATCCGGCGAAGCCGGAACAAAGTAATACGTGTTGAGTGTTGAGTGTTGAGTTGAAAGTGTGCGCTGCGCGCACAGCCCATATCGACGGCATCTTTCCCTATGAAACGTTCCGTGAACGAAGCGAACTCCACAACTCAAAACTCATCACTTAAAAC